>JBPCKX010000070.1:0-11047 GCA_051003875.1 Thermoleophilaceae bacterium
CGTGTCAGAGGCTTAGGAGAACAACAGTGGCCGCCATCATCGTCCTGGCTGTAGTCGCAATCGTCGTGCTGGTCACGATCGCGCAGGGGGTGCGCATCGTGCCGCAGGCGCGCGCGGGAATCGTGGAGCGCCTGGGGCGCTATCACCGGACCCTCGACGCCGGTCTGGCCCTCGTGGTCCCCTACATCGACCGCGTCAAGCCTCTGCTCGACATGCGTGAGACGGTCGTCTCGTTTCCCCCGCAACCGGTGATCACCGAGGACAACCTCACGATTCAGATCGACACCGTCATCTACTTCCAGGTGACCGATCCCAAGGCCGCCACCTACGAGATCGCCGACTACCTCTCCGCCATCGAGCAGCTCACCACCACCACATTGCGAAACGTGATCGGCGGCATGAACCTCGAGGAGACCCTGACCTCCCGCGACCAGGTGAGCACGGCGCTGCGGGTCGTGCTCGACGAGGCCACCGGCAAGTGGGGAATCCGCGTGAACCGCGTCGAGCTGAAGGCCGTCGATCCGCCGCCCTCGATCCAGGAGGCGATGGAGAAGCAAATGCGAGCGGAGCGTGACCGCCGCGCCGCCATCCTTACCGCCGAGGGCGTCAAGCAGTCGCAGATCCTCACGGCCGAGGGCGAGAAGCAGAGCGCGATCCTGAGAGCCGAGGGCCAGCGGGAGTCGCAGATCCTCAGCGCCGAGGGGCAGTCGCAGGCGATCGAGACGGTTTTCGAGGCCATTCATCGCGGGGACGCCGACCCGAAGCTGCTGGCCTATCAGTATCTCCAGATGCTGCCCCAGATCGCGCAGGGCGACGCCAACAAGATCTGGATCATCCCCAGCGAGTTCACCGAGGCACTCGGCAAGGCCGGCTCGATGTTGCAGGGCGGCGGCACGGAGCCGCAGGAGCCGCCGCCTCCCCAACGGCCGCAATAGCTCCGCGGCGAGTCGCGCCCGCGCGCGAGCCCGGGAGGATGGGCCGGCTGACCTTGGGTCGGTCGCTTCCACGCTAGCCTGAGTGGCGTGTTCGACTCGCTCTCAGAGCGCCTGACGGAGGCCCTCGGCGACGTCCGCTCGCGGGGCAAGCTGACCGAGGAGGACATATCGAAGGCGATGCGCCAGGTGCGGCTCGCGCTGCTCGAGGCCGACGTCAACTTCAAGGTCGTCAAGCAGTTCACGGGCGCCGTCAAGGAACGCGCGCTCGGCGCCGAGGTGCTCGAGGCGCTCAATCCCGGCCAGCAGGTGCTGAAGATCGTCTCGGACGAGCTCACGCAGCTGATGGGTGGCGCCGGACGCGAGCTGGTCTTCGCCACGAAGGGCCCCACCGTGGTGCTGATGGCGGGCCTGCAGGGGTCGGGGAAGACCACGGCCTGCGGCAAGCTCGCGCGCCACCTGCGCGAGGAGAAGCAGCTGGACGTGGCCGTCGCGGCGTGTGACCTCCAGCGTCCGGCTGCGGTCGAGCAGCTCGTGAGGGTGGGCGGGCAGGCCGGGGCAATGGTGTACGAGCAGGGGACCTCGCGCGACCCCGTCGACGTGGCCGAGTGGGCGCTCGGACAGGCCAAGGCGGATCGCCGCGACGTCCTGATCCTCGACACCGCCGGCCGCCTGCACGTGGACGCGGAGCTGATGGAGGAGTTGGGGCAGGTGAGAAAGCGCACGAAGCCCCACAACGTCCTCCTGGTGGTGGACGCGATGACCGGCCAGGACGCCGTGAACGTGGCGGAGGCCTTTGCACAGACCGCCAACTTCGATGGGGTCGTGCTCTCGAAGCTCGACGGTGACGCTCGCGGCGGCGCGGCGCTCTCGGTGAAGGCGCTGACGGGCAAGCCGATCCCCTACGCGTCCACGGGCGAGAAGCTCGACGCGTTCGAGCGCTTCCATCCCGACCGGATGGCCCAGCGGATCCTCGGCATGGGCGACGTCATGACGCTGATCGAGAAGGCCGAGTCGCGCATCGACGAGCGCCAGGCCCAGGAGCTCGAGCGCAAGATCAAGAAGAACCAGTTTACGCTCGACGACTTCCTCGAGCAGATGCAGCAGGTGCGCAGCATGGGTCCGCTGCAGGGCCTCTTGAAGATGATCCCCGGCATGGGCGGACAGCTCGGGGCGCTCAACGTCGATGACCGCGAGCTCGACAGGCTGCAGGCGATCATCACGTCGATGACGCCCGCGGAGCGGACGAACCCGAAGCTGATCGACGGCTCCCGGCGGCGGCGCATCGCGGCGGGCTCGGGGACCACGGTGCAGGCCGTCTCGCAGCTCGTGAAGCAGTTCGGCCAGATGCAGAAGATGATGCGCCAGCTCCAGAAGGGCAACATGCCCTCGCTGCAGCAGCTCGCCGGAGGCGGCTGAGCGCCACCGTCCGCAAGGCGGTCGAGGGCCCGCCGGGGGCGGCTTCCGGCGCGCCGGATCGGCGCGCGCGGCCCGCACTGGGTAACCTCTCCCGGATGGCGGTGCGAGTAAGGCTCACCCGGGTGGGCGCAAAGAAGAACGCGATGTGGCGGGTGGTCGTCGCCGACCAGCGCTCGCCGCGCGACGGCCGCTTCATCGAGATGATCGGCCACTACAACCCTCAGTCCCAGCCCTCCCAGATCGTGATCGACCGTGAGCGGCTCGACCACTGGATCGGGCAGGGGGCCCAGCCGACGGCCACCGTGAAGAAGCTGATGCGGGCCGAGATGACGCCCGCGACGGCGACCGTCTCCTCGCCGCAGCACGTAGCGAGCACCGAGCCCGAGACGGCCCCGGAGGCCGATGCGAGCACCGAGCCGGAGGCGGCCCCGGAGGCCGATGCGAGCACCGAGCCGGAGGCGAAGGCGGCCCCGGAGGCCGACGCGAAGAGCGACGGCGGCGCCGACGCCGACGCGGCGCCCGGCGACGACGCGGAGACCGCGGCGGACGACGCCACGGGTGACGCGGCCGCAGAGGCTGCGGCGCCCGACGACGCGAAGTCCTCGTAGCCGGAGCCTCCGCGACCGGTCGATGGAGGACCTGCTCGCCTATCTGGCCCGAGCGCTCGTCGACGAGCCCGACGCGGTCGAGGTCGACTCGTTCGAGGAGGAGGACGGGACGATCGTGCTCGAGTTGAGAGTCGCGCCGGAGGACACCGGCAAGGTGATCGGGCGTGGGGGACGGACGGTGGCCGCGCTGCGCACCGTCGTGAAGGCATCGTCGGTCAAGGAGAGCCGCCGGGTGCTCGTCGACGTGATCGACTCCGACTGACCCTTCGCGATGTCGGTGCGGGGACGCCTCGTTACCGCGGGCCGGGTCGGCCGGCCGCACGGGCTCGACGGCAGCTTCAAGGTGGAGCAGGCCGTGCACGCGCTGCCCGTCGGGACGCTCGTCCAGATCGGGACGCGCGAGCGGCCGGTCAGGCGCCGCGCCGGCGACGCGGCACGTCCACTGGTGCGGCTCGACGGGGTGGAGGATCGTTCCGCCGCGGAGGCGCTGCGGGGCGAGCTGCTGCTCGTGCGTGCGGAGGGCTCTGCACCCGACCACGACGAGTGGCTGGCCGAGGACCTCGAGGGGTGTCTGGTCCCGGGGCTCGGTCGCGTCCAGCGGGTCATCGGGGCACCCTCCTGTGACGTGCTCGAGCTCGACGACGGCACGCTCATACCGCTGATCTCAGACGCCGTCCGCGTGGTCGACGTCGCCGCCCGCCGGATCGAGGTCGACCGGGTCTTCCTCGGCCTCGAGGAGCGGTCGACGTGAGGATCGACGTCTTCACGCTCTTTCCCGACTGGTTCGGCTGGTTCGCCGGTCAGCGGCACGTGCGAAACGCGCTCGATCTCGGCCACGCGCTCGAAGCAGTCGACCTGCGCGCCTCGACGCCGCTCTCGGGCGGCCAGGTGGATGACACCCCCTACGGGGGCGGCGCCGGAATGGTGATCCGCGTGGATGTCGTCGCGGCCGCGCTCGAGCGGCGCTGGGGCGCTGACCCGGTCGAGGGACGCGGTCGGCGCCGGGTCGTTGCGCTCGCCGCAGGGGGACGCCGCCTCGACGACGCGCTCGCCGACGAGCTCGCCGCGGAGGACGAGCTCGCGCTGCTCTGTGGCCGCTACGAGGGCTTCGACGAGCGGGTTCACGAGCGACTCGCCACGGACGTCGTGTCGATCGGTCCCTACGTGCTCGCCGGGGGGGAGCTCGCGGCGATGGTCGTCTGCGACGCGGTGCTGCGCAAGCTGCCCGGCGCGCTCGGGCACAGCGCCAGCGCCGTCGAAGAGTCCTTCAGCCCGGCGTTGACGGGGCGCCCGGAGTATCCGCACTACACCCGTCCCGCGGACTGGCGCGGCAGCGCCGTGCCCGACGTGCTGCTCTCCGGCGACCACGGCCGCGTCCGCGAGTGGCGCCTCGAGCAGAGCCGGCGGCGGGCCTTCGAGGAGGGCTGAGAGCCGCCTTCCCGCGACGCCGGCCGGCGCGGCGGTCGGGGTGGTCCGCCGTCCCGGGCGCAACCCGAGGGGAGGGCGCTGGGACCGCTGTCCGCTACCATTCGCCGCCGCCCGACGCGCCCGCCCGGTGCTCGCGCTCCTCTTCTTGCCATGAGCGGTGTCATAGACAAAATCGAGCGCGCGCAGCTGCGCAGGATCCCGGTCTTCCAGGCGGGGGATCGCGTGCGGGTGCACTTCCAGGTCGTCGAGGGGACCCGCCGGCGGACGCAGGTTTTCGAGGGCGCGGTGATCAAGCGCCAGGGCAGCGGGGCGCGGGAGACCTTCACCGTCCGCAAGCAATCCTTCGGGGTCGGCGTGGAGCGCACCTTTCCGGTGCACTCGCCGAAGATCGAGCAGATCGAGGTCGCCGGCCGCGGTGACGTGCGCCGGGCCAAGCTCTACTACCTGCGCGACCGCGTCGGTCGCGGCGCGCGGGTCCGGGAGCGACGCTTCACCGGCCGCGAGGAAGAGGCCTCCCCGGAGGGAACGATGCCGCCGCCCGAAGCGGACGCGGCCGAGCTCGACGCGGTGACCGCCGAGGGTGCCGGCGGAGATGCGCAGCCCGACACCGAGGCTGCCGAGACGGAGACGTCGGTTGCGGCCGACGCCCGCCCAGCCGGCGAAGCCGTCGCCGAAGAGAAGGCTGCGTCCGACGCGGAGCCCGCCGGCGAGAGCGAGGCGGCCGGTGAGAGCGAGGCGGCCGGTGAGAGCGAGGCCGCAGGCGAAGGCAAGGCCGCCGGCGAGAGTGAGGGCGCCGGGGACGGCGAGCCCGCCGGCGAGAGCGAGGCCGCCGACGTGGATGCGGCGGCCGAAGACCCCCCCAAGTAGCCGCGCCGCTAAGCGAGAGGGCGATCGAGCGTGAAGGTGGCGAGTAAGAGCAAGGACCGGAGCGCGAGCGGCTCGCTGATCGAGTTGGTCACGATCGTCGCGGTCGCGCTCGGGCTCGCGCTCGGAATCCAGGCGTTCCTCGTCAAGCCGTTCAAGATCCCGAGCGAGTCGATGGTTCCGACGCTGGTCGTCGGCCAGCGCGTGCTGGTCGACCGGGTGACCCCGCGCTTCGGCGATCCCGGCCGCGGCGACGTGCTCGTCTTCAAGCCGCCGAAGGGGGCCGACAGCGACAGCTGTGGCGCGCGCAAGCCGGCCAACCAGTCGTGCGCGATGCCGACCGGGGAACGCTCGGATGACAACTTCATCAAGCGCGTGGTAGGAGTGCCCGGCGACCGGCTGAAGGTCGTCGACAACCGCGTCTACATCGACGGGAAGAAGCAGGACGAGCCCTTCATCAACGAGAACACCCCCTGCGACCAGCTCTGCAACCTGCCCCGCGAGATCACGATTCCCGAGGGCCACTACTTCATGATGGGCGACAACCGCGGCGCGAGTGCGGACAGCCGCGAGTGGGGGCCGGTGCCCGAGAAGTGGATCGTCGGCAAGGCGTTCGCCACGTACTGGCCGCCGAAGGAGATCGGCACCCTCTGAGCAGCGGCTTCCGGCCTCGCCTCGGCCTGCGTTGCGCCTTTCCGCCCGCACCCATGCCTATAGTCGGCCGCGACGTGGGTGACGCGGGGACAGCCGGCTCTGATGCGCCCACAGGGGTGAAGCCGGCGGCCGGCGCGAAGGGCGCCCGCTCGCGGCGGGCGAGCAGGCGCGCTCGGCGGCGCGCCCACAGCGGCAGGCGCCTGTTCGCGTTCGATCGCGCGCTCGGCGTACGTTTCGTGGCCGGGGCCGACGAGGCGGGGCGTGGCTCGCTCGCGGGACCGCTCGTGGCGGCGGCCGTCCTGTTCGACCTCGATCGGCTCACGCTCTCCGACCGTCGGGCGCTCAGCCGGCTGAACGACTCCAAGCAGCACACCGAGGCCGCCAGGGAAGAGCTCTATCCCGTCGTCATGCGCGCGGTGGCGAAGAGCGCGGTCGTCTCACGCTGCGTGCGCGGGATCGACGCGCGCGGCCTGCACGTGACCAACCTGGCCGCGCTGCGCGCGGCGCTGCTGCGGGTCGCGCGCGAGGACGCGCTCTGCCTCGTCGACGGCTTCAGCGTCCCCGACTTCGGCCGCGAGCAGCGCGCGGTGATCGACGGTGACAGTCGCAGCGCCGCGATCGCCGCGGCCTCCGTGCTCGCGAAGGTGACGCGCGACCGCTACATGCGGGCCGCCGCAGCAGCCCATCCCCGCTGGGACTTCGAGGCGAACGTTGGCTACTCCACGCCCGAGCACCGGGCGGCGATCGCCCGGCACGGCGTCTCGCCGCTGCACCGGATGTCGTTCCAGTCGATCGCCTACCAGCAGCTCCGCCTGGCGCCCTGAGGGCGCCCGGGGGGTGGGCATAACCTCGGCCGCTGTGGGCCGCGCGGCGAGCTGCCGAGCTTTCGACCGGGGGGTGGTCATAACCTCGGCCGCTGCGGGCCGCGGGGTGAGCTGCCGAGCTTTCGACCGCCCCGGGGCGGCGAGCCTCGTGCCCGCAACTTTGCGGTTGCACCGGCTCTGTTTGATCGTTTCTGGCTCTAGAACGCGTTCTCGACGTGCTCGAGCGCGAGCAGGCCGCCGGCCCGGTTGACGGTCACGCCGATCGCGTCGAAGCGCAGTGCCGGGGGATGCGGTCTGTCGCCGGCGGAGCTGCGCAACCACTCGACCGCGAGCAGACGCAGCCGGCGACGCTTTGCCGTCCCGATCGCGTCGAGCGGCCCGGCCGGGCCCGAGCGACCGCCGGCGACCCGCGTCTTGACCTCGCAGAACACGAGCGCACGGCGCTCGGCGGCGACGATGTCGAGCTCCCCGCGGCGGCAGCGGAAGTTCCTCGCCAGGATCTCGTAGCCGGCGCGCTCGAGGTGCTCGCGGGCGATTCGTTCTCCCAGCGCTCCGAGCATCCGGCGGGGGTCATCGGCCATGGCAATGACGCTACGGGGCGGATCGTGCCTCGTGTGCGCGCTGGGTGACGATCCCGCACGAGGGCTCGCTCGCGCCGGAGGCAAAACGTCACCGGCGAGCATCGACCTGTGCGCCGTCACGCCGTAGCGTCGACGCCATGCTCGCAAGCGTCGCCACGTTCGGCCTCGAGGGGGTCGATGCGCGAGAGGTCACCGTCGAGGTGGACGTGCGGCCCGGGCTGCCCGCGTTCACGATCGTGGGACTCCCCGACGTCGCGGTGCGCGAGTCGCGCGAGCGCGTGCGGGCCGCGCTGCTCAACTCGTCGCAGCAGTTCCCGCTCGCGCGCCTGACCGCGAACCTCGCCCCCGCCTGGGTGAGGAAGGCGGGTGCGAGCTTCGACCTCGCGCTCGCGATCTGCGTGCTGGCGGCGAGCGGCCAGGTGCCGCCCGAGCGGCTCGAGCGGACGGCGGTCTGCGGCGAGCTGTCGCTCGGCGGCGCCGTGCGCCCCGTGCGCGGATCGCTGGCCGTCGCGCTCGCAGCGCGCAGCGCGGGCTACACGCGCCTGATCGTCCCGGTCGCGAACGCTCCCGAGGCCGCGCTCGCGGATGGCATCGACGTGCTCGGTCTCGCGAGCATCGAGCGCATAGTCGACCTCCTCCACGAGCGGCGCGCGGCCGAGCCTGCCGCCGCTCGAGCGCCCGACCCCGTCCCGACGGACGCGCCGGACCTCGCCGATGTGCGTGGCCAGCAGGACGCGAAGCGCGCGCTCGAGATCGCGGCAGCGGGCGCGCACAACCTGCTGATGGTCGGTCCACCGGGGGCGGGCAAGACGATGATTGCGCGGCGACTGCCCGGAATCCTGCCGCCGCCGTCGCTCGAGGAGGCGGTCGAGATCACGCGCATCCACAGCGTGGCCGGTCTCGGCGGGCGGCTTGCGGGGGAGCGACCGTTCCGTGGCCCGCACCACACCATCTCCGCGCAGGGACTGGTCGGGGGAGGTGCCCATCCGCGGGCGGGCGAGGTGACCCTCGCCCACCGCGGGGTGCTCTTCCTGGACGAGCTCGCCGAGTTCTCGCGCGCCGCCCTCGAGGCGTTGCGCCAGCCGCTGGAGGACGGCTTCGTCGCGATCACCCGCGGGCAGCGCTCGCTCGTGTTCCCGGCCAGGACGGTGCTGCTTGCCGCCTGCAACCCCTGCCCGTGTGGGCGTCCCGCCGATTCCTGTGAGTGTGCCGCGGCCGAGCGGGCCCGCTATCACCGCAGGCTCAGCGGGCCGCTGCTCGACCGGATCGACCTCGTCTGTCAGGTCTCGCCGCCGCCGGCCGCCGAGCTCGTCGCGAACGAGTCGAGCGCCGAGCGCTCCGCCCCGGTCAGGGAACGGGTGATCGCAGCGCGCGAGCGCCAGCTCGCCCGGCTCGCCGGATCGCCCGCACTCTGCAACGGCGCGATGGACGGGCGTGCGACGCGGACCCACGCGGTGCTGGGAGGACGCGCGGCCCGGCGGTTGGTGGACGTGGTCGACCGCGGCTCGCTGACCGGGCGCGGCCACGACCGGGTGCTGCGGCTCGCGCGTACGATCGCGGACCTCGCCGGGCGCGACGCGATCATGACCGAGGACGTGGACGAGGCGCTCGGCTACCGCCTCGGCGCGGTGGGGGAGGCGGCGGCGTGATCGCGGCGTGCGCCCCCTGCCTGCGGCGCGCCCATCTGCTCGGGCACCTCGCGGGGTCGATTGCGGGGCTGCTCGACAGGCCCGGGCGGCGCGCGGCGGGACTGCTCGCGCTCCCCGAGGAGCAACTCCTCGCCGCCGTTGTCGGCGAGCGGTCGGGCGCCGCGCGAGCCTTCCTCGAGGCGTTCGACCCCGACGCGGCGCGGGGGTGGCTGCGGTCGCGCTCGCTGGGTGCCGTGTGCCGGCATGCGGACGCCTACCCCGCGGTGCTCCAGGCGCTCTCGGATCCCCCTGCGGTGCTGTTTCTCGCGGGCCGCGCGGCGGCGCTGGCGCCGGGCGCGCTCGGGTCCGCGGTAGCGCTCGTGGGAACGCGCAACGCCTCGCCCTACGGGCTGGAGATCGCCTACGAGCTCGGACGCGGGCTGGGCGCCGCCGGGGTCACGGTGGTCAGCGGGCTCGCGCTCGGGATCGACGCAGCCGCCCACCGCGGCTGCCTCGACGCGGGCGGGTCGGCCGTCGCCGTGCTCGCGGGCGGCGCGGACGTGCCCTACCCGCGCACCAACCGCCGCGTCTACGAGCGCATCCGTGCGACCGGTGCCGTCGTATCGGAGCTGCCGCCCGGGCAGCGCGCCTACCGCTGGGCGTTCCCGGCTCGCAACCGCATCATGGCCGGCCTGGCGCAGGTGACCGTGGTGGTCGAGGCCGCCGACCCGTCCGGCTCGCTGATCACGAGCGTTTTCGCGGCCGATCTCGGCCGCACCGTGGCGGCCGTCCCGGGACGCGCGACCTCTCGTTTCAGCGCCGGCAGCAACCGGCTGTTGAAGGACGGGGCGCTGATGGTCACCTCGGTCGGCGACCTGCTCGACGAGCTCTTCGGTCCCGGGGCCGGGCCGCCCCGAGCACCCGCCGCCGGACCGCCGCCATGGCGCGCCGCGCCGGAGCTCGCCGTCGTGAACGGCGACCGGCCGGGCGTGGGCGGGGAGCCTCTCGCGCCCGGCTCGGACCGCTCGGCGGACGGCTCGCGGGGACGGGCGGTCGGCTCGCGGGGGCAGCTCGATCCGGTCGAGCAGGATGCGCTCGACGCGGTCGAGGCGGGGCTGGGAGTCGACGGCGTGTCTGCCTGCGCGGGGCTCCCCGCGCGCGAGGTGCGGGCGCTCCTGACGCGGCTCGAGGCCTCGGGCCACCTGCGTCGTGACGGGCTCGGCGGGTACCTCCGCACGGGGGCCGTCCCGTGAACCGGGGCGGCGGGGCGAGCTAGACTCGGCGCATGGGAAGGCGGCATCCGCCCCGCCTGCTGTCGATCGCGGGGTCGGACTCCGGGGGCGGCGCGGGGATCCAGGCCGACCTGAAGGCCTTCGCGGCCTGCGGCGCGCACGGCATGACGGCGATCACCGCGATCACCGTCCAGAGCACCGTCGCCGTCTCGGCCGTCCACCCGGTCCCGGCGGACGTGATCGTCGACCAGGTCCGGGCAGTCGCACAGGACATCGGCGTCGACGCCGTCAAGGTTGGCATGCTCGGCACGGTCGAGGCGATCGTCGCGGTCGAGACGGCGCTCGGGCTCGTCGGAGGCGCGCCCGTCGTGCTCGACCCGGTGATGGTGGCCGAGAGCGGTGGGACGCTGCTCGACGATGGCGCGCTCGATGCGCTCCGGACCCGGCTCGTCCCGCTCGCCGCCGTCCTCACCCCGAACCTGCCGGAGGCGCGCCTGCTCGCGGGAGCGGGAGCGGAAGCCGACGGCGAGGTCGCCCGCGCCGTGCACGCGTTGGGGGCAGCAGCGGTGGTCATCACCGGCGGGCACCGCGAGCAGGCGACGGACCTCTACTTCGACGGGGACGAGCTCGTCGCGATCCCCGGCGAGCGCCATCCCGACGGAGCGGCGCACGGCTCGGGCTGCACCCACTCCTCGGCGCTTGCAGCCCACTTGGCGCTCGGATACGCGCCCCTGGAGGCGGCGCGGCGGGCGCGGGCGATCGCTGAGGAGGCGATCGGGAACGCTCTGCGCTCGCTCGGCGAGGGGGCCGGGCCGGTCGACGTGGTCGGCCTCAAGCCGCCCGCCGCGGCGCCCGGGCAACCCGGGGCCGGATAGGC
>JBPCKX010000071.1:0-18114 GCA_051003875.1 Thermoleophilaceae bacterium
CTCCAACTCGCGGTGCTCGTCGAGCTGATGCGCCGCGAGGGCTTCGAGCTGACTGTCGGCCAGCCGCAGGTCGTCACGCGCGAGATCGACGGCCGCACGCACGAGCCGGTCGAGCGGCTTGCGATCGACGCGCCCGAGGACTACGTCGGCGTGATCACGCAGATGCTCCCGCTGCGCAAGGGGCGCCTGGAGCAGATGGTCAACCACGGCAGCGGCTGGATGCGGATGGACTATCTGATCCCGACACGCGGGCTGATCGGTTTCCGCACGGAGTTCCTGACCGAGACGCGCGGCACCGGCATCCTGCATCACGTCTTCGAGCGCTGGGAGCCGTGGGCGGGCAGGATGCGCACGCGGCCGACCGGCGTGCTCGTCGCCGATCGGCGTGGCATGACGGCCTCGTTCGCGCTGTTCAACCTGCAGGAGCGCGGGACGCTGTTCGTGGCGCCCGGCGAAGAGGTCTACGAAGGCATGATCGTCGGCGAGAACGCGCGTCCCGACGACCTCGACGTCAACGCGATCAAGGAGAAGCACCTGACGAACATCCGCTCCGCGAACGCCGACGTGCTGATCCGGCTCGTGCCCGCCCGCCGGCTCTCGCTCGACCAGGCGCTCGAGTTCCTGCGCGCGGACGAGTGCGTCGAAGTCACCCCGTCCGCCGTACGGCTGCGCAAGGTCGAGCTCGACAAGGGCGCGCGCGCGAAGCTCGCCCGCGCCGCGAAGGCACCCGCGGCGAGCTGAGCGATGGCGACCGAGGTCCCGATCCGCGGCGAGACGATCCGGCTCGGCCAGTTGCTGAAGCTGACCGGCACGGTCGACGCGGGTGGCGACGTGAAGGACTTCCTGGCCTCCGAGCGCGTGCTCGTCAACGGCGAGCCGGAGACCCGGCGGGGACGCCAGCTCCACCCGGGCGACGCGGTCGTTGCCGGCGCGAGCGAGCTGCGCCTCGTAGGCGACTCCTGAGCGGCGCGGGCGGCAGGTCCGGGCGGCCCCGTCCGCTACGTTGGGAGGCTCCGCCCGTCCGCGGGCGGCGCCATGTCCCGAGGCCCGTCGACCACAGCACGCGCGCTCGCGCCGGTAACCGTCCTGATCGTGGTGCTGGCGGCGCTCGCCGGCGGCGCGGCGGCGCAGACGCTCGGGCGCACGACCGCGCAGGGCAACGTGGTGCCCGGCCCCTCGCTCGACCCGGCCAAGCCCGGGTTCCTTACGCTCGCTCCCGGGCCGGGCTCGGCGCAGGTCCTGCGCGAGCTGCCGCGCGCCAAGGCCCAGGGGCGGCGCGAGCGGCGGCGGCGGTCGCTGGCCTACTTCGCACAGCTCTCAGACTTCCAGCTCACCGACGAGGAGTCACCCGCGCGCGTGGAGCAGAACGCGGCGCTGGCGCGGAGCCCGAGCATCTGGCGCCCGCAGGAGGCGCTGCTGCCGGCGGCGGTCGACCTCGCGATCCGCCAGCTCAACCAGTTCACATTCGCCAGCCCGAACCGCGGTGCGGGGGGCAGGCGCGCCGGGATGGACTTCGCCCTGCTGACGGGCGACCAGACCGACAACCAGCAGCTCAACGAGGTGTCCTGGGCGCGCCGACTGATCGAGGGTGGCCAGGTCGTCGACCCGAACAGCGGCACGCGAGACTTCTCGCGCTGCACGCTGGCGCAGCGGACGGCGCTCGGCCGCCTGCCCTTCGACGAGCCGCAACGCTACACCGGCGTCCAGGATCACTCGGACTACAACGGCGGCTCCGGCGACTTCAACTTCTACGACCCCGACCGCCCCGGCGGCCCGCTGTTCGCGAGCTGGCCCCGCTACGAGGGGCTGATGGACCGCGCGCAGCGCCCGTTCGTCGCCAGCGGGTTGCGGCGGGGCGCCGCGCCCGTGCCGACCTACCTCTCAAACGGCAACCACGACAGCGCCGTCCAAGGCAACCACTCCGCGCTCGCGAACTCCGAGAAGGTCGCGACAGGCTGCCTCAAGCCGTTCGCCTCGGGCCCGTCCCGGACGCTCGCCGCCGGCACGATCTTCGCGCGCGAGCAGGGCTTCGCCGTGCCACCCGATGAGAATCGCCGCTTCGTCGACCGTGTCGAGGCAAAGCGGGTGTACGCGCAGGGGATCCAGCCCGACGCGCACGGGTTCGGGTTCGTCGACCCGGCCCAGAACGCGGCCTCCGGCTTCGCCGCGAGCTACTACGCGTGGGACCCCAAGCCGCGCCTGCGCTTCATCTCGCTCGACACGGTCGCCGAGGGGGGCGCGGCGGTCGGCTCCCCGCAGGGCAACCTCGACGACCCCCAGTTCCGCTGGCTACAGGACGAGCTCGCAAGGGCGCGGGCGGAGCGCAAGATCGTGGTGGTGTTCGGCCACCACGGGACCCGCGCGCTCAGGTCGGGAACGCCGGACGAGGCCGCGACGCCCTGCCGCGGCGGCTACACGGGGCAGTTCGGCCCCTACACCGGGCCGCGCGACCGCCACGGCCACGACCGCGACCCCGGCTGCGACCTCGACCCGCGCGCGTCCTCGCCGATCCATCTCGGCGACGAGCTGGCGGGCCTGCTGTCGGCGAACGAGAACGTGGTCGCGTACGTCACCGGGCACTCGCACGCCAACCGCGTCGCGCCCTGCGGGCGCCGCCGCGGTTGCGAGGAGAGCGGCAACTGGTGGGAGATCAACACCGCGGCGACCGCCGACTGGCCCCAGCAGCAGCGGCTGCTCGAGGTGATGGACAACCGCGACGGGACGCTCTCGATCCTGGGGATCCCCGTCGATCAGGGCGCGGCGCCCGGGCTCCCGGCGCCCGGTGCGGCGGCGACCTTCGGCGAGGAGCAGCTCGCGGCGCTGGCGCGCGGGTTCGCCTACAACGATCAGCGCGCGCCGAAGTCCGCGATCGGCGCCGCGCGCGACCGCAACGTGGAGCTGATCGTGAAGGACCCGCGCGCCGGGGACGGTGCCGGCATCTGCGCGCTGCCGCGACGCCGTCGCGTGGCCGGCAAGCGCGTGGACCGCGCGCGGCTCGGTCGCGCGCGCCGGGCGAGCCGCCGCGCCTACCCGGCGCGCAGCCTCGACCGCAAGACATCGACGGTCGACCGCTTCTGCATGGTCGGCGGCGGGCAGGTGCGGATCGGCTACCCGAGCGCCGGGCTGCGGCGGGGGCTCGAGCGCCGCGAGCGCCGGCGCGTCCGCGGACGCGCGGTGCTCGCGCTCACCTCGACCCGCGCCCAGCACGTGAGGGGCCTGCGCGCCGGGTCGAGCAGGCGGGCCGTCCGCAGACGCCTGCGCGGCGAGCGGCGCTACCGCGTCGGAGGGGCCGAGTGGTACCTCGCTCGCGCCAGACGGGCGCGGGTCGTCGTCAAGTTGCGTCGCGGACGCGTCGTGCAGCTCGGCCTGGCGGACCCGGGGCTGACGGGCGAGCCGAGGCTGGCCCGCCGGTTCCTGCGCAGCTTCGCCCGCTGACGGCGCCGCGTAGTGCGCTGCGAGCGGAAAACCGGCCCGCGGCCGCCGGTGAGCCTGCTACGGTACGGCGCGTTGTAGGGATACAGCCGAATTCGGTGCTGCGCGGGCAGTGGCGATACGGGGGAACCATAAGATGGGGCGAATCGGCCGCGAGGTCGTAGCGCAGCTCTCTGAGCGCGAGCCCGACAGCTAACCCCGGAGGCGCGAAAAGAGAGGGGAGCTGCTTGAGCCATCGACGCTGCGCCGTGGTCTGTGCCCTCGCGTCAGTCCTCCTCGTTGTCCCCGCAGCCGCCTTCGCCTCCCAGACGGGTGGGCTCAGCGGTCCCGGCACCCCGCGCGTCAAGGTCGTCGCGTGTCTCGGATCGACCTCCAAGGCGTGCGAGACGCGCCAGACCGTCGTTCGCGGCCAGGAGTTCGTCGTCCGTGGGCGCAACCTCGACCGCGTCAAGCGCGTGATCTTCGGCGGCAGGCGCACCCGGCGCGACAACACCGCTGCGTCGGTGGCCCGCAGCAGCGGCCGCTACGTCGTCGCCGAGGTCCCGATGCGCGCTCGCAGCGGGCCCGTCCTCCTGCTCGGCTCCGGGCGCACGCGCCTGGCCAGGGTCCGCCGCGTGCGCGTCCGCCGTGCTCCCAAGGTGAAGCCGCTCGACATCGCGCCCGGCGCGTCCTTCTTCTACGCCGGGCGTCGCAAAGCCACCTTCAGCTTCGACGTCCAGCAGGCCACCGTCGCGCAGGTCGCGCTCATCAACGAGGAGAGCCAGGAGGTCGTCCGCACCTGGAGCGTCCCCGCCCAGCCCGGCGTGCGCGCCCAGGTGCGCTGGGGTGGCCGCAGCAAGGACGGCGTCGTGCCCACGGGGCGCTACGTGTTCCGCCTGGTGGGCGCCGCCAGCAGCGCCGTGACAACCGCGCCCGAGTCGACCACCGAGTTCTTCTTCGGCGACCATCTGTTCCCCATCCGCGGCCGCCACAACCTCGGCTACACGCCCACGAACAACTTCGGCGGCGGCGGCGGGCGCGCGCACCAGGGCCAGGACATGTTCGCGCGCTGCGGCACCCGCCTCGCGGCCGCCCGCGGCGGCAAGGTGCAGTACGCGGGCTACCACTCGGCCGCCGGCAACTACCTGGTGATCGACGGTGCGGGCACGGGCGCCGACTACGTCTACATGCACATGCGGGAGCCGGCGCTCGTCAAGACCGGCGATCGGGTCTTCACCGGGCAGAAGGTCGGCGCGGTCGGCGAGACCGGGCGCGCCACGGGATGTCACCTCCACTTCGAGCTGTGGAGCGCGCCGGGCTGGTACCAGGGCGGTCGCGCCATCGACCCGCTGCCCGCGCTGAAGGTCTGGGACTCCTACAGCTGAGGAACCAGTGGACCTCCCGGAACGTTCCGGGTCGGCCGACTAGCCCGCAGCGCCGGTGTCGCCGGGGGCGGGATCGAGTGCCAGTCCGAACGGGCTCCCCTCCGAGTCCTTGCAGATCGCCCAGCGAGTCCCCGGGTGGACGACGCTGCCGCCGAGCGAGATGACCCGCTCGAGCGCCCCGGCGAGGTCGCCGACGGCGAAGTAGGGCAGCGAGAACGAGTCGCCGGGGCCGGGGCCGCGGGCGTGCACGCCGATCGCCGGCGCGGGCGAGCGGGTCTGCCACCCCTCCCCCTCGCCGGCATCCCGCGGGTCGAGCGCCCCGTCAACCAGGCCGGACCAGAAGCGCCGGGCCCGCTCGGGGTCGTCGGCGGGGAACTCGACCAGCGCGAGCGCGGCGCCGGGGACCGGGCCGCTCAGGTCTCTCCCTTGGCGACGTGGTCGTCGATGATCGCCCCCGCCTCGGCGAGCGCGACGAAGCCCGACTCCTCGCGTTGCTCGGAGGTCATCTGGGCGTTGCGGGGCGGAGCGGAGAGCTGGAAGTGGCGGTGTGGCTCGTGGGTCCACACGAGGAACCACGCGGGGTCCATCACGGCGCCGTTGCCTCCCGGCCCGCCGGTCTGCCCGCGGCGCGCCTCGGCGTGGTAGACGATCGCCGCCATCCTGTCGGCGACGACCGCGCCGTAGACGGCACCGATGCGAACCCACGTATGACTCTTCTCCGGCTCGACTTCCATCGCGGCGCATTCCTTCGTGTCCGGGTACGGGGCTGCGGCTGGGGCCAATCGTAACCGTCCGCTAGGTCTGGGCGGGCTCACCCGGTCGGCGGGCGACCGCGATCCGGCGGCGACTCTCGGCGGTGCAGGGAGCGCCGTGCTCGTCGAGCAGCCGCACCTGCCGGGGGCATCCGGCCGGGGGGGCCGCCCCTCTCACGCTCATCTCATCGGCGCCCCCTAGCTTCTCCCGTCCCGACGAGGAAAGGAGCAGCATGTCGAGACGGATCAAGCAGACGCTGATGGCGGTCGCGGCCCTGGCGGCGTTCGCGCTGGGCGGCGCGGCGCTGGCCCAGGGTGGTGGCTCCGAGGAGGGCCGCGATGACGCGGGCGAGGCGGTAACCGGTCGCGGCGCCGACAGGGCGAGCACCGCGGCGCTCGCCATCACCGGCGGGGGCACGACCAACTCGGTCGAGCTCGATGACGAGAACGGCGCCACCTGGGAGGTCGAGGTGACCAAGCCGAACGGCAAGACCGTCGACGTCCGACTCGACGGCAGCTACAAGCTGGTCGTCGTCGAGGGGGACAGCGAGTAGGACGTTCGAGACGGCAGTTTCGGGGGCGGGGGAGCGCCCACGCCCCCACCGTCCGTCGCTCGGGTTCCTCTCATCCCGCTCTCCTCCTCGGCTGCGAGTATGCGCGCGTGCGGGTCCTGATCGTCGAGGACGAGGTCAAGATGGCGGGCCTTATCCGCCGCGGACTGCGCGAGGAGGAGCTGGCGGCCGACGTCGCGGTCAAGGGCGAGGACGCGCTCTGGATGGCGCAGGCGACCGACTACGACGCGATCGTGCTCGACGTGATGCTGCCCGGGATCGACGGGTTCGCCACCTGCCGGCGGCTGCGCGAGGCGGGCGTCTGGGCGCCGGTGCTGATGCTGACCGCGCGCGACGGGGTCGAGGATCGCGTCGCCGGGCTCGACGGCGGCGCCGACGACTACCTCACGAAGCCGTTCTCCTTCGCCGAGCTGCTCGCGCGGCTGCGTGCGCTCGCGCGGCGCGGGCCGGTCGAACGCCCGGCGGTGCTCGATACCGCGGGGCTGCGGCTCGACCCGGCGACGCGGCGCGTGTGGCGGGGCGAGCACGAGATCCGGCTCTCCGCGAAGGAGTTCGCGCTGCTGGAGACGTTCATGCGCCGGCCCGGCGAGGTGCTCTCGCGCTACCAGTTGCTCGAGCACGCCTGGGACTACGAGTACGAGAACCGCTCGAACGTGATCGACGTGTACGTCCGCTACCTGCGCGAGAAGGTCGACCGTCCCTTCGGGCTCGAGTCGCTCGAGACGGTGCGGGGAGCCGGCTACCGCCTGCGCGAGGACCCGTCCTGATGCGATCTGCCCCCTCCGGGGAGCAGGTCGGTCCGAGCGTGAGGACGGGCCGCTGATGGCCGGCCGGCTCGGTCGCCTGCCGATCCGGCTCAGGCTCACGCTCGCGTTCATCAGCGTGATGACGGCGGTGCTGCTCGCCTTCGGGGCGTTCCTCTACCTGCGCTTCGAGCGCGACCTCGACGCCTCGCTCGACCGCGGCCTGCGCTCGCGCGTGGGGGACGTGGCCGCATTCGTGAGGCGCGGCGGGGCCGACCCCTCCCAGACGAGGACGGGCCCGCTGAGCGAGCAGGGCGAGAGCTTCGCGCAGGTGCTCACGCCGAGCGGGGCGGTGCTCGACGGCACTCCCCAGCTCGGCGGTCGGCCCGTCCTGAGCGGCGCGCAACTGGCCCGCGCCCGCGGCGGCGCGATCGAGGTCGAGGGCCGCGGCCCGATCGACGCCGACGAGCAGACCCGCATCCTCGCCACCCCGATCACCGTCCGTGGGCGACGGCTCGTCGTCGCCGTCGGCGCCTCGCTGGACGATGACGAGGAGGCGCTGCGCAACCTGCTCGTGCTGCTGCTGATCGGCGGGCCCGTCGCGCTCGCGCTCGCCTCGCTGGCGGGCTACGGCGTCGCCGCGGCCGCGTTGCGGCCGGTCGAGGCGATGCGTCGCCGGGCGGCGGAGCTCGGCGACTCAGAGCTTTCGAGGCGGCTGCCCGTCGCGCGCTCGGGCGACGAGATCGCGCGGCTCGGGGAGACGCTGAACGCGATGCTCGGGCGGCTCGAGGCCGCCTTCGAGCGCGAGCGCACGTTCGTCGGGGACGCGAGCCACGAGCTGCGCACGCCGCTCGCGATCCTCAAGGCCGAGCTCGAGCTGGCGCTGCGCGAGGGGCGCACCCCCGACGAACTGCGCGCCGCGCTCAGCTCGGCGGCCGAGGAGACCGACCGGGTCGCGCAGCTCGCCGAGGACCTGCTCGTGATCGCACGCTCCGACGGCGGCCGGCTGCCCGTCCGCCTCGCCTCGGTCGATGCCGCGGAGCTGATCGAAGGCCTCCGCGCGCGCTACGAGCGCCGCGCGCGCGAGGAGAAGCGCCACCTGACCGCGAGCGCTCCCGCCGGGCTCCGGCTGACGGCCGACCCGCTGCGGCTCGAGCAGGCGCTCGGGAACGTCGTCGACAACGCCCTGCGCCACGGCGCGGGCGCGATCGAGATCAGTGCGCGTGAGCGGGCCGGGACGATCGAGCTGCGCGTCTGCGACGAGGGGGCGGGGTTCCCGGAGGACTTCATCGACCGGGCGTTCGAGCGCTTCACGCGTGCCGACACCGCACGGGCGCGGGGAGGGACCGGTCTCGGGCTGGCGATCGTCACCGCGATCGCCGCCGCCCACGGCGGTCGCTGCGGAGCGGAGAACGGCGCCGCGGGCGCAGAGGTCTGGATCGCGCTGCCGGCGCCGACCCCCGGGGCGGACCCGCCGGCGCCTGGGGATCGCTGACACCGCGTCGCTGCCGGCGCCGGCCGCGTCGGTTCCGGCCGCTGGTCGGGCGGCCGGTTATACTCGCCAGGTATGATCGGCCGCATCGGCGCGAAGGGGCAGGTCGTGATTCCGAAGGCCCTCCGTGATCGTGCGGGCCTGCATCCCGGGGACGAGGTGGAGTTCGAGTTTCGCGAGGACGAGGTCGTCCTCGTCGCCCGGCGCCGGCCGGCGGGGCTCGGCGGACGGTTCGCCGCGAGCGGCATGGCGTCCCGGCTCCTCGAGGATCGGGCGCGAGAGCCCCGTTGAGCGTGTGCCTCGACGCCTGGGCCGTGCTCGCCTGGCTCGACGGCGAAGAGCCCGCGCTCTCCCGGGTCGATGCCCTGATCGGCGAGCGCCCGGTCGTCAGCTGGGTCAACCTCGTCGAGGTCTACTACCGGGTCGAGCGCGACCATGGGCGGCCGGCCGCTGACGACACGATCGCATTGCTGCGTGCCTCACTGGCGCCGGATCTTCCCGGCACCGCCAGGATGATCGAGGCGGCGCGGCTGAAGGCCCGCGCGCCGATCGCGCTCGGGGACTGCTTCGCCCTGGTAACCGCCGCGGCACGCGGTCTCGTGCTGCTGACGGGGGACCCGGTGATCCTCGACCTGCCGCAGTCGCCCTGCCGGACCGAGGATCTGCGGCCCCACACCGCTCTCGGCTAGCCCGGCCCGAGCCGGCGCTCGCCCTCAGGGCGCTTCGAGGCCGCGGACGTCCTGGGGGCGCACGGGAGCCCGGCGCCCGCTCGCCTGCTCGAGCAGGATCGCGCCGTCCTCGAGCGCGCCGACGACCCGGCCACCGACGACGGGCCCTGTGCCCGCGCGGAAGCGCACCCGCACGTCGCGTCCGATCGTCGCGCAGGCTCGCTCGTAGCGCGCGAGCACCGCCGCCGACGGCTCAGCTCGCCGCGCCGCGACCGCCGCGATGATCGAGCCGATCACCTCACCGCGGGGAGGTGTCGCGGCCGGCAGCAGCACGTCGACGATGCTCAGATCCACCCCGGTGGGCCCGAGCAGCGTCTTGATCCCGATCGCGGCGACGGTCTCGGTCCCCGCCCGGATCTCGTCCGGCCACTCGATCGCCGTCCCCTCGCCGCACACCTCGGCCAGCGCCGCGAGGACGATCGTGTAGAGCCAGCCCTCGCGCTCGGCCGTCAGCCGCGGCCGCAGCACGATCGACAGCCCGAGCCCCTCGCCCGGCGCGGCCTTCCACGGCCGGCCGGCATGCCCGCGCGGCGAGAGCTGGTGATCGGCGACCACGACGGCGCCGTCGGGAGCCCCCTCCTGCGCCCACGCGAGCGCCGCGGATCCGGTCGAGACGAGCGCCGCGTAGCTGCGCACCGGGCTGCCGGCGAGAGCCTCCGCGAGAGCCTCGGGGGCGAGATCGCCGCTTGGCTGCAAGGCGCGCCCGCTAGAAGTAGTTCATCGGGTCGACCGGGGACCCGTTGACGCGGGTCTCGAAGTGGAGGTGGTCTCCGAAGCAGTGCCCGGTGCAGCCGACGAGGCCGATCGGGTCCCCCTGGCGCACGACCTCGCCCTGCCGGGTGAGAAAGCGCGACAGGTGCGCGTAGCAGGTGGTGAAGGAGGCGGTGTGCTGGAGGCAGACGTAGTTGCCGTAGCCGCCGTAGGGCGCCGCGATCGCGACGCCGCCGTTCCCCGCGGCGCGGATCACGGTCCCCGCCGGCGAGGCGATGTCGACGCCGGCGTGCAGGCGCCCCCAGCGCTGACCGAAGGGCGACACCAGGGGGCCCCCGACCGGCCAGGCGAGCCCGCTGCGGCCCAGCCGGAGCGGTCCGTCGTAGCCCGCCGAGGCGAGCCTGAGCGCGCGCTCGACCCGCTTCTGCTCCTTCTCGATCGCCTTCAGATGGTCGAGCTGCCGGCGCAGGCGCCCGTTCTCCTCCCGCACGCGCGCCGGCAGGACCTCCTCGCGCTCGGGGGCGGCCTTGCGCGCGGCGACCCTGCGCTCGACCGCCTCGAGCGCGGGTGTCGTCGGCGGTCGTGCCTGCTGCCGGTCGGCGCGCTCGCGGCGCGCCTGAGCGACGACCGCGGCGTCGAGGCTCGGCTCCTCCTCGGATGAGGGCTCGCCCGTGGAAGCGCTCTCGTTCGAGGGCGGCAACACCCCGAACACCGACCCCGCCGCACCAAGGACCGCGATCGCCGCCACGGCCGAGAAGTACCACCGCAATCGACCGCCGCTCGCGGCGGCGATCCGCTCCATCGACCCGCGCTGTCGCATCCACCGCCGCAAGGGGCCCATGTTAGACGCAGGTCTGCCGGCGGGAGCCGGGGCGAAGGCCGCGTTCGGGGCCGGCGCCTGCGGCCGTCGTCCGGTCGTGCCCGGGGCCGAGGGCGCCTTGACGCGGTCTCGGCGCGTGCACTACGGTCGGCGGGTAAGGCCGAGGTGGTCGTCTGCGACGGCCTGCTGGAGCCGCGCGAGGTGGCCGACAACGTCGACCGCTGCATGACCGGCTTCCGCGCCCAGCGCAAGTGGGTCGTCAAGGTGGCGCTCGTCGGTCTCTGGCTCGTCGAGATCGCCCGCGGGCTCGACAAGCAGACGATCGCCGAGTACGTCGACGACGCCGAGACGCTCGACCTGGTGCGCACGATGGGCGTCGACCATGCGCAGGGCTTCCACCTCGCCAAACCCGCCCCGCTCGAGCTGCTGGGAGCCCGGAGGGGCCGGGATGCCGAGCCGCGAGGCCGGGACGCCGAGCCGCGGAGCCGGGTGCGACGGCGAACGTCCAGGGCTACCGGCCGGCGGGGGTCGCGCGGAACGTTCGCCCGCGAGAACGCTTGTTCGGCGCCGCGCGAGAGCCGCGGACGCCGCGCTTCGCGGCATCGTAGCCTCCCGCGCCGCGCGCTTGACGCGCGCGCCCGCGGCCGCGAGAATGGGCGCATGCGATCCGACCGTGTCGGGCAACGGGCGCTGTCCGCCCGCCCGCTCACCGCCGCGCTCGCGCTGAGCGTGTCGCTTGCGCTTGCCGCACAGGCGGCGGGCGACCGGGTCACGGTTCGGGACCGCGCGGGCGACCGTGGCGCGCAGCCGGCGATCGACGTCCGCAGCGCGGTCGCCACGCACGGCAGCCACGGCCGCCTGCGGCACGTGGTGAAGGTGGCCGACGCGGACCGGCGCACGCTGCGCGGCACGGAGATCCTGATCCGAGCCCGGGGCAGGCGTTTCAGCGTGACAGCCGCCGACGGCGTCACGCAGATCACGCGCACCGGGGTACGATCGGCTGGCAGGGTTCGGGCCGTCCGGCGCGGCAACCGGATGATCCTCTCCTTCGGGCGCAGGGCGATCGGCAACCCGCGCGTCTACCGCTGGCGCGCGAACGTATCCGTACGAGGCTTCGGCAACTTCGACTCGGCGCCCAACCGGGGCACCGCTCGGCACCGGCTGCGCTGAGGCCCGGCGGCGCCTACCCTGCCGCGCAGTCAACTGCGCTCAGGAGCTCAGGCCGATAGATCGTCTTGGGCGCCACGCGCGGGAGGTCGTGGGTGGTGGCGGTGTAGTCGATCGTCGCCTGCCGGGAGCGGGCGTCCATCGCGCCGGGCGGCGGGCCCGCGAACACGTAGGGCTCGACCGCCGCCCAGGAGCTGCGCAGGTGATCGGGCGAGATCTTCGGGAAGCGGCGCCGGTAGGCCGCGATGCCGAGCTCCGGCTGCTCGCGCTGGAGCTCGAACCCGGCCGCGAGCGCAGCCCGCATCCGCTCGACGAGCTCCAGCGGCAGCGGTCGGATGCCACCAGCCCGCTCCCGTAGACCTCCACGTCGACGGGATCGCGCGGACCGGCGACCGCTCGCTCGTGTACACGGGCAGCATGTCGATCAGGGCCGGGATCGCCTCGACGTCTCCGCGCGCGAGCTCTCCCGGGCTGCCCCCGCCGGCGGCCGTGCCCACGATCATGGGGGGATCGACGCCGAGATGGTCGAGCGCCGCCTCGTACTCGCGCGTGAACCACCCGAGCGTGCTCGACGACGCGCGCGGCGGGCGGACGAGGATCTCGAGCTCGCCCGGCGCCGGCCCCCGAGATCGAGCTGCTGCTCGATGGAGGAGACCCGTGAGCGCTCCGAAGGTCGTGATCGTCGACGACCACCAGCTCTTCCGCGCCGGGGTCAGTGCCGCACTCGAGGGCCACGTAGAGATCGCCGGCGGCGACGCCACCGTCGCGGCGACCGTGGAGACGATCCGCGCAACCGGGCTGGACATGGTCCTGCTCGATGTGCACATGCCCGACGGCGGCGGCGTGGAGGTGATCCGGCGCGTCGCGCCCGAGCGCCCGAGCGTGCGCTTCCTGGCGCTCTCGGTGTCCGACGCGGCCGAGGACGTGGTCGCCGCGGACGCATCGGGCGCGCGCGCTCAGCGCGATACGGCGTCGCGCCGCTTGACTTGACACCTGCTGTCAGGTCTATCCTGGGAGGCATGGGACTGACGGTCAAGCAGGTCGCCGACAACGTCGGGCTCCCCAGCCGCACGATCCGCTACTACGACCGCATCGGCCTGGTCTCCGCCGACGAGCGCAGCGCCGCGGGCTACCGGCTCTACAGCCCCGAGGAGGAGGGCAAGCTGCGGTTCATCCGGCGGGCCAAGGCGCTCGGCTTCTCGCTGGCGGATATCCGCGGCCTGCTTGCGGCGGCGGACGACGGCTGCTGCGATGCGGTGATGCCCGAGGTCGAGCGGCTGCTGGAGAACAAGGTCAGCGAGATCGACGCGCAGATCGCCGAGCTCGCCGCCTTCCGCGAGCGGCTGCTCGAGTACTCCGAGGAGAAGGGCACGGGCTGCGGCTGCCGCCAGGCCGGCGCGTTCTGCGGCTGCCTCGACGACGTCTCACAGACCACCGTCGCCGGATAGGCCGGCCCGCCGGGGCGGCAGAGCCCGAGGCCCTTCTCACGGCCGGCTCCGCCGTCGAGCTACGGCCCTCCGTCGGTCCATTACCATCGCCGCGATGGGCGTGCTCGGCGACATGCTCGGCAGCCTCCGGATGAAGGATCCGGTGCGTGGCACCGCACAGGTGGTGTCCTGCAGCGGCCACCGCGGCCGGGGCGTGATGCAGCGCTGCCGGATGCGCCTCGTCGTCCGCGGCGACAGGATTCCCGCGAAGGCGATCGAGCACTCCGGCCTGGTCCATCGCACGCGCTGGCCGGCCCCCGGGATGACCCTGCCGGTCACCATCGACCGCGCCGACCCGACCCGCGTCAAGGTGGCGTGGGATGAGGTCGAGTCCTCGCGCGAGCGCGCCGATCGCGGCGCCGAGGAGCTGGCCGCCACGATGCGCGACGATGGCGATGGCTCCGACGCGGGCGCGCCTCCCTGAGCAGCGCCGCCGAGCATCCCGACCGCGCGCGCTGGAACGAGCGCTACCGCGCCGCGCCGCGCAGCATCCCGGGGGCGGCGCGTCGAGCTCCGTCGGAGTGGCTCGAGCGGCACGGGACCCTGCTGGCGGAGCGTCCGGGCGGGCGGGCGCTCGACCTGGCGTGCGGCGAGGGGCGCAACGCGCTCTTCCTGGCCGAGCTCGGCTTCAGCGTCGACGCCGTCGACATCTCGGACGTCGCGATCGAGCGGGTCGGTGCCGAGGCCGCGCGGCGCGGGCTCCCGGTCGAGGCGCACCGCCTCGACCTCGTGTCCGATCGGTTCCCCCACGAGCAGTACGCGCTGATCGTCGACTTCAACTACCTCGAGCGCTCGCTCTTCGGCAGCATCCGCGCGGCGCTCGCCCCCGGCGGCCTGCTGATCTTCGAGACCTTCACGCGCAACCCCGCCGGCCGGCCGCCGAGCGGCATCAGGCCCGACTTCGCGCTCTCCCACGACGAGCTGCTGCGCGCCTTCGGCGGCGAGGGGTTCGAGGTGCTGGGCTACCGTGCGGCAGCGACCTCCGAGTCCGGCGAGGGTGAGCGACGCGCGCGGGCGGGCATCGTCGCGCAGCGCACGGCGTGCGCCCGAGCCACTGCGAGGGCCTGACGCTGCTCCCGGAGTAGGTCACCGCCGTCCCCACTATGTGCCGCAGGCGACCGAACGCGACAGCAGCAGCTCGCGCTCGCGGTCGTTGTCGCACAGGTCGGCCGCGCGCAAGAGCTCCGCGCGCGCCTCCGCCGGCCGCTCGAGGCGGATGAGGATGTCGCCGCGCACGCTCGGAAGCAGGTGGTAGGCGCGCAGGGCCGGCTCGTCGGCGAGCGCGTCGACCAGCTCGAGCCCCGCCTCCGGACCGAACGCCATCGTCACCGCGACCGCACGATTGAGCTCGACGACCGGAGAGCCCGTGAGCGCCGCGAGACCGTCGTACAGCGCGACGATCCGCGGCCAGTCGGTGTCCTCGACCGTGCGAGCCCGCGCGTGGCAGGCGGCGATCGCGGCCTGCAGTGTGTAGGGGCCGAGGGCGCCGCCGAGCTCCTCGGCGTGCTTCAGCCCGGCGAGCCCGCGCTGAACGAGCAGGCGATCCCAGCGCGCGCGGTCCTGATCTGCGAGCAGGACCGGCTCGCCGTCCGGGCCGATCCGCGCCCGCAGCCGCGAGGCCTGCAGCTCCATCAGGGCCAGCAGGCCGTGGACCTCGGGCTCGCGCGGCATCAGAGCCGCGAGGATGCGCCCGAGGCGCAGGGCCTCCTCACACAGCGCCGGCCGGGTCCAGTGCTCGCCCGCGGTCGCGGCGTAGCCCTCGTTGAAGACCAGGTAGAGCACCTCGAGCACCGCTCCGCGACGGTCGGCCAGCTCGCTGCGATCCGGGACCTCGAACGGCACGCGGGCCTGCGCGAGCGTGCGCTTTGCGCGCACGATCCGCTGGGCGATCGTCCCCTCTGAGACGAGGAACGCGCGCGCGATCTCCGGCGCCGACAGGCCGCCGAGCAGACGCAGCGTCAGGGCGACCCGCGCATCCCGGGACAGGACGGGATGGCAGGTCATGAAGACGAGGCGCAGGACGTCGTCCTGCACCTCGTCGACCTGCGCGAGGAGGTCGGGCTGGTCGAGACGCTGGAGGGTCTCGAGCTCGCGACCGATCAGCTCCTGCTTGCGCTCGAGCGTGACGCGACGGCGCAGCGCGTCGATGCCCCGGCGCTTGGCGGTGGCCATGAGCCAGGCACCCGGGTTGTCCGGGACGCCCGACTGCGGCCACTGCTCCAGCGCGGCGACGAGCGCATCCTGGGCCAGGTCCTCGGCCACCGACACGTCGCCGACGATGCGAGTCAGCCCGGCGATCAACCGGGCCGACTCGATCCGCCAGACGGCGTCGATCGCACGCTGGGTGGCCGACGCCGTCACGTCCTACTCCTGCGCGGAGATCTGCTCGCCGAGGCGCTCGTTGGCCTCGCGCAGCTCGGGGGTGAGCTGCTCGTCGAAGTCCGCGAGCTCCGAGATCTGGCGCAACTCGATCTCCACGCCACCGTCGAAGGGCGCGCGCTTGAGCCACTCGATCGCCTCCTCGCGCGAGGCGCACTCCCAGACCCAGTAGCCGGCGACGAGCTCCTTGGTCTCGGTGAACGGACCGTCGGTGACGGTGCGCTCGGTGCCCTCGAAGCGGACCTTCGCGCCCTTGGAGGTCGGGAGCAGCCCGTCACCCGCCAGCATCACGCCCGCCTTGACGAGCTCCTCGTTGTACTTCGTCATCGCCTCCAGGAGCTCCGTCGCGGGCATCTCGCCGGCCTCGGACTCTGAGCTGCCGGGGACCAGAACCATGAAACGCATTGCTGCCTCCTCGTGGTGGTTGGAACGGTTTCTACCGACACGTCGAACGAGCCCGCGCGAAATCGACAGCCCTGCGAAATTCCGTCTCGCGCGTACTCGGAGATCGTGCGCAGGTCAGCGCCGGGAGCGTCGGCTAGCGAGACGGGAACAGCTCCGGCGTTGAGACGAGGTGGACCCCGTCGTCGCCCCGCGCTACGGAACGTGACCCCCGGCGAGCCCACGGGCCGCGGCGGCTAAACGCAACGGCTCGTCGAAGTCCGCATCGAACGTCCCGGGACGCCGCCCCCAAGAGGCAAGGTTGGACGTTCGACGGCTGGCGAGGAGAACCGCGGCCGTTTCGGGGTCGAGCCCATCTGCCGGGCGTTGGGGTACCGGCCTCAGATGCGCTCCGGACGGCCGCGTCCGCCGGCGGCCCGGGCGCCCCAGAAATCCAGCCGACAGCCGACGCCAGAACCTCCAGTGGAGGTTCTAGTATCCAACTGTCGCGATGGAGACGGTGGGAATCGAACCCACGTCCGCGGGCGCGTTTGAGACAGCTTCTACGAGCGTAGCCGGCCCTCTGATCTCGTCCCGGGGTCGCCTGGCCGGCGGGGTTCCTCGGGACCAGCCTCTGAATTGTGTCCCCCCGACGCCAGAGGCGCACGCCGGGAGCTAGCCCGTTGCTGATCCCGGACATCTCCCCCACGGGCCGAGGGAAGGCCGAGAGCATCACTGGCTAGCTTTTGCTAGGCAGTGAGCACGAATGAGTGATTCTCATCCGCAATTGGTTTTTTGCCGGTTGTGTTACGAGGCCGACCGGCAACCTCGACTCGCAACTGCCTCCACGAACGTCCACGTCGAAGCCTGTCGTCCCCTGGAAGCACCACAGAGGATAGCTGCCAGGGGAAGGCGCCTGCGATCATCCCCGCGAATGAAGGCGCCTACGAGGCGATCCACTTCCGCGGCTCGCGCGGCCCGACCGGTCTGAGCGCGCCAGACGCCCTGCCACACTTGGTAGGGATGGACACCCGCGCCGACCCACCCGCCTACACGCGCCCGGCGCTCGCGGGCGAGCCGTCCACCGAGCCTCCCTCCCACTACCCCCCCGGCTACCGGCCCGAGCCGGCGGAGAAGAAGCCGCTCTGGCGCCGGCTCGGCGGCTGGATCGCAGCCGGCGGGCTGCTGGCGTTCAACTTCGCCGCGAAGCTGAAGACCGTCCTGCTGCTGCTTCCGAAGCTAAAGCTCTTCACGACGTCGGCGTCGATGCTGGTCTCGATCGGGGCGTACTCGCTGATCTGGGGCTGGCGCTTCGCGCTCGGCTTCGTGCTGCTGCTGCTGATCCACGAGCTCGGCCACGTGGTGCAGCTCCGGCGCGAGGGGATCAAGGCGAGCGCGGTCATGTTCCTGCCCTTCCTCGGTGCGGTGGTCGCGATGAAGCAGATGCCTAAGGACGCCGCGGCCGAGGCGCGGGTCGGGCTCGCGGGCCCCGTGCTCGGATCGCTCGGGGCGCTGATCCCGCTCGGCATCTACGCGCTGACGGGCGACGAGCTGTTCAAGGCGCTCGCCTTCGTCGCGTTCTTCATCAACCTCTTCAACCTGCTCCCCGTGCTGCCGCTCGACGGCGGCCGGGCCATGGCGGCGCTCTCGCCGCTGATGTGGATCGTCGGCTTCGCCGGGCTCGTCGCGCTCGCCTTCGTCGCCCCCAACCCCGTGATCCTGCTGATCCTCGTCTTCGGTGGGCTCGAGACCTGGCGCCGGTTCAAGACCCGCAACGATCCCGAGCGGCGCGAGTACCACCGCGTCTCGCGGCGCACACGGCTCGCCGTGGCGGCCGTCTACATCGGGCTCGCCGTGCTGCTGACGATCGGGATGGACGCGACGTTCGTCGAGCGCGACTTCGGCGACGTGTAGCGAGCGCGGCCCGGCCGCGGCGAGGCCGCCCCGCCGACGGCGCCGCCGCCCCGCCGCGACCCTCAGCGCGCGCGCTCGGCGAGCGCGCGGTCAACCTCGCGGCGCTGGTCCTTGGCCTTCAGGTCGCGGCGCGTGTCGACATTTGCCTTCCCCCGCGCGAAGGCGAACTCAA
>JBPCKX010000072.1:0-4464 GCA_051003875.1 Thermoleophilaceae bacterium
CCCTTCGGGGGCGAGCCCGCATAGCGCTCGGCGAGCTCGGCCGCCGTCCCGCGCGTCACCTGCTCGTGGAGCTTCGTCAGCTCGCGGCAGACGGCCGCCGGGCGCTCGGGGTCCATCCCGGCCAGCACGGCGAGCGTCGCGGGGACCCGCCGCGGGGACTCGAAGGCCACCAGCGTGCCGCCCTCCTCCGCGAGCGCCCGCCGCAGCTCACCCTTCTTGCGCGGGAGGAAGCCGACGAAGCGCCAGCGGTCGGCGGGCAGCCCCGACGCCACGAGCGCGGCGAGCGCGGCGCTCGGGCCGGGCAGCACCTCGACGGCGAGCCCCGCACCGATGCACGCGCGCACGAGCACGTAGCCCGGGTCTGAGACGAGCGGCATCCCCGCGTCGGAGACGAGCGCGACCGTCTCCCCGCCGCGCATCCGCTCGACCAGCTCCGCGGAGCGTGCCTCCTCGTTGTGCTCGTGGTAGCTGACGAGCGTCGCGGTGACCCCGTAGCGCTCGAGCAGGGTGCGGGTGCGACGGGTGTCCTCGCAGGCGACGACGTCCGCGTCGCGCAGCGCGGAGAGCACGCGCAGAGTCACGTCCTCGAGGTTGCCGATCGGGGTGGGACAGACGACGAGGCTCACAGCCGCCCCCCTTTGAGCGCCAGGACCGCCGCGCCGAGCATCCCCGACTCCTCGCCGAAGCTCGCGGGCACGATCCGCACCGCCTCGGCGCACGGCGGCAGCGCACGCTCGTCGACGACCGCGCGGGCGGGCTCCAGCAGCAGGTCGCCGGCCGCGACGGCACCGCCGCCGATCACCACGACCTCCGGGTTGAGCGCGTTGACTATCCCCGTCAGGCCCGCCCCGAGCCGGCGACCGACCTCGGCGAGGATCTCGCGCGCCTGCGCGTCGCCGTCGTGGGCGAGCTCCGTCACGAGGCCGCCGCTGATCTCACCGCCCTCGGCGAGCCTGCGGCCGAGCGTCGACCCGGGGCTCTCCGCCGCAGCCCGCTGCGCCGCCACGCCGATCGCGCGACCGGAGGCGAGCACCTCCAGGCACCCCCGCCCCGGGCACGCTCCGGGGCAGTCCTCGCCGTCGTGGTCGACCACCAGATGGCCGAGCTCCGCACCGAAGCCGCGCGCCCCGCGGTAGGGGCGCCCGTCGAGCACGAGCCCTCCGCCGATGCCGGTCCCGAGCGCGAGCATCACGACGTGATCGGCGCCGCGCGCCGCGCCGTGGCGGTGCTCGGCGATCACCGCCGTGTTCGCGTCGTTGTCGACGTAGACGGGCAGCCCGAGCCGCTCGCTCATCATGTCCCTGAAGTCGACGCCGTCGATCGGGAGGTGGTTGGACCACACCGAGCTGCCGCGCTTCCAGTCGACCAGGGCCGGGAGCCCGAACCCGACCGCCTCCACCTTCGGCGAGGCCCCCCGCGCCTCCTCCACCGCCGCGCCGATGATGTCGAGCGTCTCGCGCAGGTCGGCGCCGCGCCAGATGCGGTGCACGCGGTGGTGCACCGCCAGCGCGTCGTCCACGACCCCTCCGAGCAGCTTCGTTCCGCCCGCGTCGATTCCGATCACTCGGCGTGCAGGCATGGCTGGACGATATACAGGGTGGCGTGAACGATCCCGGGCCCGGGCAGCGACCCGAGTACAAGGTCTACCGCTCGGGGCGCCGTCCGCTCGAGTCGCTGCGCCCGGGCGGGGGGCTCAAGCGTCTGCGCAAGCGATCCGGTCGCGACCGGCTACCGCGCAAGCGACGCTCGGTCACGCCCCGGCGGGTGCTGAGGTGGATCGTCTGGTCGGTCCTCGCCTGGCTCGGGCTCTCGCTCGTCCTGTTCATCGTCAGCGCCCAGATCCAGAAAGGCGTCTCCGACGCCGCCGACGCCGCCCTCGCCGGCGGCGGCAACATGATCACCGGCAGCACGGTGCTCGTGCTCGGGTCCGACCGGCGCACCGGCGACTCGATCGACGAGTCCCAGACGGGCCCGAGCCGCGCCGACAGCATCCTGCTGCTGCGGGCCGGTTTCGGCAGGGTGCGCAAGCTCTCGATCCCGCGCGACTCGGCGGCCGAGATCCCGGGTCGGGGAACTCAGAAGATCAACGCCGCCTACGCGTTCGGCGGGGCGGGGCTCGCGATCGAGACCGTCGAGGGCTTCCTCGGCAACGGGCTCGAGGTCAACCACGTCGTCGAGGTGGACTTCGCCGACTTCCCGGGCCTGATCGACGCCCTCGGCGGGATCACCGTGAACAACAGGACGAGGATCTGCGCACCGCCGTTCGACAACTTCTTCAGGGGCTTCCGGCTGCGCAAGGGAAAGCGAAAGCTCGACGGACGGCGCGCGCTCGGATTCGCCCGCGTGCGCCAGAACGCCTGCGCCCCCGCGGAGGACGACCGTGCCCGCGCCGCCCGCCAGCAGGAGGTGCTGACCGGAATCCGCGGCAGGCTGCTCTCGCCGGTGACCTTCCTGCGGCTGCCATGGGTGAGCTGGCAGGCGCCGAAGACGATCGAGTCGGACATGGGCAGCGCGGGGCTCTTCGGGCTGTTCACCGACCTGATCACGGGCAACTCGGAGGAGTCGAACGTGCTGCCGTTCACCTGCGGCGGGTGCGGGCCGGGAGGGTCGGCGCTCGTGGCCGACTCCGAGAAGCGGGAGGCGGTCGACGAGCTGCTCGGGCGCTGAGCGGGCGCGCGCGGGGTGCCGCCGCTCAGGACTTCGAGTGGGACTTCTCGCCAGACCCCTTCTTCGAGCCGCTCTCCTTGGAGGAGCTCGCGGACGAGGAATCCGAGGAGCCCTTCGAAGAGTCCTTCGATGAGTCCTTCGAGGAGTCCTTGCCCGATTCGGACGAGCCCTTGCCTGAGGAGTCCTTCTCGGAGGACTTGTCCCCCTCCTCGCGGCCCTTCTTCGACTCCTCCGCGCTCTTCCCGCCCTTGCCGTAGTCGGTCGAGTAGAAGCCCGACCCCTTGAAGTGGACCGCGACGGGGTGGAAGATCCGCCGGACGGGGGCGTCGCAGGTGGTGCAGGTGTCGAGGGCGTCGTCGCTCATGCGCTGCATCACCTCGAGGGTGTGGCCCTTCTTGCAGCGATACTCGTAGATCGGCATGGCGCTCCGAGTATACGAGTGCCAACGCGCGTGGCCACGGGCGCAGGGCCCCTCGCCCCGACCTCATCTAGGGTTGTCGCGATGTCGAGCGAGGCCGTCACGATGGAGAAGATCGTCGCGCTGTGCAAGCGGCGCGGGTTCATCTTCCAGTCCTCGGAGATCTACGGCGGGCTGGCCTCGACCTACGACTACGGCCACTACGGGGTGCTGCTGAAGTCGAACGTGAAGGCGGAGTGGTGGCGGGCGGTCGTCCAGCAGCGTGACGACATGGTCGCGCTCGACGCGGCGATCCTGATGCACCCGCGCACGTGGGAGGCCTCCGGGCACCTCGCGGGCTTCACCGACCCGCTCGTGCAGTGCCTCGGCGAGTGCAAGCGGCGCTGGCGCGCCGACCACCTGCGCGAGGACCAGCCCGAGGGCGAGCTGCGCTGTCCCCGCTGCGACGGCGAGCTGTCCGAGCCGCGCAACTTCAACCTCATGTTCGAGACCCACATGGGCCCGCTCCAGGACGAGGGCTCGCGCGTGTACCTGCGCCCGGAGACCGCACAGGGCATCTTCGTCAACTTCAAGAACGTGATGCAGTTCGCGCGCAAGCGGCCGCCGTTCGGGATCGCGCAGGTCGGCAAGTCCTTCCGCAACGAGATAACGCCCGGCAACTTCATCTTCCGCACGCGCGAGTTCGAGCAGATGGAGATCGAGTTCTTCGTCGCGCCGGAGGAGGCGGCCGGCTGGCACGAGCGCTGGATGGCCGACAGGCTGCGCTGGTACACCGACCTCGGCCTGCGCCCGGACCACCTGCGGCTGCGCGAGCACGGCCCGGAGGAGCTCTCGCACTACGCGAGCGCGACGTCCGACGTCGAGTACCTGTTCCCGATGGGGTGGTCAGAGCTCGAGGGGATCGCCAACCGCGGCGACTTCGACCTCACCCAGCACGCCGAGCACTCCGGCCAGAAGCTCGACTACGTCGATCCCTCGACGGGCGAGCGTTTCGTGCCGCACGTGATCGAGCCCTCAGCCGGCGCCGACCGCGCGACGCTCGCCTTCATGGTCGACGCCTACGACGAGGAGCAGGTCGAGGGCCGGGAGCGCGTCGTGCTGCGCCTGCACCCGCGCATGGCGCCCGTGAAGGCGGCCGTGCTCCCGCTGGTCAACAAGGACGGCCAGCCCGCGCTCGCACGCGAGATCTACGAGGACCTGCGCGAGCGGATGCCGGCCGAGTTCGACACCGGCGGGTCGATCGGCAAGCGCTACCGCCGCCAGGACGAGATCGGAACCCCCTGGGGCGTCACCGTCGACCACCAGTCGATGGAGGACCGCACCGTCACCCTGCGCGACCGCGACACGCTCGAGCAGGCGCGCATCGGGATCGACGCGCT
>JBPCKX010000073.1:0-8332 GCA_051003875.1 Thermoleophilaceae bacterium
GCAGGGCGCTGCTGCCGCTGCGCGACTGGGAGCCCGTCGCCGCCCGCGCCGCCGTCGCGGGCTCGCCGGACCCTGACTGGCTGACGCGCGCGCTCGAGGCGCTCGCCGACGAGGTGCGCCGCGGCCGCGTCCCCCGCCTGCGCGTCGAGCGCTTCGACGGCGAGCTCGTGCTCGGCACCGCCGCCGGCGCCCTGCTCGTCGAGGTCGGCTTCCGCGAGGGCCCTCGGCGGCTGACGTTGAGCGCCTGAGCCGGTGCCGCCCGGTGTCGCGGGCCGCGCTCCCTACGATCCGTGACGTGCCACGAGCGACGGCTCTGATCCGCGTCGGCCACAAGGGCGCCGGCCACGTCGCGCCCGGGAACACGGTCGAGAGCTTCGAGGCGGCGCTGCGCTGCGGCGTCGACATGATCGAGTTCGACGTGCTGCCCGCGCCGGACGGGACGCTCGTGCTCGCCCACGACCCCGGCGACGCCCGCGAGCGACGCCCGCTCACCCTCGCGGAGGGGCTCGACCACTTCGCCGGCGCCGCCTACGGCGGCGTGCACCTGGACGTCGACCTCAAGATCCCCGGCTACGAGCGCGAGGTCGTCGAGGGCCTCCGCGCGCGCGGGCTCGCCGGGCGGGCGCTGATCTCCTCGACCTACCCCGAGAGCCTCGCGCGGGTGCGTGAGCTCGACCCGGAGATCGAGCGCGGCTGGTCGGTGCCGCGCGCGGGACGCGACTACACCAAGAGCCTCGTCTATGCCCTGCCCGCCTACGCGATCCTGCGCTGGTGGCGCGCGGGTCTCCCGTCCCAGGCCGCCAGGGCACTCGAGCGCGGCGAGTGCGAGGCGCTGATGGTCCACCGCCTGCTCGTCAGCCGCCTGCTGGTCCAGCGCGTACACGAGTGCGGCGGGCGGCTTTTCGTCTGGACCGTGGACGACGGCGCGGAGATCGAGCGGCTCGAGGCGCTCGGGGTCGACGGCGTGATCACCAACGACCCGCGCCTGTTCGCCGCCTGAGCCCGGCTCGGCCCGGGATCCCGTCGCCCGGGGAGGGTCTGGCTCAGCGCCTGATCAGGCACATCGCGTCAGAGCGCCCGGCGGGGATCGCGCCGACGACGCCGCGGTAGCCCCCCGTCGTGACCCGCCTGGCACGCCGGGCGACAGCCCACCGCCTGCGCTTGGCGCCCCGACCGGACTTCGCGGCCCGCGGCGTGGTCCAGCGGTAGCTCACGACGCCGCGCATCAGGAAGCCGCCGCCCCTGGGCGGCTCGGCGAACTCGAAGCTGTAGCCCGCCTGCCCGCTGCGGGAACCGGCGCGGCGGACGCGGATCCAGCGCGAGCTCGAGCCGGTGGCGATCCAACGCTTGCGCGAGGCGCTGTAGTACTGGGCGGCGAAGTGCATGTACATCCGCCGGCGCCCGGCGCTGCGAGGCATGCTCCCGCGGATGCCGATCACGCTGCGGGCGCCGGGCGGGTCGCAGACGTTCACCGTCGCCCAGAGGCGCTTCGCGGGGGCCGCGTCCGCACCCACCGGGAGCGCGAGGACGGCAAGCAGCAGGATCGGTAGCAGACGTCGCATCAACAGTCTAATCGGCGCCGGAGCGAGTTTCTTGAGGCGCTGTGATGAACTGGCGCGATCGCCGTATAGGGGGTGTGAACGAGGCGATCGCCGAGCGCGTGCCGACCGTGGCCCCGACGACCGACGCGGAGAGCTTCGAAGCGCTCTACGAGCGCGCCTTCCCGAAGGTCTACGCCTATGTCGCCTCGCTCGTGCGCAACCGCTCGGTCGCCGAGGACGTGACCGCCCAGGCGTTCGAGCGCGCATACCGCAGGCGCCGCTCCTACCGGGAGGCGCGCGGGAGCCGGGAGGCCTGGATCTTCGGGATCGCGCGCAATGCCGCGCTCGACGAGCTGCGCCGCCGCAGCCGCCATGCGGGTCTCGAGCAGGATGCCGCCGACCAGGCCGCCCCGACTCTGGAGGACCACGCCGAGCTCGCGCGCCGCCGCGAGGTGGTGCGCTCCGCGCTCGACACGCTCTCCGACCGTGAGCGCGAGTTGGTCGCGCTCAAGTTCATGGGCGGGCTCTCGAACGCAGAGATCGCGCGCGTGCTCGGGCTGTCCGAGTCGAACGCCGGCACGAAGCTCCACCGGACCATCACCAAGCTGCGGGAGGCGTGCAATGACAGAGCCTGACGCAACCACCATCGAAGCCGATCTGCGAGCGGTCGACGAGGCGCTCGAGTCGGGCGCCTCCGGCTCGGACGATCCCGCCGCGCGGGAGCTGCAGGAGCTGGCGCTGGCGGTGCGGGCACAGAGCCCGCGGCCGGCGGACGGGTTCGCGGCCGAGCTCGGCGACCGCGTGCGAGCGGGCTTCCCGCGCGCGAGGCGGCTCCCCCGCCCGTCGCTCCCGTCGCTCCCCCCGTTGCGGCGGCCGCCGCTGCCGGTGCTCGCGGGCGTCGCGTCGGTGCTCGCCGCACTCGCCGTGGTGCTCTCGCTCGGCGGCGACGAAGGCGCGTCGCTCAGCGGCGGGGAGGGCGATGGCGACAGGCGGGCGGCGATCGAGTCGCCGAGCTCGACGACCGAGCTCCAGCGCGAGGGCGGCGCTGCGGGGCTCTCCGACGGGGAGTCCCCGCGCGCGGCGGTCCCGGTCCCGCCCGCCCCCGGTGGCGCGCTCGCCCCTGATGTACGCGAGCGTCGGATCGAGCGGTCGGCGTCGCTGACGCTCGCCGCGGACGCGGACCGTCTCGACGCCGTCGCGAGCGCGATCGTGCGACTGACCGACCGCTACGACGGCTTCGTGCTACGCTCCTCGCTCTCGACCGGATCCGAGGGCACCGAGAGCGGCGAGTTCGAGCTGCGGATCCCTTCGGCCCGGCTCCAGGGCGCGCTCGGGGAGCTGTCGAAGCTCGCCGAGGTGCGTGCGCGGACGCAGGCGGGCGAGGATGTCACCCCCGCGTTCGTCTCGGCGGCCGAGCGCCTGCAGGGCGCGCGCGCCGAGCGCCGCAGCCTGCTGCGGCGTCTCGAACGGGCGCCGACGGACTCCTCCGCCGAGTCGATTCGGCGCCGCCTGGACCTGAACGCGGGTGAGGTCCGCGGGCTGCGCGGAGAGCTCCGTGACCTGCGGATCCGGACCGACTATGCCGCCCTGATGGTCTCGTTGCGCGACGCCGAGGGCAGCTCCGAGATCTCCTCGCCCAGCGCGGACGAAGATCTCGGCGGAGCCGTCGACGACGCACTCGGGTCGCTCGCCGACTCGCTCGAGATCGCGATCCGCGCGCTCGGCGTGCTCCTCGCGCCCGCTCTCCTGGCGATCGTCGCGGCGCTCGGCGCGCGCGCGTTGCGGCGCCGCAGGCGCGAGGCCGTGCTCGGCTAGCGCCGGCCTCGCTATGTGATCATTCGCAGATGCCGACCGGGGAGGCCACAGCGGAGCTGCTCGCGAGCATCGAGCCGTTCTCAGGCCTCGAGCCACGCGAGCTCGGGCAGGTCGCGCGCGTCGCGGTGCCGCGGACCTTCGCCCGCGGCGAGGTCATCTTCCGCGAGGGAGACTCCGGGGACACCTGCTACGTGGTCAGGAGCGGCTCGGTCAGCATCCGCCGGGAGCACATCGACGGTCGCACTGTCGCGCTCGCCGAGCTGCGGGCGGGGTCGATCTTCGGGGAGCTCGCGATGTTCGGCCAGGAGACCCGTTCGGCGACGGCAGAGGCGCTCGAGGCGACCGCGCTCCTGGCGATCCTGAGCCGCGACTTCCGGCGCGTGATCGAGTCGAGCCCGCAGATCGCGCTCAGCATGCTGGCCGCGCTCGCGGGCCGCCTGCGGCTCGCGAACGAGCGGCTGCTGCAGCGGTCGGTCCAGACCGCGGCGGGCCGGGTTGCCGGGGTACTGCTCGACCAGGTCGCCGCGCGCCAGGCCGAGGGCGCTCCCGACACGGAGGTGCTCGTACGCACGACGCAGGCGGAGATCGCCCATCTGGCCGGTACATCCAGGGAGAGCGCGAGCCGCTTTCTCGCGACGCTGGAGCGAGAGGGCGTGGTTGCGCTCGGACGTGGGAAGGTGGAGGTGCATGAGCCGGCGAGGCTTCGAGCGTTCATCCACTGACGATCTGGCGCGGCTGCGCGCCCGCATGGTGGAGCGCCAGCTGCGCTCGCGCGGGATCGAGGACGGACGCGTGCTCGAGGCCATGGCGACGGTACCGCGCGAGCTGTTCGTGGCCGAGGGAGAGCGCAGCCGCGCCTACGACGACCGCGCGCTCCCGATCGGCAGCGGCCAGACGATCTCCCAGCCCTGGATCGTGGCCTCGATGGCAGCGCTGCTCGAGCTCGAGGGGCCCGAGCGCGTGCTCGAGGTGGGCACCGGGTCGGGCTACTCCGCCGCGGTGCTCAGCCGGCTCTGCTCGCACGTGGTCACGATCGAGCGCCACGAGCCGCTCGTAGGCGCGGCACGGGAGGCGCTCGCCGGGATCGGCGTGCGCAACGTCGAGCTCCGCCTCGGTGACGGCAGCGCCGGCGTTCCCGACCGCGCGCCGTTCGACGCGATCGTCGTCACTGCCGCCGCCGACGCGGGCGCCCCGGCCGCGCTGCTCGACCAGCTCGCGCCCGGCGCGCCGCTCGTCTGCCCGATCGAGCGGCGTCGTCACGAGCGTCTCGTGCGGGTGCGCAACGGCGTCGAGCAGACGATCGCGCCGGTGAAGTTCGTCCCGCTCGTCGAGGACTGAGCCGGGGCCGCGGACGGCCTCCAGGCGGAGAGGGCGCAGCCGCGGCGCGGAGAAGGCGCAGCCGCGGAGCGCGCCGTAGACTCTGGACCGTGTTCGTACTCAACTTCTACTCGGCGATCTTCATCGATCAGCTCAAGCGCGGGCGCAAGACCGCCACCATCCGACTCGGCGACAAGAGCAGCAAGTACCGCAAGGGCGAGCTCGTGCTCGTGACCGTCGGCTTCCAGCACTCGCCGCGCGAGCGGCTCTTCGAGGCGGTCATCGACGATGTCCAGGTCAAGTCGGTCTCAGACCTCTCGCCGCGGGACATCGAGCACGATAATCCCGAGTTGCGGCGCCTCGAGGAGACGATCAACTTCCTCGAGCAGATCTACGGGCGCGAGGTGGCACGGGACGACCTCGTCACCGTCGTCCGCTTCTCCCAGATCTCCGACCGCCCGCCGGAGATCACCGAGCGGCTGCGCCCCACGGCCCCTTCGCAGAACTGACTCCAGGTTTTCCCCGCTTGGCACTCTCGGTGCTAGAGTGCCAAGAGAACCACGGAATGTCAGTCACAGACGGAGGTTGCAATGAATCTGAAGCCTCTTGGCGATCGTGTGATCGTCCAGGCAATCGCGGAGGAGGAGACGACCGCCAGCGGCATCGTCCTCCCCGAGACCGCAAAGGAGAAGCCACAGCGCGGCAAGGTGCTCGCGGTCGGTGAAGGTCGCTTCGACGACGATGGCGAGAAGCGCATCCCGCTGGACGTCGCCAAGGGCGACGAGGTCCTTTACTCGAAGTACGGCGGCACCGAGATCAGCGTGGACGGCGAGGACTTGCTCGTCCTGCGTGAGTCCGACGTGCTCGCCAAGGTCGCCTAGCACCCACCAACGGACTTAGAAGAGAGGAACACGGACATGGCTCACAAGGAGCTGAAGTACGCCCAGGAGGCGCGCACCGCGCTTCAGGAGGGCGTTGACGCGGTGGCCAACGCGGTCAAGGTCACGCTCGGCCCGAAGGGACGCTACGTCGTTCTCGACAAGAAGTTCGGCGCCCCCACCATCACCAACGACGGCGTCACGATCGCGCGTGAGATCGAGGTCGAGGACGTCTTCCGCAACCAGGGAGCCCAGCTCGTCCGCGAGGTCGCGACCGCGACCAACGACGTGGCCGGCGACGGCACCACCACCGCCACCGTGCTCGCGCAGCAGATCGTGCGCAGCGGGCTGCAGAACGTCGCGGCCGGTGCCAACCCGCTCAGTCTGAAGCGCGGGATCGAGAAGGCCGTCGACCAGGTGGTCGCGGCGATCGGCAAGCAGTCGACGGAGATCTCGGGCAAGGACCAGATCGCCCGCGTGGCAGCAATCTCGGCCGCCGACGACGACATCGGCGACGTGATCGCCGACGCGATCGACAAGGTCGGCAAGGACGGCGTGGTGAACGTCGAGGAGGGCCAGACCTTCGGGATGGACCTCGAGTTCACCGAGGGGATGCAGTTCGACAAGGGCTACATCTCGCCCTACATGGTCACCGACCAGGACCGGATGGAGGCCACCCTCGAGGAGCCCTACATCCTGATCGCGAACTCGAAGATCGGCTCGGTACGTGAGGTGCTGCCGGTGCTCGAGCAGGTAATCCAGTCGGGCAAGTCGATCCTCATCCTCGCCGAGGACGTCGAGGGCGAGAGCCTCGCGACGCTGGTGGTCAACAAGCTCCGCGGCACCTTCACCGGCGTTGCGGTCAAGGCCCCCGGGTTCGGCGACCGCCGCAAGCGCATGCTCGAGGACATCGCCATCCTCAGCGGCGGCGAGGTCATCACCGAGGACATGGGTCTCAAGCTCGAGAACACGCAGCTCACGCAGCTCGGCCGCGCGCGTCGCGTCGTGGTCACGAAGGACACGACCACGATCGTCGACGGAGCGGGCGAGGCCGACGCGATCAAGGGCCGTATCAACCAGATCAAGTCGGAGATCGAGCACACCGACTCGGACTTCGACCGCGAGAAGCTGCAGGAGCGGCTGGCGAAGCTCGCCGGCGGCGTCGCGGTCGTGAAGGTCGGAGCGGCGACGGAGACCGAGATGCGGGAGAAGAAGCACCGCGTCGAGGATGCGCTGCAGGCAACCCGGGCAGCCCTCGAGGAGGGCATCGTCCCGGGCGGCGGCGCGGCACTGCTGCGGGCCGCGGACGCGATCAAGCTCGACGAGTTCGAGGGCGACGAGGCCACCGGCGCGAAGATCATCCTGCGCGCGCTGGAGGAGCCGGTACGTCAGCTCGCCCACAACGCGGGCCTCGAAGGCTCGGTCGTGGTCAACGACGTGCGCAAGGCCAAGAAGGGCTGGGGCCTGAACGCGGACACCGGCGACATCGTCGATCTCGTCGCCGCGGGCGTGATCGACCCGGCGATGGTGACGCGCTCGGCGCTGCAGAACGCCGCGTCGATCGGCAAGAACATCCTCACCACGGAGGCGATCGTGGCCGAGCCGCCGGAGAAGGATGGCGGCGGCGGCGGCGGGATGCCCGGTGGCATGCCCGGCGGCATGGAAGGGATGATGTAGCGAGGCGCATCCGCGCCGAAGCAGTTGCACCGAGGGCCCGGCGACCAGCCGGGCCCTCGGTCGTTTGGGGGGCGGGGGGCGACGGTGGTCACCGACAACGCGAAAGCGATCTGCCGAGAGCGGCAGCGCTCTCGGCGATGGGCTCACGGAGGTCCGGTCAGCTTCTCGAGCCGCGCGATCGTTCGCTCGACACGCCCCACGGCTTCGTGCTCGAGCCAGCCCTCGACGAGGAGGGCCGCCTGAAGCTGCGCCTGCTCGCCTTCGGTGAGCGACACCCCGATCGCCCCGCGACTCGCAGCGTCTACGAGCGAGCTCACAACCGTCGCTACGGCGTCTGGCCGGGCCGCCAACAGAGGCCGACAAGACCGCAGGCTCCCGCCCATCGCGCGGCCGCCCATGCGCAGGGCGATGGGGTGCGCGCGTCGGCCACAGTCTGCAGCACCTGCGCCCGCCGAACGCCGAGCACTTTTCTCAGTGGGGGAGGCCCGGCGGGCGGGCTGCCAGGACCGCGACCACGAGGGAGGCGCCGATGAGGGTGACCGTGACGGGCCCGAATCTGACCGGCTCCTACGTCGTCGCGGAGCGACATGACGATGGGACGCTCGTGCTCGAGCCCGAGTGTGAGCGGCTGTCTGAGGTGATCGCCGAGACCGACGCCGGATCTTCGAGGACGAGGAGCTCGTCTCGCACCTCGAACGTATCGCCGCGGCCGACGACGACTTGCCACCCGGCGAGGGCGAGTAGCCGTGCCGACACTCGAGCGGACCGCGCGGGTTTCTGCGCGAGTTCCGCGCGTGGGGCCGCTCCGCTCGATCGGCTAACGCCCGGGGGCGACCCGCCTCGGGCACTCATATCAGGGGTCGGCGAAGATCGAGTGGTCCCGATCCGACGCCAGAGCACGCGCGGCCGACCAGCATGCACCTCTCGCCCATACACGGTGCGGCCGTCGTCCGCACTAGTGCTCTCGACAATCGCGTAAACGGGCTCTCCATCTGAGTGCAGTGCCCCACACCGCGACCGGCGCGATGAGTCTCCTGCTCGGCGCTCCCTGGGGCTCGCTACGGCCCTGGCGTACGCCCGATCAGCTTCGCGCGGGCCCCGCGC
>JBPCKX010000074.1:0-10035 GCA_051003875.1 Thermoleophilaceae bacterium
TGCCGAACTCCCCGACCGACTGCGCCTCCAACAGCTGCCGGCGCTGACGCTCGACCAGCTCCTCGGCCGCCTTGCGCTCGCTGATGTCACGCAGGAATGCGTTGAACGAGTAGCCGTTCTGGGTCCGAAGCGCAGAGATCGTCAGCTCGATCGGGAACTCACGCCCGTCGCGATGAAGCGCCGTCAGCTCGAGGCGCTTGCCGAGCACCGGCCCCTCGCCCGAGGTCAGGAAGTGCGCGATGCCGCGCCGGTGTGCCTCACGGTGACCCTCGGGTATGACCAACTCCGCGAGCTCGTCTCCGAGCATCTCCTCGCATGTCCAGCCAAAGATGGCTTCCGCCTGCGGATTGCAGTCGGTGACCATGCCGAGCTCGTCGATCGCGATGAAGGCATCATGGGCGGTCTCGAGGATCTGGCGGGTCTGGCGCCCACTCACCTCGAGAGCCGTTTCGGCTGCCTTGCGCTCGGTGACGTCGCGCGCAGAGGCGTAGATGATCCCTTCCCCCGCGACGACCATCGCCTTCCAGTCGAGCCAGCGCCAGCCGCCATCCTTCGTCGCGAAGCGGTTGACGAAATCGACCGTGACACCGCCTGCGGTCAGACCGGCGGTCTGCTCCTCTGTCATCTCCCGGTCGTCGGGGTGCACGAACTCGACGAACGGGCGTGAGCGCAGCTCCTCCTCGCTCCACCCGAGCGCGGCCGTCCAGGCCGAGTTCAGCTGCTTGAAGACGCCGTCGAGGCCCGCGGTGCAGGCCAGGTCACGGGATAGCTCGAAGTAGCGCGAGCTGCGCCGAAGCTCGAGCTCCGCACTGCGTCGCGCCGCCTCATTGCGATCGAGCCAGCGGGCGGAGTAGAACAGCAGCCCCGCGATGAGGAAGATCGGCGCCAGGGTCATCAGCACGAGCCCGGCCTTGGTCCCGTACAGCCCCTGCTGCTGGCCTTGCCAGCGCGCGAGGCTAAGGACCACCAGGGTGAGGACTGCCGCCGGATACAGGCGGCGGATCACCGCTCCGCCGGGGTAGTCGCTGGTCATCGGGCTTGTGTCCCGTCGCGATCGGGTCATGGCGAGATGTGGCTGCGTCGTATGGTCACTGCTCGTCCCATCCCAGCTGGAAGCGCAGGAGAAGCTCCTGCCTTCAGCGCATCGACACAGGCGCTGCATCACTTGAGCCCGGTGCGTGACGGACGCGCCGGTAGCTTGCCGGATATGCCCACGCCGTCAGACGTACCGCAGGTGAGCGTCGTGATTCCCACGCTCGGGCGCCACGGCACGCTGGCCAGGGTCTTGGAGAGGCTCGAGCGCCAAACGGCAAGGGAAGGCTTCGAAGTGCTCGTGGTCGTGGACGAGGAGGAGACCGACCTTCCCGCCGTGGAGGTCGCGCTGGCCGAGCGTGCCTACCCGGTCCGGCGGCTCGTCCGGCCCCGCCCGGGCGCCAGCGCTGCCCGCAACACCGGCTGGCGGGCAGCGGCCGCGCCGCTGGTGCTGTTCCTGGACGACGACGTGCTCCCTTCCCCCACGCTGCTCACAGAGCACCGCGCCTGGCACGCGCGCGACCCAGGACGCGAGATCGGCGTGCTCGGGCTGGTGCGCTGGGCCGACGAGCTGCGCGTGACGCCCTTCATGCGCTGGCTCGACCGCGGGATCCAGTTCGACTTCGAGGGCATCGAGGACGAGGAGGCGGGCTGGGGGCGCTTCTACACCGCCAACGTCTCGGTCAAGCGCGAGCTGCTCGAGCTGGTCGGCGGCTTCGATGAGCAGCGGCTGCCGTTCGGCTACGAGGATCTCGACATCGCCTACCGGATGCACGCCCACGGCTTCAGGCTGCTGTTCAACCGGCGCGCGTGCGGCGAGCACGTGAAGGAGATGACCGTCGAGGACATGCGCGCCCGGCTGCCGATGATGGCGACCTCCGAGCGCGCCTTCTGCGCAAAGCACCCGGAGGTCCCGCCCTACTTCGAGCCGATGTTCCGTGCCGCCGCGGGCAGGCCGCGCGCGGCTCACCGGCTCGCGCGGCTCGCGCGGATCGTGCCCCGCGGCGCGCCCGTGATCGGCCGGAGGGTCTGGGCCAGCGCCGACGCGCGCTTCAAGGAGGAGCTCGCGCCGGACTTCCTGCGCGCCTGGGAGGCGGCAGGTCCCTGCTAGCTTGGCGCGCGTGAGCGAGGGGGAGGCCGAGGCGGGCAAGCTGTCACGGCGGATCGCCGAGCACGACTGGTACCACACGCTTGAGCTCGCTCCGGGGGTGCTCACGCCGGGCTGGTTCGACACCCGCGCGGTGCCCGATCTGATCGACTTCCCCGCCTCGCTCGAAGGGCTCCGCTGCCTCGACGTCGGGACCTTCGACGGCTTCTGGGCGTTCGAGCTCGAACGTCGTGGGGCGGCGGAGGTGCTGGCGATCGACGTCCTCGACCCGAAGCAGTGGGACTGGCCGGCCGGAAGCGGCGACGAGGTCGCGGCCGCGCTCGACGAGCGCAAGGCGCGCGGCGCGGGCTTCGAGCTCGCCGCCCGGCGGCTCGCCTCGCGCGTCGAGCGCAGGGAGCTGAGCGTCTACGACCTCGACCCCGGTGATGTGGGGGAGTTCGACTTCGTCTACCTCGGCAGCCTGCTGCTGCACCTGCGGGACCCGATCGGCGCGCTGATGCGCGTGCGCGCGGTGTGTCGCGGGCGCCTGCTGCTCGTGGACGCGGTGCAGGGCGGCACGCGCGGCGTGCCGGCCGCGACGCTCGACGGCGTCGGGCGCCCGTGGTGGTGGAAGCCGAACCCCGCCGGCCTCGCGCGCATGGCCGAGGCGGCCGGCTTCCGGATCCTCGGCGGGCCGCGCAGCTTTCGGATGCCGGCCGGTGCCGGGATCATCGGCGAGGGCGCCGGCGCGACCTCGCTGCGCCACCCCCGCCGCTGGGTCAGGCAGCGGCGCGCGGGCGACCCCCACGCAGCCGTCCATGCCGAGCCCGCGTGAGCGGGCGCCGGCGGCGGCGGAGAGCGATATGTAAGTGGAGCTAATATGCATGTATGGCGCTGCTCCAAGTTCGTGATGTTCCCGAGGAAGCCCGCCGTGCGCTCAAGGCTCGAGCGGCGAGCCGCGGGCAGTCGCTCAACAGCTACATGCTCGACGTGATCGAGCGGGAGGTCGCCCGCCCGACCGTGGCGGAGGTTCTGGCGCGCGCCGGCGAGCGGACCGAGCGGGCGACCGCGTCGGCGGTGGATGTCCTCGACGCCGCGCGGCGCGAGCGCGACGAGCAGGTGACCCGCCGCGTCGGCGCGTGATCGTCGTCGACTCGGCGGCGGTCGTTGATGCGCTCACCGGCTTGCAGGACTGCGAGGAGCTGCGGACCTGCCTCGCCGTCGAGGAGTTGCACGCGCCCACACTGCTGGACTACGAATTCGTCTCCGCGATGCGGGGCCTGACTCTCGCCGGACGCCTCACCGCGGCCAGAGCAAACGACGCGCTGACCGACTTCGAGGCCCTCCCCATCCACCGCTGGGAAGCCGGCGACGCCCTCCGCCGACGTGCGTACAGCCTGCGGCAGGACCTGACCGCTGACGACGCCGCCTACGTGGCCCTCGCGGAAGCCCTGCAATGCGAGCTGGTGACCCGAGACGCCCGCCTCGCCCGATCGAGCGGGCACGCCGTGCCGATCACCGTCCGCTGACCGATCGACCTGCGCGATATCGCCGCCCCGCCGGAATCTCCCATGGGGGCCCTCCCGCTGCTGCTCCATCGCGGGCGCCCTTCAGCCGCGCCGCCGGCGGTAGGCGACCGCGCGGTGGCGGATCGCTCGCACGACGACCGTCCCGCCTTCGACCGTGTAGAGCACCCGGTAGCTGCCCACACGCGCGGACCAGAGCCCTTCGAGGCGCCCGACGAGCCTCTTCCCCGCGCGCTCAGGCTCGGCGGCGACCGCGGCCAGAGTCTCGAGCACCGCGTCACGAACGGCCGCCGGGAGCGGCTCGAGGTCGGTGCGGGCGCGTCGGGTCAGTCGCAGCTCAGGCAAGCCCGAGCTCGCGTCTCACCTCTTCCAGGGAGTGCCACCGTCCCGCCCTGAGGTCCGCCTCGCTCTCGCGTAGGGCCTCCATCGTCTCGCTGTCGTCGAGTATCTCGAGCGTCTCCACCAGCGCCTCGTACTCCTCACTGGAGAGCACCACGGCAGCGGGGCGTCCATTGCGGGTTATCACGACGTGCTCGTGGCGCTCGTTGACCTCGTCGAGCAACTCCGTCAGACGGGCGCGCGCCTCCGTGAAGGGGACCATCTTCGCCACCTGACCAGTGTACAGAATCCTGAGCAGTAGGCGGGCCGATGGTGGCGGCCGGGCCACCCATCTCGAGTCGAAGCGGCCGCCTGCCTGCGTCCCGGCGCCGTTACCGAGGGCGCAGCAGTTCCGCCCGCGGCGCCGTGAGAGCGCGGCGGTGGATCGCCACCCAGCGGGCCGCTCCGGGATCGCGCAGGCGGCGCGCCGCCGAGCCGGCGAGGTTGATGGCGGCGACCGCTCTGGCGCGGGAGACGCCCATGCGCCGGCCGATCCAGGCGTAGGTGGCGGCCATGTAGCGCTCCTCGAGCGTGCCACCGAAGGCCGCGCGCACCGAAACGCTGCCGGCGTGCTCGGCAACCGCCGCAGGCTCGTGCCAGGTGCCCCAGCCCGCCGCGCGCATGCGCCAGGCGAGGTCGACGTCCTCGGCGTGGAGCCACTGGGCCTCGTCGAAGCCGCCCGCCGCCGCGAACGCCTCGCGGCGCACGAGCCAGAGCGCCGCGATCGCCCACGGCACGAAGCGCGGCCGCATGGGATCCCACCGTCCCTCGAGGCAGAGGCGGTCGCCGAGGCGCGGGCTGAGGCTGCCGAGCCCGAGGTTGAAGGCGAGCGTGAGCGCGAGCGTCGGAAACGCGTGGGCGGTGTGCTGGACCTCGCCGCCCGGGCCCAGCAGGCGCGGCACGACGACCCCAGCGCGCGGGTGCTCCTCACCGGCCCGCAGCAACCGGGCGAGCGTGTCCGCTCCCAGGGCCACGTCCTGGTTGACGGCCGCGATCCACGGGCTCGACGTGCGCCGAGCGACGAGGTTCACCGCGCGCCCGTAACCGAGGTTCTCAGCGGAGCGCACGAGGCGCACGCGCGGGAAGCGCTCGGAGACCATCTCCGCCGAGCCGTCCTCGGAGGCGTTGTCGACGACCCACACCTCCGCCCGTCCCGCGAGCTCGTCGGCCTCGAGCGAGGCGAGGCAGCCGGCCAACAGGTCGCGCGCGTTCCACGCGACCACCGCCAGCGCGACCGGCGGCGGGGAGGGCGCGGCGCTCAACGGGCGGCGCCGTCGCCCGGCAGCCCCGGCTCCCGGCCCGCCGACTCGCCGCCGGTCGACTCCCACCCCTCCGGCTCGCCGCCCGGCGGCCCGTAGTAGTCGATCACGCGCGCGGGCACCCCGGCCGCGACGGTGAAGGGCGGCACGGGGCGGGTCACGACGGCGTTCGCGCCGACGATCGCCCGCTCGCCGATGTCCGCCATCACCGTCACCTTCGAGTGAATCTGCGCGTCGCTCGCGATCTTCAGCGGGCGGTAGTCGTAGCCCTGGTCCAGGAAGGGCCGGGTCAGGTCGCTGTAGCGGTGGCTCCCGTCGACGACGAAGCCGGCCTGCCCGATGCCGACCCGGTCCCCGATCTCGATCGATGTCGAGCAGGCGACGATCACGTCGTAGGTCAGGTAGCAGCCCGCGCCGATCCGAACGCTCGCGTCGGGCCCCGCGACCTCGGCGCGGAAGCCGCGCCTGAACTCGGTGCCGCTGCCGGCGACGAACGTGCCGCCGTGGGGCATGTGCAGGCTGAAGCCCGGACCCAGGTAGCAGCCCCCGCCGAAGCGGATGTCGGCCTGCGGGTTGCGCAGCCGCACGAGCCGCCGCCGCAGCGCGGATGCGAGCCGCGGCCCCAGCCTGTACTGCAGCGCGACCGCGGCCCGCGCGAGGCGCCCCTTCGGCCCCGCGCTCACGCCGTTCCCCGGGCGTGCACGACGACGTGGGGGACGCCGCCGCGCTGGGCGCGGAAGCGCATGTTGAAGCGCGCGTGGCTCCGCACGTCCTCGAACCCCGCTGCGTGAGCCATCCGCAGCCAGGTCGCGACCGTCGGGATCCACCAGGTGCTCCAGGGCGAGTCGCCGCGGAACTCGGCACCGCGGACGAAGCCGAAGGGCGCCAGGCGGCGGCTGTGCTCCTCGGCGAAGATCAGCCGGCCGGCACACAGCGCCGCCATCCGCTCGAGCGCGAGCATCGGGTCGCGCAGGTGGATCAGCACCGAGCCGCAGAAGACGAGGTCGAAGGTCCCCCCCAGCCGGTCGGGCGTGGCCTCGTAGATCGAGCAGCCGACGCGCTCGACCGAGCTCCCGAGCGCCTCGTGGGCAAGCCTGAACGTCTGCCCGCGCGGGCCGTCGCCTGCGGGACGCAGCCGCGGCGGCCAGTCGAGCTGCTGGATGCTGTCGAGGTCGAGGCTCGTGACGCGCGCGCCGCGGCGCTCGAGCTCGAAGGCCCAGAACCCGTCGAAGGTGCCGACGTCGAGCACCCGCAGACCGGCGACCTCGCCCAGCCCGTAGCGGTCGACGTAGGGCCGCAGGTCGAACATCCCCTCGGTGAGCACCCCGCCGCCGAGGTCGAGCGTGTGGTACCAGGGCGCCAGCTCGGCGACGCGATCGCGCAAGCCGGCCGGAGCGTCCTCCTTGCTCTCGCCGGTGGCCGCGGGCACGCCGGAACCCTAGCGTCCGCCGTGGCCTCGACCCATCCGTGGCCGGCGCCGGACTCGCGGGCGCCGGTGGCTGCGATCATGGCGCCCGTGGAGCGCCGGTGCGGATCCTGACCGTCGGCAACATGTACCCGCCCCACCACCTCGGCGGCTACGAGCTGATGTGGCGCTCGGCCGTGGAGCATCACCGCGCCGCCGGACACGAGCTGCGCGTGCTGACGACCGACTGGCGCGAGCGTTACGTGGACGCCTCCACCCCCGAGAGCGCGGACGTCCACCGGGAGCTGCGCTGGTACTGGCACGACCACGTCTTCCCCCGTCTCGGGCCGCTCGCCAGGCGCGAGCTCGAGCGCCACAACGCCGCCGTGCTCGACCGCCACCTGTCCGAGCTCGAGCCGGACGCGGTGAGCTGGTGGGCGATGGGCGGGATGTCGCTCTCGCTGATCGAGCGTGTCCAGCGCGCCGGGCTGCCGGCCGTCGCGGTGGTCGTGGACGACTGGCTCCTCTACGGGCCGAAGGTCGACGCCTGGTGGCGGATGTTGCGACGGAGGGCGCAGCGGCTCCGCGGGGCCTGCCACTGGATCTTCGCCAGCGAGACGCTCCGCGCGCGGGCGCGCGAGTCGGGCTTCGACCCCGCCGACGCGGAGGTGGTCCACCCCGGGATAGACCTCGACCTGTTCCGGCCGGAAGTGGACTACCGCGGCGGGCGCAGACCCGACCCGGCCGACTGGCGCTGGCGGCTCCTCTACTGCGGGCGGATCGACGGGCGCAAGGGCATCGACCTCGCCGTCGGCGCGCTTGCGGAGCTCCCCGCGGAGGCGACGCTACGGGTCGTCGGCGGCGGCGACGAGCACCACCGGGAGGAGCTGCGGGCGCTGATCGACCGCCTCCACCTCTCAGATCGCGTGACGCTCGAGCGACACCCGCGCGCCGAGCTGCCGGAGATCTACGCCGCCGCCGACGCGCTGCTCTTTCCCGTGCGCTGGCTCGAGCCCTTCGGCCTCGTCCCCCTGGAGGGCATGGCCTGCGGCACCCCCGTCGTCGCGAGCGGACGCGGAGGATCGGGCGAGTACCTCCGCGACGGCGAGAACTGCCTCCTCTTCGACGTCAACCGCGGACCGGGGGCGCTCGCGGAGCGCGTCCGCCGCCTCGCCGAGGACCCGGGTCTGCGCGCGCGCCTCGCCGCCGGCGGTCGGGCCACCGCCGCCGCCTTCCCGGAGGCGGGGTTCAACGCGGCCGTGCTCGACGCGCTCGGGTCGCGGTGACCTCGAAGCGAAAGCCGCGGGTTCCGAGTACGCGGACTCAGGCTCAGACACCTTTGGAAGTCTGTCCATGGTATGTGACACCTTCCCGTGCGACAATCGGTTGATGAAGGACGCAAGGACGAAGGTGGCCCTGACCGACGGTCCACTGACCTACACCGCCATTCTGACGCCGGGCGAAGATGGATGGGTATGTGCGCAGATCGCCGAGATCCCTGAGGCGATCAGCCAGGGGCGGTCGCTCGACGAGGCGAAGCTCAACGTCGTCGAAGCGCTCGAGCTGGCGCTTGAGTGGCGCCGCGGCGATGGCGAGGCGCTTCCCGAGCCCGCAACTGTGACCGTCGCCCCGGTCACAGTCTCGCTCTCCTGATCCGGTGAAGCGGACAGATCTGGAGCGCTGGCTGCGCTCTCACGGCGCCGAGCCCGTACCTGGGCGAAGCCGGGGTGGCCATGACGGCTGGCGACATGCAGAGAGCGGCGCGAAATCGTTTGTACCGCGTCACCGTGAGATCGGACTCGGCGTGGCGCGCGCGATCTGTCGTCAGCTCGGAGTCCCGCCGATCCGTAGGCGCTGAGTCCGGACCATCTACCCTCCCCGCGATGTTCGCGGCGAGCCTCGCCCTGCTCAACGAGCGCGTCGACGAGTCGGCGGCGGTGCTCGACGTGGGCGGGTGGGCGCGGCCGCTGGCGCGGGCCGACTGGGTGCTCGACCTGATGCCCTACGAGAGTCGCGGGATGCTCGGACACGACGGGGACGCGGCCGCCGAGCGCTTCGATCGCGACACCTGGGTCACGTGCGACCTCTGCGACCGCGAGCCGTGGCCCTTCGAGGACGACCGTTTCGACTTCGCGGTCTGCTCGCACACGCTCGAGGATCTGAGAGACCCGCTGTGGGTGTGCTCGGAGCTCCGGCGGGTGGCGCGCGCGGGGTATATCGAGGTGCCCTCCCGCCTCGAGGAGCAGGCGTGGAACGTCCAGGGGCCGTGGGTCGGCTGGGGACACCACCACTGGCTGATCGACATCACGGGGCAGGCGATCAGCTTCGTCTTCAAGCCGCACATCCTGGGCGGGCTTCCGGGGTCGGCCTTCCCGGCGGGCTTCGCCGACGCGCTCCCGGCCGCCGAGCGGCTCCAGATGCTCTGGTGGGAGAACAGCTTCGACTTCGGCGAGCGCCTCTTCTACGAGCCCTCCGAGCTGAACCGGTACCTGACGGGGTTCGTGGACGCAAACCTGCACCGCGCACCGCGCGTCGGCCCGGCGCGCGCACGGAGGGCCAGCGGACTCCCCCGCCGGCTTCTCACGCGGCTGCGGGGCGCCGCGCGCGGACGATCAGGCTGAGGCCGACCGCCGGGCGCAGGAGCCGCTCGAGCGGGCGCCAGCCGGCCACCGCCAGCTCGTAGGCGCGCAGCGCGAGCGGGCCGATCTCGCGCGATCCCGTCAGGTTCTTCAACCACCAGCCTGGGATGCCGAGCGCGTTGAAGTGCTCGAGGCGCTCGACCGTGAGCCCTGCCGCGCCCACGACCTCGCGCAGCAGCTCCGGTGTGTAGCGGCGGTGGTGGCCGTAGGCGCCGTCGAGCGGCCCGAACAGCCGCGGGTGCGCGGGCACCAGCAGCGCCAGCTCGCCACCGGGCCGCAGCGCCGCCGCCATCGCCGCGACCGCGGCCAAGTGGTCCGGGATGTGCTCGAGCACGTTCTGGCAGAGGACAAGGTCGAACTCGCCCGCGCGGGCGGCGAGCGCCGGCGACCCGGGCAGCTCCTCGCGCGCGAGCGTCACGCGTGGGTCGTCGCGGTAGCGGCGCTCGAGCACCGCGGCGCAGCTCGCCTCGGGCTCGATCTGCACCAGCTCCTCCACGCCCGCCGCCAGCAGCCTGTCTGAGAACGTGCCGATCCCGGCGCCCACCTCGACGACACGCCCGCGGGCGGCGTCGGCGAACTGCTCGAACATCCAGTCGCCCAGCCGCCGGGCACGGGAGAGCGTCTCGAGCTCGTCGAGCACCGCCTGCTCGGTGCTGCGGACGGCCTCCGCGCTGCGCGGCAGCCGCGCCGGCCGGCGAGGGTGCCGGCC
>JBPCKX010000075.1:0-5473 GCA_051003875.1 Thermoleophilaceae bacterium
GCGCGCGCACCAGCGGCTCGTCGGCGCCCGAGACGCGCGCGATCTCGGTCGTAGAGGCGGCACGGTCGGCGAGCGCGCGCCGGGTGCCGGCGGTGAGCGCGGCGACGGTGTCGCGCACGAGCTTTCCGCGCCGGCGCAGCGTCTCGCCGGTCGTGGCGAGCACCAGCTCGGGGTAGCGCGGCGCGCCGAACTCGTCGACGCGGAACTCGCGCGTGCGCACCCCGCGCCGGCGCAGAGTCACCCCCTCGGCGCTCCAGAACGTGACGACCGCGTCCACCTTCCCGGTGATCAGCGCCGGCACCGCGGAGAAGCCGATCGTCGTGCGACGGACCCGGTCGATGCGGCCGCCGTCGGCCTCGACCACCGCGCGCAGGACGGCCTCGTCGGAGGGCAGACCCGTCACCCCCACCCGCAGGCCCTCGAGGTCACGCGGGCGCCGCACATCCTGACGGGCGATCACCGCGGCCAGCGGGCGCTGCACGAGCGCGCCGACGCCGACGATGTCCGCGCCGCGCTCGCGCGCGAGCCCGAGGTCGTGGATGTCGACGATCGCCAGGTCGGCGCGTCCCGAGGCGAGCAGCTTGAGCGAGTCGGTCGATGCGCCCGGAACGCGCACCTCGAGCGCCAGCCCGCGCCGGCGGTCGAGCTGATCGCGGGTGGTTGCGTAGATGCCCGCGTGGACCGCTCCCGGCTGAAAGTCGAGCGCGAGCGTCACGGGGCGCGCCCCGTCTCCGCCGCTGCCGTCCTCGCCACAGGCCATCCCGAGGAGGGACAGGACGGCCACGGCGATCAGTGTGGTGAGCCGTCCGATGCGGGCAGCCTAGAAGGTGATCCGGGCGATCACCGAACGCTTGCAACGCTTCCATGCCCCCGTCTAGACTCGCGCCTCGCCCACCCGATCGAGGAGGTTCGCCGTGAGCGCCCAGGGGTCTGTCGTGGAGCTGGACGAGGACGCCCCCCCCGAGCGCGGGGCCGCGGCCTACCTGGCGGAGTTCGTCGGGACGTTCGCGCTCGTCTTCTTCATCACCGCCGCGGTTTCCGTCTACGTCGTCGCGGAGGGCGAGTTCGTCGACTACTCGGTGATCGGGCTCGTGCACGTGTTCGTCCTGTTCATGTTGATCCAGACGCTCGCGGTCGTGTCGGGGGCGCACTTCAACCCCGCCGTGACCGTCGCGCTCACCGCGCTGCGACAGATTCAGCCGCTCGACGCGGCGATCTACGTCGTCTCCCAGCTCGCGGGCGGGATCGCCGCCGCGCTGGTGACCAAGGCCCTCTTCACGGAGTTCCCGAACGCCGAGGCGGTCAACTACGGAGCGCCGGCAACGACCGACGTGATCGGGGAGCGCATCGGGCTCGGCATGCTCGCCGAGGGCATCGGAACCTTCTTCCTCGTCTGGGTGATCGTCGGCGTGGCGGTCAACCCGCGCGCCGCGAAGGAGTGGGCGGCGCTCGCGATCGGAGCGACGCTCGGCCTCGGGGTGTTCGTGATGGCCCCGCTGACGGGCGCGAGCTTCAACCCCGCCAGAGCCTTCGGGCCGGCGCTCGTCTCCGGCGAGTTCGGCGGCGCGAAGGACTTCGTCCTGGTCTACACGCTCGCACCCGCGATCGGCGGGCTGCTCGCGGCGATCATCTACTTCAACATCTTCATCGCGCCGGGACGCAAGGAGCCCGGAGCGTTCGGGCCCGTCGGCTGACCGGCCCGCGCTCGCCCGGGCGGGACGGCCGCGGTTGGCCGGGCACCTACACTCCCGGCGTGCGGCGCGTCACGTTCTCCCGCAACTACACGCTCTCGCTCTCCCGTACCTGCCGCTGCTACTGCAAGTACTGCGAGTTCGCCACCCACCGGCCCCACCTCCACACCCCGGCGGAGGTGGAGCGCCTGCTCGACGAGGCCGTGCGGCGCAACGCGAAGGAGCTGCTGGTGCTGACCGGCGAGCGTCCCGAGGTGAACTCCGAGGTCGCGCAGCGGCTGCGCGAGCTCGGTCACGAGAGCTTCACGTCCTACGTCGCGTGGGTGTGCGAGCGCGCGCTCGAGCGGGGGCTGCTGCCGCACACCAACCTCGGCGTGCTCCCGCGCTCTGACCTCGCGCGGCTGCGCGAGGTGACCGCCTCGCAAGGGCTGATGCTCGAGTCGGTCAACCCCGACCTCGTCGTCCACCAGGGATCGCCCACCAAGCACCCGCGGCGCCGGCTCGAGACGATCCGCGCCGCGGGCGAGCTGGCGATCCCCTTCACGAGCGGCATCCTCGTTGGCATCGGGGAGAGCCCCGCGGAGCGAGTGCAGGCGCTCGAGGCGCTCTCGGAGCTGCACGCCGAGCACGGCCACCTGCAGGAGGTGATCCTGCAGAACTTCGTCGCCCACCACCGCAACGGCGACCGCGACCCCGCGCTGATCGCAGAGCAGGCGCAGCGCGCGGGGGAGACCGGCGACCCGGCCGCGCCCCCCGCGTGGGCGACCCCGGTGACGCTCGAGGAGATGCTCGGGCTCGTGCGCGAGTGCCGGCGCCTGATGCCGGGCGTCGGGATCCAGATCCCCCCGAACCTCTCTGACTGGTGGCTCGAGCTGGTCGATGAGGGTGCGACCGACCTCGGCGGGCTCTCACTCAACGGCGATCACATCTCGCCCGAGCGACCCTTCCCCTCACCCCACCGGATGCGCAGGCGGCTCGCCGAGCGCTCGGTGGCGCTCACCGAGCGCCTCTGCGTGTACCCACGCTACATGGACGCCGGCTGGCTCGACCCCGCGGTGCTCGACGTGCTCGAGGCGCGCTACTGGAGCTTCATCCCCCGGCGCGGGTCGGGCCGCACGGGTGCGCGGCCGGTCGACGCCGCGCTCGCCCCCGGCGCGCTCGAGCGGGCCCGACGCGGCCGGGAGCTCGGCGCGGAGGAGCTGTCTGCGCTCTTCTCGGAGACCCGCCCGGAGGTGGTCGAGGACATGCGCCAGGCCGCCGACGAGCTGCGCTCCGAGCTCGCGGGGGAGACGGTGACGTTCGTCGTCAACCGCAACATCAACGTCTCGAACGTCTGCATCGTGGGCTGCGCGTTCTGCGGCTTCGGCCAGGCGCGGCGCTCACCCGACGCCTACGAGCACGACCGCGGCGAGTTCGTCCGCCGCGTCGAGCAGGCCGTCGAGCTCGGCGCCACGGAGATCTGCATGCAGTCGGGCATCCATCCCGACTGGGAGCTCTCAGACTACGAGGGCTGGCTGCGGCTGGCGCGGGAGATCGCCCCGCAGATCCACCTGCACGCCTACTCGCCGATGGAGGTGGACCACATGTGCCGAACCTCCGGGCTGGGCCCGAGCGAGGTCTTCGGGCGCCTGCGCGACGCGGGCCTGGGGTCGACGCCGGGCACCGCCGCCGAGGTCCTCGACGACGGCGTGCGCGAGCGGATCTCGCCGAACAAGCTGCCGGTCGCGCGCTGGGTCGAGATCATCGAGGCGAGCCACGCGGCCGGCCTGCGCTCGACCGCGACGGTCATGTTCGGGCACATCGAGGAGCCCTCCGAGCTTGCCGAGCACATGCGCGTCGTGCGCGAGCTGCAGCGGCGCACGGGCGGGATCACGGAGTTCGTGCCGCTCTCCTTCGTGCCCTTCCAGACGCTGCTCGGGCGCACGCACGGGATCGAGGAGATCTCGCGCGAGGAGAACCTCAAGCACACCGCCGCCTTCCGCCTCGCGCTCGGCACGAGCGTCCGCAGCCTGCAGGCGAGCTGGGTCAAGATGGGCCTCGACGCGGCGACGGAGGCGCTCCGCTGGGGGGTCAACGACCTCGGCGGCACGCTGATGGAGGAGTCGATCAGCCGCTCGGCCGGCAGCACGCACGGCGTCCTGCTGACACCGGACCAGCTCGTCGGTGCCGCTCACGCGGCGGGGCGGCCGGCGGCCGAGCGCACGACGCTCTACGAGCTCCGGCGCAGCTACCCGCTCCCGCTCGCCGCGTAGGCGCGGGGCTACCTCTCGTCGACCGCGATCCGTCGCTCGGAGGCGTCGATCACCGACCGAGCCCTCGCACCAGCTCGCGCGCCCGCGGCCTGACCACGCCGAGCTGCTCGCGTACCTCGGCGAGGCCGGCGCGCAGCTCGACGTCGCCGACGTCCACCGGGAGCGGCGAGTCCTGCAGGGTGGCGAGCGCCCTGTCGGCCTGGTCGGCGGCGCCGACCGCGTGGTCGATGAAGCCCTTCGCCCCGGTCGAGGGCAGCCCCGGCGAGCGTTGCTCGAAGGCGGCCTCCGACAGTCCGTGGCGCCCGGCGAATGCCGCATGGGTGCGTTTTGCACGGCCGTAGGCCGCCTGGACGGGCCGGAAGAGCTCGTCCTCGAGCCGCTCGGCGCTGTACTCGTCGAGCTGCTCGTGGGCGGCTCCCAGCGAGGCGAGCGCGTAGCCGATCTCGCCGGCCGCGTCCGCGATCGCGTCGACCAGTTGCTGCCGCGCCTCGATCGTGGTGATGGTCATGCGTCCAGCATAGGGTCGCCGCCACCGTCGCCGCCGTCGCCGAGCCGCCGCTGTACCGAGCGGACCTTGTCGTCGAGCGTCTGGTCGGGCCGGTCGCGGCGCTCATCGAGCTTCAGGACGGTGTAGACGCGCGGCACGCCGGAATCGAACGGCACCGAATGCAGCTCGCCGACGAGCCGGAGGACATCGTCGGTCGAGCCCTCGAGCGAGGTGCCCATCGCGTGGAGCCGGTAGCGGACGCGGTCCTGGGCCGCGAGCCGTCGCTGGATCTCCGCGATGTACCCGCTGGCGCTGGTATCCGGGCGGCCGAGGGCGATCACGGTCAGGTCGGCGGTCGCCATCGTGCATCGAGGATATTGCCGCCCCGCTTTCAAGGGCGTACTAACGTCGAAGCCGATGACGGAGCCGCCCACGATCAGGGTCTGGAGCGACTACATATGACCCTTCTGCTACGTCGGCCTGGAACGGGCCGCTTGGCTCGAGCGCCGGTACGGCGCCCGCATCGAGTGGCTCCCGTTCGACCTCCACCCCGAGTATCCGCCCGAGGGCATCTTCCGCGCTGACCTCGACCGCCGCTACGGCGGTGAGCAATGGCGGGAGCGGCTTTACGAGATGTTCGCCGCGGCCGACCTGCCCTACACGCGCAAGCTCGAGAAGGTCCCCAACTCACGCAGGGCGCTGGTCGTCGCCGAGCTGGCGCGGGCAGAGGGCGTCTACGAGCAGCTCCATGCGCGGCTGTTCGACGCGTACTGGGCGCGCGGCTGCGACATCGGCGACGAGGAGATCCTCGCCCGCGAGGCCACGGCCGCGGGGATGGCCGACGGCGCCGGGGCGGCCGCGGCATCGACCGACTCCGAGGTGCTCGCGGCGATCGAGCAATCGACCGCGCGGGCGCATGAGGTCGGAGCGGGCGGCGTACCGGCGTGGGTCGTCGACGACCGGCTCCTGGTACCGGGAGCGCAGCCCCACGAGGTCTTCGACCGGGTCATGGAGCAGCTCGGCCACGAGCCGGTGGAGTAGCG
>JBPCKX010000076.1:0-7553 GCA_051003875.1 Thermoleophilaceae bacterium
GGTGCAGGACACGCCTCCCGCGCACGGCCGGCGCGAGGGCCTCGATCCGCTCGAGCGCCTCCGGCCCGGCGGCGGGCAGCAGCTCGTCGAGCGCGCGCACGCCGACCTCCACCACCTGCAGGCCCGCCCTCATCGGCTGCGGCGCGCTCATCGGCGGCAGGGTACCGGCGTCTGCCGGAGTGTGAGATGCATCACTGTCTGGGCTCTCTGCGGGCATACGCTTCGACCAGTCGAGCCGACCGCTCGGGCGATGGTCCACGCCGGCTCGCACCCCGCGCAGCAGCGCGGGCGCCGGCTGCGCCGGCCCGTTACCCCGACCCACCGAGGTGATCCTCCCGCGTGCGAAAGAAGTTGTTCCCCATTCCGGTTCTTGCCTGCCTCGTGGCCGTATCGACGGCCCTCGCCGATGAGCCGGGGCTGCCCGCTACGGGCGGAGAGCTGATCGCCGCCCCGCTCTACAGCGACCCGCTCGACGCGATCGAGGCCCGCGCCCGCGCCCGCGCGGCAAGGCGCAGCCTCGCGCGCGCCGCGCGCGACGCGCGCCCGGAGCCCGCGGAGCCCGTGACGCCGGCCGTCCCGCCGCACCTGGAGGCGATCGCGAGCTGCGAGTCGGGCGGCGACCCGGGCGCGGTCAGCGCATCCGGCGCCTACCGCGGCAAGTACCAGTTCTCGCCCGCGACGTGGGCGGCGGTCGGCGGCAGCGGCGATCCCGCCGCCGCGCCGGAGGGTGAGCAGGATCGCCGCGCGGCGATCCTCTACGAGCAGTCGGGACCGGGCCAGTGGCCCGTGTGTGGCGGCTGAGGCGCGGCCCACGCGTGGCCCGTCATCCGCCGGGGCGCTTGACCTGGCTGCCGGGGACGATGTCGTCCTCGGAGGTGGAGTCCCACCGCACCCAGGCCTTGTGCCCGCCGTCGTAGTCGGGGCCCCAGAGGACGAGCGTCGCGCCCTCGCCCCCGACGGTGCAGCGGTCCTCGCCCTCTGCGTCGAGGCCGCGCCAGAGACGGACGAAGGGGTTGTGCTCCCACTCCTCGCCGACGGTCGTCGGGTCGGTGTGGCCGGGGTGCACGCGGGTCTCCGGCGCCAACTCCATCAGCACGTCCATCACCGACGAGCGCAGGTCGGAGAAGCCCGTCGCGCCGGGTGCCCTGACGCCACCGACCGAGCCCCTGAAGAGGGTGTCGCCCGTGAACACGTCGCTGCCGCCGACGACGAAGCTGAGCATCCCCGCGGTGTGTCCGGGCGTGTGCAGCGCGCCGATCTCGAGCCCACCGACCTCCAGCACGCTCTCGCCGGGCTCGATCCGGCGGTCCACGTCCAGCAGGCGCTCCGCCTCGAGCGGGTGCGCGAGGATCTCGACCCCGAGCCGCTCCCGGTAGACGTGGCTCTCGGAGACGTGGTCGTGGTGGTGGTGGGTCAGCAGCAGGTGCCCGACCGTGAGCCGGTGACGCTCGATCGCGTCGAGCAGCGGCGCGGGCGGCCCGCCCGAGTCGATCAGGACACCGTGGCCGCCGGGCTCGTCGGCGACCAGGTAGGCGTTCGAGAGGAAGTCGGTCGACATCGAGCGCTCGACGATCACGCCCCGCACATTAGACATCGAGCGATCTGGCGTCCATGCGATCCAGCGAGCAGGTCGGCGAGCCCTACCATCAGCGGACCTTGGACCTGCGCGCTCACTTCCCCGTGCTCGAGCGGGTCGCCTACCTCAACGCCGGGTCGGTCGGCCCGGTGCCCACGGCGGCGTTCGAGGCCGCGCAGTCAGAGCTGCGCGACGGGCTCGAGAACGGGCGCGGCGGCAAGGCCCAGTTCGAGCGGGCGCTCGAGCTCGCCGAGCGCCTGCGGGCGCGGGTCGCCGCGCTGCTGGGCTGCGAACCACTGGAGGTCGCGCTGACGGGCGCGACGACCGACGGGGTCAACGCCGTCGTCTCCGGGCTCGACCTCGGGCACGGGGACGAGATCCTCACCTCCGACGAGGAGCATCCCGGGCTGCTCGCTCCGCTCGGGCTCGCCCACCTGCGGCGCGGGGTCGCGGTGCGGACGGCACCGTTCACGGAGCTAGCGGGCGCGGTCGGGCCGCACACGCGCCTCGTCGCCTGCTCGCACGTGTCCTGGCTGACCGGGCGCGTGGCGGACACCGCGGCGCTCGCGAGCTGCGGCGTCCCCGTCCTGCTCGACGGCGCGCAGGGCCTCGGAGCGATCGAGGTCCCGGTGCGCGAGCTGGGCTGCGACTACTACGCCGCCGCCGGTCAGAAGTGGCTCTGCGGGCCGATCGGCACCGGATACCTCTACGTGCGCGGGGATCGCATCGCGGGCCTGTCCCCCATCGCTCCCGGCTACGGCAGCGTCTCGAACCCGTTGCGCGCGCTCGAGCTCCCGCTCAGGGACGGCGCCGCCAGGTTCGACACCGGCTTCCCCGTCGCGGAGAGCTCGGCCTGGGCACTCGCCGCGCTCGCCGTGCTCGAGCAGGACGGGATGGCGGCGGTCAACAAGCGCGGGACGCGCCTCGCCGAGGCACTCGCCGGCGGCCTGGCGGCCTGCGGGCTGAGCGTCGCGCCGCGCGGTCGCTCGACGCTCGTCTCCTGGGAATCCGACGACAACGCGGCCGAGTCCGCGCGCCTGCTCGAGCAGGGCCTGCTCGTCCGCCACCTCCCGGGAACCCCCTACGTGCGTGCCTCGGTCGGCGCCTGGACGAGCGAGGCCGAGGTCGACCGGCTGGTCGCCGCGGCCGGGCCGCGGTAGGGGCCCCCGGGGCCCGGCCGGCTCAGCCCTTCGAGGTCATCACGACCACGCCGAACACCACCGCCGCGAGCACCGCGGCGGTCGCGAGCACCAGCAGCAGCCCGTAGGCCGCGGCCGCCGCGGCATTCCCCTCGCGCCGCTGCTCGCCACCGCGCGTGGCACCCAGTACGGCGACCGAAAAGACCGCGGTGACACCGATCCCGCCGACGATCGAGGTCCAGACGACGTCGAGCAGCGCTCCCCAGTCGATGATCGAGCCCGCGAGCGACACGCTCATCCGCCCGCGGCGGTGATCGGCGAGCCGCGCCGCAGGCGCCTCACGAAGACCGCGCCGATCGTGAGCAGAATCAGCACCGAGACGACGAGCGGCCCGGTCGGCCCGGTGCCGAAGATGCGGGTGATGCCGTAGGTCGCGCCGCCGATCAGCGCGGCGGCCGGCAGCGTGAGGACCCAGGCGACGACGATGTTGCCGGCGACCCCCCAGCGGACCGCCGACACACGCTTCGCGGCCCCCGCCCCCATCACCGCGCCGGAGATCGTGTGGGTCGTCGAGAGCGGGAAGCCGACGTGCGAGGAGGCGAGGATCACCGCGGCGCCCGATCCCTGCGCCGCGAATCCCTGCGCGGTGTCCATCTTAATGATGCGGCTGCCCATCGTCTTGATGATCCTCCAGCCGCCCATGTAGGTCCCGAGCGCGATCGCCGCCGCGGCGCTGATCACGACCCAGAACGGCGTGCCGGCGTCGGCTGCGATGTTGCCGTTGGCGATCAGCGCGAGCGTGATGATGCCCATCGTCTTCTGCGCGTCGTTGGTGCCATGGGCGAGCGCGAGCATCCCGCCCGAGATGATCTGGCCGACCTTGAACCCGCGCGTGACCGACCCCGGGCGCAGGCGCCCGATGATCCGGTAGATCACGAGGATCGCGATCCCGGCGACGACGAAGGCGAGCGTCGGGGCGACGAAAGCCGGCGCCACGACCTTGCCCAGCAGTCCCTCGCCGAGCACGGCATCGGGGCCCTTCGCCACGAACGCCGCTCCCACGACCCCGCCGATCAGCGCGTGCGACGAGCTCGACGGCAGGCCGAAGTACCAGGTGATCAGATTCCAGGAGATCGCACCGATCAGTCCTCCGAAGACGATCAGCGCGGTCACCAGCTCGGCGTCGACGATGCCGCCGGCGATCGTGGCGGCAACCTCCAGCGAGAGGAACGCGCCGACGAAGTTCAGCACCGCCGCATACCCGACCGCCACCTTCGGCGCCATCGCCCTGGTCGAGATCGAGGTGGCGACCACGTTCGCGGTGTCGTGGAAGCCGTTGGTGAAGTCGAACGCGAGCGCGGTGGCCACCACGATCGCGAGGATGAGGTCGTTTTCCAAGCCGGGCGCCGCCCGCCGTCAGGAGTTCTTGATGACGATGCCCTCGAGGATGTTCGCCACGCGCTCGGTCGAGTCGATCGCCGACTCGAGCCGCTCGTAGATGTCCTTCCACCTGATCACGACCATCGGGTCGATCCCGTTGTCGAACAGCGAGGCCATCGCCTCGCTGCTGATCCGGTCGCCGTCGTTCTCGAGCCGGTTGATCTCGACGGTGTAATGCGAGATGTCCTTGAAGTCGCGCAGCCGGGGCATGCCCTCGTTGATCTGGCGCGCGGACTGCAGCAGGACGTGCGCGAGGCGCTGCGACTGCTCCATCGGAGCCTCGATCTTGTAGAGGCCGAGGTAGTCGGCGACCTCCTCGGTGTAGTCGACGATGTCGTCGAGCGCCGAGGCGAGCTCGTAGATGTCCTCACGGTCGATCGGGGTGACGAACGTCTCGTTGAGGCGACGGATGATGTCGTGCGTGATGCGGTCGCCCTCCTGCTCGCAGATCAGGATGTCGCGGGCGAGGTCGGCACCCTTCTCCGGGTAGCCGCGCAGCATCTGGTCGAGCAGGTCGGCCGCGCGCAGGATGTTCCCGGCGGCCTCCTCGAAGAGGTCGAAGAACTCCCGGTCTCGTGGCGCAACGATGCTCGAAAGGCGCATGGTCGAATCCCGGGCGGCCGGCGGCGACGGCGACGGGGAGCGCAAGCTACCAGAGCCGCCGCAGCCGGGCGCGGCCCGCTCAGCCCGCGGCGAGGACCGCCTGCTCGATCCTGCGCGCGGGAAGCTCCCCCGCCTCGCCGAGCACCTCGCGCACGGCGGCAGCGCTCGCGGCGTGGTCGTAGGGAACACGCCGGTGCTCGGCGGCGCCGTCCTCGCGCAGAACCACCCACGCGGCGCGGTGATCGCCGTCGAACGGCATCCCGACGCTGCCGGGGTTGAGCAGCTCGACCCCTCCCGCCGCCCGCCGCGCGAAGGGGAGGTGCGTGTGGCCGAACACGAGACGGGCGTGGCCGACCCCTTCGAGCAGCTCCTCGTCGCCCTCCGCGCCAAGCGGCCGGAAGCTGCGCACGTCCGAGCCGGGCGAGCCGTGGCAGAACAGCGTGTCGCCGTCGGCGTGGGTCTCCGGCAGCGCGCCCAGCTCGCGCACGAGCTCGCCGCCCAGCAACTCGCGCGCGCGAGCGATCGCCCCCCGTACGGCGTCCGGGGCCTCCTCCGGCGCGGCCGTCCAGCGCTCGCCGTTGCCCCTGATCCAGACCGCGTCGAGCGCTTCGAGCCGCGCTACGGTCTCCGCGGGCCAGGCCCCGAAGAGGGCGTAGTCGCCCCCGAGCAGGAACCGCTCGATGCCCTCGCGGGCGGCGTCCTCGAGCACCGCCTCGAGCGCGGGCAGGTTGCCGTGGATGTCGTAGAGCAGACCGGTCACCTGCGACGCGCGCGGCCGGCGCCGGCCCGCGAGGTGGCCACCGCGGTCAGCGCCTTCTGACCCTGAAGGACCTGCGCGCCGGGCGCGAGCGGTTGCCCGCGCTGTCGATCGCGACGGCGGTCAGGCGGTAGCGGCGCGGCCTCAGCCGCTTGACGATCGTGAAGCCGCCGCGGCTGCGGCGCGAGCGCAGCCCGATCGTCCGCCTGACGGTCCGGCACCGCCGCCGGCCGCCGCGCGTCCGGCAGCGCCGCGCCCTGAAGGCGAGCCGCGCGCGCAGGCGGCGCACCTGCCCATCCCTGTCGGCGGCCCGGACCCTGATCGTGCAGCGCCGCCGCGGGCAGCGGATCGATGCGATGCGCACTCTGGGGCGGGTGGTGTCGGGCGTCGGAACGGTCGATCCGCCGCCGTCCGGTGGCGGTGGTGGTGGTGGCGGCTGGGGCGGCAGCGGCGGGAGCACCGGTCCGGCGCCCGCCTCGGCCGGGACGTCGGTGTAGGAGAAGCCGCCGTCGGTCTCGTAACGGACGTCGCAGATCACGAGGCTGCCGATCAGCTCCGGGCCGAGCGCGAGGGCCGGGACGGTGGTCTGCTCGATGAACGAGAAGCTGCTGCCGTCGATCGCATACCACAGGAACCGCACCGCGGTGGCGCCCGCCACCGGCGCCGGGTTGCAGGTCGCGACCTGGCCGGCGCGCAGCGTGCCGGTGACGGTCGGGTTCGAGGTGGGGACCGGCGGCGGAGCCGGCGGGGAGGGGAGCTCGAGGAAGGGCCGCAGGATCGGGCTCTGCACCCACGCGTACACGCCGGGAGTGCCCAGGCGCCCGCAGCCGAAGCCGAAGCTGGTAATCCCGACCAGCCGCCAGTCCGCGGCGGAGGGCGGCGTCGCGGGCGTCCGGTCGATCGCGAGCGGCCCGCCGCTGTCGCCCTGGCAGGTGTCCTTGTTGTTGGCCGGCAGCGACCCGTCGCCGCCCGCGCAGAGCATCACCGACGGGTCGTACTCTGCCTCGTAGACGGCCTGGCAGACGCTGTCGGGCCGCAGGGTGAGGTCGACGCCGCGCAGAGCCTGGCTTCCGAACGGGTCTCCCTCCGAGGTCGTCCCCCAGCCGGTCGCGAAGCTCGCCGGCGGGTCCGCGGCGAAGGCGGCGCCGAGCTCGGCGTCGGTGGCGAACGGGATCGCCGCAGCGTCCGGGTCGCCTGCCAGGTCGATCGCGCTCGAGAGCGTCAGGACGGCCGCGTCGGAGGGTTCGAGCGTGTCACGCAGATACCCGCGCGCGACGCTGACACGGCTCACCGCGACCGGGGTGAGACCGCTCTGGCTCGCGCTGCCGTAGCCCACCTCGACGGCGGCCGGAGAGACGACGGCAGGGTAGGTGCCCGAGACCTCGTCAACCACGCAGTGGGCGGCCGTGACGACGTGGGTCGCGTCCCGGATCGACGCGCCGCAGATGAAGCGGGCGAGCGGGCCCTCCTCGGAGGGCTTCGTGATCAGCACCCGTGCCTGGTAGGGGTGGTCGGCGATCGCGACCGTGTTGCCGCCGATGATCTTCGGCGCGGCGGCCGCGCCCGCGGCCGTGGAGAGCGCGATCAGCGCCGCGAGCAGCGAGCCGGCGACCAGCGTGCGGAGAGTGCGGCGCATCCTGCGCCACGTTAGCCGCATTCCGCCCCCGGCGCCACAGAAGCGGCGGGCTGAGGACCCGCGCCGGCGCGCGCCGGAAACGGCGGACAACGCCCGGGCCCGCTCGTTCCATGGCGTAGGGCGGACGGGGACGTTGGTTGATGGGCCGTGCTGGTTCAACTTCGCTCCCCGAGTGCGTCCGGGGCGGGGTCTGCGTCACGATCTGCGTCACGCTTGAACGCCCGGTCGATCTCGTCAAGGCGACGCTCGTCAACGGCGTGGCCGTAGGTCGCGACCATTTGGGTGCGGCTCCTCTGGAGGGACGCGAGAACCGCTTGCTCAAGGGGTTGTTGGGCACCGCGCCCGGACGAAGTGGTCCTCTCTGGCACGCATTGACCAACGGGCCGGGCGAGTGGGGGCCAA
>JBPCKX010000077.1:0-3753 GCA_051003875.1 Thermoleophilaceae bacterium
ACGGTCGACTTCCGCAACGCGATCGTGATCATGACCTCGAACGTCGGCGCGAAGGAGATCGCCCGCAACACCGGCGTCGGCTTCACCGTCGGCGACGAGACGGGCGTCAGCTACGACGACATGAAGAAGGGGATCATGGGCGAGCTGAAGAAGCAGTTCCGCCCCGAGTTCCTCAACCGCGTCGACGAGGTGATCGTCTTCCACAAGCTGGAGAAGGCCCAGATCAAGGAGATCGTCGAGCTGCTGCTGAAGCGCCTGCGCGGGTCGCTGGCCGAGCAGGAGCTCTCGCTGAACCTCGCCGACGGAGCCGCCGACCTGCTCGTCGAGAAGGGCTGGGACCCCGCGATGGGGGCGCGGCCGTTGCGCCGCGCGATCCAGCGCTACATCGAGGATCCGCTCGTGGACGAGGTGCTGGCGAAGAACATGCCGCCGGGTTCGACGGTCGAGGTCGACCGGGCCGCCGAGGGGGACGAGCGCGAGGTGACGATCACGATCCGCGAGGCCGTGCGCGAGCGCGAGGCCGTCGGCGTGGGCGCCAAGGGCGGCGATGTCGCCGAGGGTGGCGAGGAACTGGCCGAGCCCCCGCCGGACGCGGGCACGGAGGACGCCGGCGAGCTGCCTGACGCCCCCGACGTGCTGCCCGACGTGCCGGACGCCCCGCCCGAGAGCGACGACCCCCAGCGCTGAGGGTCTGTACGTCGATTACTTGCGGATCTCGCGGCTGCAAACCTTCGCCTGGCGACGTCCGCGATGCTCGCCGATGCGCTGCATCGACTGCGCTCACGGGCTTGCCAGACTCGGTTTTCGCTCGCCAGATCCTGCAAGTACTTTCCGGACAGACCCTTAGCTAGCGGACGGCGCAGCGCGGTCCGCGGACGGCGCAGCGCGGTCCGCGGACGGCTTGTAGGAGCCTTCTGCGGCGGGGGGCGAGCTTCACGACGCCCAGGCATGTACAGGGCATGAGCCGCCAAATGGAGGAGTACGATGGAGCGCGCGATGGCACCCGGCACGATGACCGCGGACGAGTTCCTGGAGATCCCGCCCTCGGACGAGACGCGCGGCCGGCAGCTCGTGGAGGGGGAGGTCGTCGTGTATGAGCCCACCCTTCCGCACAATGAGCCCCAGCTCACGATCGCGGTCGCGCTGAGGAACTGGACCGCGGCGGGCTCGGGCCGCGGGATCGCGTACCTGCCGGCCGACATCCGGCTGAACGCGCTCAACGTCTACGCGCCCGACGTGATCTGGTATTCGGAGCCACGGAAGCCGGACCCGCGCTCGCCCAGGCCCTACCCGATCCCCGACATCGCCGCCGAGGTCCGCTCCCCAAGCACGTGGCGCTTCGACATCGGCGCCAAGAAGCGCAACTACGAGGCTCACGGGCTTCCCGAGCTGTGGCTGGTGGACAACGCTGCGCAGGTGGTCTTGGTCTACCGGCGCTCGCGCCCGGATGCGCCCGCCTTCGACGTCGAGCTCGAGCCGGCTGCCGGCGACGTGCTCACCTCGCCTCAACTCGAAGGCTTCGCGCTCGACGTGGCTGAGCTGTTCGCGGACTGACCGCCCCACCCGCGCCCGTAGCCTCGTCGAGGTCGAGGCTCGTGCCGCCGCAGCGGATGGCGAACGGGGTGGACCGAGAGGGTCAGCCGGCGGGGTCCGTCGCCGCGAACAGGTCGAGCAGCGGGAGCGCGAAGCCGGGCAGCAGTGGGGAGCCGAGCGTGTCGCCGGCAGCGAGCTCCAGTGCGACATCGAAGCGGGCTGCCTTCGCCCTCGAGCGCCTGAACACGAGCACCGCGTTGGCGGCGGTGTCCACGAGCCACAGCTCGCGCAGCCCGGCGCGCTCGTAGCCCGCCTTCTTCGCGCCGACATCGTGGCGCCAGGTGGACCGGGAGCGGACCTCGACGGCGAGGTCGGGCAGCGGCGAGGGCGGCTGTGCGTGCCGGCCCGGGGCACGGCCCTCGGCGTACCAGAGCACGTCGGGCGCGTAGACGTTGCGCTCGTCGATGCGGACGTCGAGCGCCAGGCAGACGGTGCCGCGGTCGCCGCGGGCGCCGCTCCAGGCGCGCAGCGCGCAGGCGAGGTCGAACAGGGTCGTCATGTGGAGCGGTGTCGGCTCGTTCACCACGAGCTCACCGTCGACGAGGCTCCACGGGCGCCCCCGCTCGGGCGCCGGCAGCTCGATGAAGTCCTCGGCGGTCATCGCCTCCGCGGCTGGCATTGCGGTCATGGTACGCCTCCTCGGCCGGGGCCTGCATGACCTGTCGTAGGCCCGGACAGGCGGAATCTCGCCCCCTTCCCGGCCGGGTCGTTGCGATGATGCCCGCTCACGCAGCGCCGACCGAGGAGGACGATCGCGATGGCCGACGAGGTCCAGATCAAGGCCCGCGAGAACGGGCCCTACAAGGTGACCGGGCAGGTCCGCCTGACCGACGCCGACGGGACCGAGTACGACCTCGGCGGGGAGGGGGAGACGATCGCGCTCTGCCGTTGCGGCCGGTCCTCGACGAAGCCCTTCTGCGACGGGACGCACAGGAAGGTCGGGTTCGCGGCCGCGGAGCGGGCGAGATAGAGCCCTCCGAGGACCTGGACGACCTGAGGCACCTATGTCGTGCGTCATGTCGTCCAGGTCCCGGCGACGGCCCGTTCGACGGCCTCGGCGCGCAGCGGGCCGTCGGCCAGCGACAGTTGCGCCGGCTCGTGCTCGGCTACCCAGGCGGACACGATGCGCACCTCGTCGACCTCCTCCGCGGGCACGTGCGCCGCTCCGCTCCCACGGTCGCCGAGCGCGCGGGCCGTGCGCGCTTCCAGGCGCTCGACGCGGCCCGGCGGACCCCAGTCCACGACCCGGCCGCCGACGATCCAGAAGGCGTCAAAGCGGCTTCCGTCGGTCGGGTGGCCCGCCAGTACCAGGCGCGGGTCCGCGTGCACGGCGCGCAGCACGCCGCCGAGCCGCTCGAGCAGCCCCGCGAGGCGCTCGCGGCGGCGCAGCAGCGCGGCGGCCGCCTCGTAGCGCCGCGCCGCGGACGCCTCGGCGATGCGACCCTCTAGCTCTGCGAGCAGCAGCTTCTCGGCGCTCGCCGAGCCGTCGAAGAGCGCCAGGGCGCGGTCGACCTGACGGCGGTAGGCGTTCGGGTCGAGGTCGCCCAGACAGGGCGAGCAGCAGCGGCCCATCTGCCCGTAGATCGAGGGGTGCTCGCGCCGCCGCAATGAGCGCCCGCAGTGACGCAGGCGGAACAGCGAGGTCAGGTGGTCCGCGAGCTCGCCCGCGGGCCGCCGGCCCCGCAGCGGCCCGATGCTCACCGCGCGCCCGACGGCGGGGTCCGAGGAGACCTCGAGCACCGGGTAGGCGATGTCGAGCCGGCAGCGGACATACGCCCAGCGGTCGGTGCGCTTGAGCTGCGTGTTGCCCGGCGGCTGCCACTGCTTGATCAGGCGGTTCTCGAGCACGAGCGCCCCGAGCTCGGAGTTGGTCGCGCGGTAGTCGACGATCTCCGCGCGCTCGGTCCAGCCCGAGGGAGCGCAGAAGTGGGCGCGGGCGCGGGTGCGCAGCGAGACCGACTTGCCGATGTAGAGCGGGCGCCCGCGCTCGTCGCGGAAGATGTAGACGCCCGGGTCCTGCGGCAGCTTCGAGAGGTCGGGGCGCTGCTCGGGCGGGAGCGGGGCCCCGCCCCCTCCGGGGACTCCGCCCCCGGAGGGGACTCCGGCGCGCCCCGCACCGGGGCGGCTCCCGGCGGCCCGGCGGTCTGCGGCCCGGCGGCC
>JBPCKX010000078.1:0-6006 GCA_051003875.1 Thermoleophilaceae bacterium
GCCAGCACATTCCCAAGCCGATCCGGCTGCTCGCTCCGCTCGGCCACACGAAAAAGTTCGCGCCCAACCTCCGAACTCCTTTACATAACCACCGAACCACCCTCAGTTATTGATTCGCGAGCCCTAAAGCTTTCAGGCTCTATCTACCCGTCCGCTCGACATGGAAAACCGGCGCGGCGGGCAACTCGGGCTCAAGAGTTGCCGCACGCATGCCGATACATCCCCAATCGCCATGCTCACCACATTCGCGACCTTTGCGCTGGCCGCGGCGCTGGCCGCATTCGCCTTCTGCGCCGTACTCCTCAACGAGGGCGAGCACGCCTCCCGCAGACGCGCGAAGCGGAACACGGGCGAGGTCCCGGACGCGGCCTCGGCCGGTGAGCTTCTCGCCCGCTACGTCGAGGACACCTGCGATGCGCGAGAGCGCCTGCCGATAGGAGACTTCCTCTTCGGGGCGCTCTTCCTCAGAGGCTCCGATCCCCTCGCCTTCTCCGAGTTGGCCGGCGCCGCCGGGGGCGCCGGGTTGAACGTGAGTCAGGTTCTGACATGGCTCGCCCGCGCAGAGGAATCGGGTCTTGTCGAGCGCGTGACGATGGACCGCGACCCGGCGGGAGGTGGGCCCCCCGAGCAGCCCGCGGTGCGTCTCACCGAGACCGGCATGGATATCGCCCGCAACGATCGCCGGCGGGCTGGTCGACGCGAGCCCGCGTCCGCGTCGTTCGAGGGCGATTCAACGGTCACATGACCCACGCTGGTCCTATCAAACCCTCGCGGGGTTCGTTGGAGCAAACGCCCCGCTGAGCGGGTCGCGAACTGACCGAGCTCACCCCGAAGTGTGGGGCCGAGAATAGCGCTGCTGTGGGTCGAACCCGCGGTGTAAGCGTTGCCCGGTCGTGCTCGACCGGCTCGAGCGGCAGGGCTACGCGAAACGGAAGGCCAGCGGGGTCTACAAGGTGATCGAGGTGCCGAAGAAGCGCCTCAGGGCGGCCCGGCGACGCTGACCGGCGCGGGCGGGCTACAGCGTCCCCGCGTCGGCGAGCCAGGTCGATTCGAACGTGAGCCCGGTGAGCTCGCGGAGCAGGTCGTAGTCACGGTCGTAATGGAGGACCCCGACCTCGTTGACGTGCGCGCACGCCGCGATCAGCAGGTCCGATGGTGAGGCGCTCCGGTGGTGGCCGCGGTGGGCGAGGTCACGTTGTGCCGCGAGCGCGCGGCGCTCGACATCGGCGTCGAGCGCGAGAAAGGGGAGTTGGAGCAGGTCCGCGAGCACCTCGTCGTGATCTGCGGCGCTGCTTGCCGACCAGCCGGCTTCGAGCAGGAACGGCGCGGAGACCGCGACCCCGCCGCCCTCGATCATCGCCGCGATGTGCAGGCGCCGCGACTCCGGCAGCGAGGGGGACTCCAAACGCGCCCAGGCGGAGTTGTCCAGCAGCAGCAACGTGCCTTCACGAACCGAGGCCGAGGCGCTTGACCCTGTCGGCTGCGGCGACGTCCTGCCCGAGCGAACCCCCGCGGATGCGGGCGGCAAGTCGCCGCTGAGCCGCCTGCACCGACGCGGATCCGCGTTGCAGTCGCTCGAGCCGCGCCCGCGCTCCCTCTTCGACCAGGCCGCCGAGGGTAACACCGTGTTGCACCAAGCGCCTCATGTGCCCACCGCCTCGATCGTGGGTGCATGTACTGTTGGCCCGATGGCTTCTGAGCCCCGGCCGGGCGAGTAGGAGGCGCACGTGATCTTTCGCCAGCTCACCCACGACGATCTCGGCTGCGCGTCGTACCTGATCGGGGACGAGAAGGCCGGGCTCGCGGCCGTCGTCGACCCGCAGTTGCGGATCGAGCGCTACCTCACCCTCGCGCGCTACCTCGGCGTGCGCATCGAGCACATTCTCGAGACGCACAACCACGCCGATCACGTCTCCGGGCACGGGCGGCTCGCGGCAGCAACCGGCGCCACGATCCACATCCACGCCGCCGCCGAGCCCGATTACGATCATGTGCCCTTCGAGGACGGCTGGGAGCTCGAGCTCGGCTCGCTCACCGTGCGAGCGCTGCACACACCGGGCCACCGCCCCGAGCACACCGCCTTCGCCCTGCTCGACACCGCGCGCGACGGCGAGCGCCCCTGGGCGGTCCTGACCGGGGACTCGCTGTTCGTCGGGGACGTCGCGCGCCCCGATCTCGCGATCGAGAAGGAGCAGGGCGCGGCCGAGGTCTTCCGCTCGCTGCACGACGTGCTGCTGCCACTGCCCGGCGACACCGAGGTCTGGCCAGGGCACCTCGGCGGCTCGCTCTGCGGCGGGCCGGGGATGGACATGAAGGTCTCCTCGACCGTCGGCTACGAGCGCGACCACAACCCGACGCTCGCGATCGCCGACGAGCGGGACTTCGTCGCGAAGACGGTCGCCGGTCTCGGCCCCCAGCCACCCAACTTCGAGCGGATCGTCGCGATCAACCGCGGCCCGCTGCTGCGGGAGCCGCTCGACGCGCACCCGCTCACCGCACGCCAGCTCGAGCAGCAGCGCGCCGAGGGTGCGCTAGTCGTCGACGTCCGCACCGAGCTGCAGTTCGACGGGGCCCACGTCCCGGGAGCCGTCTGCATCACGATGCTGCGCGCCGGCTTCGGGTCGAAGCTCGCCTGGCTTGCGGACCCCGAACAGCCGATCGTGCTGGTCGGCCGCGACGACGACGACGCGAAGCGCGCGGTCGAGCTGGCCGCCGCCGTCGGCATCGGCAAGATCGGCGGCTACCTGGCCGGCGGTATGACGAGCTGGCGCGAGGAACGGCGTCCCGTCGAGACGGTCCAGCGCATCGACGTCGAAGAGCTGAGCGAACGACGTGAGGCCGACCCCGAGCTCCAGATCCTCGACGTGCGCGAGCGCGGCGAGTGGGACGAAGGCCACATCCCGGGGTCGGTCTTCATCCCCTATCACGACATCCACGCGCTGCCGGACGGGATCGACCCCGGCCGCCCGGTGGCCGCCATCTGCAGCTCGGGACAGCGCAGCGCCGTCGCCGCCGGCCTGCTGCAGCGGTTCGGGGCCTCCGACGTGCTCCACGTGACCGACGGTGGGGTTCCGCAGTGGGGCCGGCTCGGGCACCCGCTCGACTCTTCGCCGGACGCCTGACCCGGCGGCGCCGATGGTGCTGCTCGCGATCCCCTTCGGCCTCGCCATCGGTCTCTCGGTCGGGATGCTCGGGGGCGGAGGCGCCGTGCTCGCGGTCCCCGTGCTCGTCTACGTGCTCGACCAGCCGGTCCACGAGGCGACGACGACCTCGCTCGTTGTCGTCGCGGCGGCCGCGCTCGCCGCAGGCATCCGCCAGGCGCTCGACGACCGGGTCTGCTGGCGCCACGCCGGCGCCCTCGCGCTCCCCGCCGCCGGCGGGATCCTCCTCGGCACCGCGGCGAACACCGCCGTCGACGGGGCGTTGCTGCTCGCGCTCTTCGCACCGGTCATGCTCGTCGCCGCGTGGGCGACCTGGCGCCGCGCCGGCTCGGCGCCGCCCGGCGGTGAGCAGCAGACCGGTTGCCCGCCGCTCGTCCTGCGGCGCGACATCTCGCTCGGCCTCGGCGTGGGGTTGCTGACGGGCTTCTTCGGCGTCGGCGGGGGCTTCGTGGTCGTCCCGACGCTCGCGCTCGCGCTCGGGTTCGCGATGCGCAACGCGATCGGGACCTCGCTCGTGATCGTGAGCGCGGTCTCGCTGTTCGGGCTGGGCGTCCACCTCGCGGCCGGCAACGCGCTCGACCTGTCGCTCACGGCTGTGATGACGCTCGCCTGCGTCGCCGGCGCGATCCTCGGCGCCGGGCTCGGCCCGCTCGTCGCGCCGCGCACGCTCGGCCGCAGCTTCGCCGTGCTGGTGACGCTCGTCGCGCTCTACCTGCTCGCCTCGACCGCCTTCCTCGGCGGTCCGCCGGCGAGCTGAGCGGGCTACGACCGCGGAGCGATCTGCCCTCGGCGCGCTAGGAGGCCCGCGGCCGGATCGGCGTCAGCAGGCCGTTGTCGAGGCCCGCGGCCCAGACGAGCCCCCCGCCGACGCCGAGACCGAACGGCTTGCCCTCCACGCTCACCGTCCCCGCGACGGTGCGCGAGCCGGGATCGATCGCCGTGACCTTGCTCGCGTCGGCGTTGGTGACCCAGATCCCGCCTTCTCCGGCGCGCACCTCGCGCGGGTTCTCGGCCACGCGGATCCTGTCGACGACGGTCCCCGCGGAAGGGTCGACGACGACGATCCGGTCGGTCTTGGTGGAGGAGACCCAGAGCAGGCCCGCGGCGAAGTCGATCCCGCGCGGCGCCCCGCCGACGGCGATCGGCTCGCCCGCGCGCTCGCCGGTCTCGGGGTCGAGCGCCGCGATCGTTTCGTCCCCCGTGAGCGTGACCCAGATCGCGTCCGGTGCGACGGCGAGCTGGATCGGGCCGCGGCCGACCGCACTGGTGCGCCGCGTACCGTCGCCGGTATCGATACGGGTCACCGTGCCGGCGCCGCTGTTCGCGACCCAGGCCGCGCCGTTGCCGACGGCGATGCCCTCCGGGGCGCGACCGACCGGGACCCGCTCGACGACCTCGGCCGTCTGCGGGTCGATCCGGCTGACGTCGTCGGAGCTCGAGTTCGTGACCCAGACGCTGCCCGCGCCGACCGCGATGCTGTCCGGCTCGTCGCCGACCGGCGTGCTCCCCTCCCTCCGTCGCGTCTCGGGGTTGACGCGGACGATCGCATCGTCGTCCTTCTTCGCCACCCAGACAGACCCCTCGCCGACCGCCACCCCGTCGGCGCCGGGGCCGACGGAGACGGGCGCGAGTGCCGCCGGGGCGAGCGGACCCTTGGCCGACGCGTCGCCGTCCCCGCCGCCCGGCTCACTCGGATCCCCGCCGCCGAGCGCGAGCACGGCGGCGACGGCCACGACCGCCGCCGCGAGCAGTCCCGCCAGCGCCCCCACGGGGATCCTTCGGCTGCCGGTCGCCTTCGCCCGCGCCGGCTCGGAGGGGGGCGGGCTCTGTTCGCCCAGCGGCTCAGTCGCCGCCGCGACGGTGGCGCCGGCGGGAGTCGCCTCGGTGTGGCCCTCCGCCTCCTCCGCGCGGGCAGGCTGCGTCCGATCGCTGCGCGCTCTCGCGGGGGCTTCGCCACCGAACGCGAGCAGCACCTCGGCCACCTCTCCGGCGGTTCCCGGACGCTCGGCGGGGTCCTTCGCCATCGCCCGGCGCACCAGGCTGTCGAGCTGCTCGGGCACCTCTGCGCGAAGCGCGCGCGGCGAGGGTACGGGCGCGCTCACGTGCGCGTACATCTTCGCGGGCTCGCTGTCGCGCGGGTAGGGGACCGAGCCGGTCAGTGCCTCGAAGAGCACACAGCCGAGCGCGTAGATGTCCGAGCGGGGGTCGCCCGCCGGGCGCTCGAGTCGCTCCGGCGCGATGTAGTCGAGCGTGCCGACGACCGCGCCGGTGCGGGTCAGGCCGCTCGTGGCGGAAAGGCTGCGCGCGATGCCGAAGTCCGTCAGGTAGGCGTGCCGGTCTGAGCCGGCCGAGCCGATCAGCACGTTCGCGGGCTTCACGTCTCGGTGGACCAGGTCGCGGCCGTGGGCCGCGGCGAGCGCGGCCGCCACCTGGCCGACGAGCGGCGCGGCGCGGCGTGGATCGAGCGGTCCCTCGCCGTCGAGCAGCGCGCGCAGGTCGGTGCCCTCGACGTAGCGCATGATCAGGTACAGCAGCCCGTCGCGCTCACCGGCCTCGTAGACCGGGATCACGTTCGGGTGCTCGATCGAGGCCGCCAGGCGCGACTCGTGCTTGAAGCGCTCGCGGAACTCCGCGTCCATCGCCAGGTCGGGCGCGATCACCTTCAACGCCACCGTCCGGTCGAGCGAGAGCTGCAGCGCCCGGTAGACGACGCCCATCCCGCCGCGCCCGAGCACCGACTCGATCCTGCAGCCGGCCACTTCGGTTCCGGCAGGGACATCGACCATGGCCGATGTATACACGCGCCGGGCGGGCCCGGCACGACGAGGGCGCCCGCAGGCGCCCC
>JBPCKX010000079.1:0-15643 GCA_051003875.1 Thermoleophilaceae bacterium
GCGTGCGCCGCCTCGGCGAGCGCGCGGACGTCGTTGACCACGCCGGTCGACGTCTCCGAAAGGGTCGTGAAGAGGACCTCTACAGCTGGATTCTCGCCGAGCACGCGCTCGACGTCCGCCGGGTCGATCCTGCTCCCCCACTCGGTGTCGTGGCGCACGGTGTCGGCGCCGAAGGCGTCGCAGAGCTCGCCCCAGCGCTCGCCGAACTTGCCGCAGGAGGCGACCAGCGCCCGATCGCCCGGCCGGACGAGGTTCGCGACCGCCGACTCCATCGCGCCCGACCCCGTGCAGGAGAAGACGAGCACGTCCCCCGCGGTGCCGAACACGGGCCGCAGGCGTCGCAGCGCGGCCGCGTAGATCTCGATGAACGCCGGCGCACGGTGGTACATGATCGGCTCCGCCATCGCACCCGAGACGGCGGGCGGCACGGGCGTCGGCCCGGGCGTCATCAGGTACTGCTTGAGGGGCCGGTCGGTCATGCGGACGGGCGACGATACCGGAGCCCGGCCGGCCCCATCGGAGGCGTCAAGCGACGGCCGATGCGATCAGCCGCACGGCGACCGCGCCCACCCTGACGGCAGCCTCCAGCCCGGGCGACGGGCCGCCGGTCGTCTGCAGCTCCCTGTCGAAATCGCGCTGGAACTCGTCGTCGGTGGCGTAGAGGATCACGAGCAGGAGCCAGAACGCGGTTGCGAGGATCGACAGGACCAGCGTGACGATCCCCGTGATGAAGCCCGCCTGGGCGACGCCGCGGTGCTTGGGCGTCTCGCCGCGATCGACGCGCGCGCGGCCCCGTCGCGAGTAGAAGATCCCGAGCGCCGCGCAGACGATCGAGACGATCGACGACAGCCCGGCCGACAGCAGCAGCAGGCCGCCGGCGGTGATCGACAGCACGAGGCCGGCGACGGCCGAGCCGTTGTCGGGGACCGCCGGCGCGGGCGCGTACGCCCAGGGCGCCTGCCCGGCTCCCCAGGCCGGGGTCCCGGGCGCGGCCCAGCCGGGTTGTGGGGGCGGCGGCTGCTGCGGCTGTTGCTGATACCCCGCGGACTGCCCGTAGCCGTGCTGCGGTCCATAGCCGGGGGGCGGCGGGTGGGTCTGTGGCGGATGGCCCTGGGAGCCCGGCGGCGGCGCGTACCCCTGGTACTGCGGCGGAGGGGTGGCCGGTCCGGGGGCAGGGTGGGAGGCGGGCGGCGCGGGCCCGAGGTCGGGCTCCGGGCCCCCCGGCTCGGGCGGCAGGAAGCCTGCGTCCGGGGGGTTACCCGCCTCGCCGTCCGGTGTCGTCGAGCCCTCCATCAGAACTCGGTGTCGATCCAGTCCATCATCGAGCGAAGCTGCTTGCCCTCGCGTTCGACCTGGTGCTTTGACCCCTCCTCGCGCATGCGCAGAAAGTTCTCCTGCCCCGCCCTGTTCTCGGCGATCCACTCCTGCGCGAACTCGCCCGACTGGATCTCGGCGAGGATCTCCTTCATCGCCGTGCGGGTCGGCTCCCCGATCACCCGCGTGCCGCGGGTCAGGTCGCCGTACTCGGCCGTGTTCGAGATCGAGTAGCGCATTCCGGTGATGCCCTTCTCGTACATCAGGTCGACGATCAGCTTCAGCTCGTGCAGGCACTCGAAGTAGGCGAGCCGGGGGTCGTAGCCGGCATCGACGAGCGTCTCGTAGCCTGCCCGGACGAGCTCCGTGACACCACCGCAGAGGACGGCCTGCTCGCCGAACAGGTCGGTCTCGGTTTCCTCCTTGAAGCTCGTCTCGATCACCCCCGCGCGGGTGCAGCCGATGCCCTTCGCGTACGCGAGCACGAGGTCGCGGGCGGTGCCGCTCTCGTCGGCGTGGATCGCCACGAGCCCGGGCACGCCGTTGCCCTCGGAGAACTGCCGTCGCACGAGGTGGCCCGGCGCCTTCGGCGCCACCATTCCCACGTCGACCCCCGGGCCCGGCGAGATCTGGTCGAAGTGGATCGAGAACCCGTGCGCGAACATCAGCAGGTTGCCGGGCGCGATGCCGTCGGCGATCTCCGCGTCCCAGATCTCCGCCTGGCGCTCGTCGGGCAGCAGGACCATGACGATGTCGCCGCGGCTGGCGGCGTCGGCGACCGGCAGCACCTCGAGCCCGTCGCCCGTCGCCTTCGCGACCGAGGCGGAGTCGGGCCGCAGCCCCACGACGACGCTGACGCCCGACTGCTTCAGGTTGAGCGCGTGGGCGTGGCCCTGGGAGCCGTACCCGAGGATCGCGACGGTCTTGCCGTCGAGCTTGCCGAGGTCTGCGTCATCGTCGTAGATCACCCGCCGGACTCTATTCGGTGGCGCCCAGCGCGGCACGCAGCAGCTTGCCCGCCGCATTGCGCGGCAGTCTCTCGACGCGCTCGATCCGCTTCGGAACCTGGTAGCCGGCCAGGTGCTCGCGGCAGAAGGAGAGCAGATCGTAGTCGGACACGGGCGCACGCTCGACCACATACGCCGTGACCTCCTCCCCCCACTCCGCGCTGGCCGTCCCCGCCACGGCCGCGTCCTTCAGCGCGGGGTGGGCGAGCAGAACGGCCTCCACGCCCGCCGGAGACACCTTCTCTCCCCCGGTGAGGATCAGGTCGTCGATCCGGCCCTCGACGTGCAGGCGTCCCTGCGGGTCGAAGTGCCCGCGATCGCCGGTGGCGATCCAGCCCTCCGCGTCCGCGCGCGCGGCGGCGACCATCGGCCCGCGCACGATGATCTCCTCCCCCGGGCCGATCTCGATCTCCGCCCCGGGCACGGGCCGGCCCGCCGGCTCGCACGCGTCGGCCACCGCCACCTGCGAACAGGTCTCGGTCATCCCGTACGTACAGCGCACCGGGATGCGCCGATCGCGTGCCCAGTCGAGCAGGTAGGGCGGGCTCGGCCCGCCGCCGAGGAGCAGCGCGCGCAGCGCCGGCGCGCTGCGCAGGCCGGCGCTGCGAAGCCGCGCGAGCATGGTCGGCACGAGCGAGGCGAGGGTGGCCTCGCCCGCCTCCAGGGTCGCGCCGACCGCCACCGCGCTGAAGCGCTCGTGCAGCACCGCGGTGGTGCCCGCCCGCGCGCAGCGGACGAGGATCGCGAGCCCTCCGATGTGGAACAGCGGCAGCGGGCAGAGCCAGCGGTCGCCGGGGTCTGAGCCGAGCGCCGCCTCCGAGGCCGCGGCCGCGGCAGCCTGGTTTGAGATCGTGAGCGCGACGGCCTTCGCCGCACCCCCGGTGCCCGACGTGAAGAGCACGCTGTGGACCGCCGCGGGGTCGAGCGTCGTGCGCGGCGCGACGCGGGCCTCCAGCCCGTCGAGCGGTTCCGCGACGGTGAGGAGTGCGCCGGCGAGCTCGCCCTGTCGCCGCTGCTCGGGCTCGGGGAGGCGCGTGCTCAGCGGTACGAGCGCGGCCCCGACGCGGGGAAGCGCGTGCAGCAACTCGCAGACGCTGCGCGAGGGCGGGAGCGTCGTGGCGACGCGATCGCCCTCCCCCACGCCGAGCGCCGCGAGCCGCCGCGCGCAGCGATCCACCGCGGCGTCGAGCTGCGCGTAGGTGTGTGCGCCGTCGGGGGCCTCGACGGCGACATGGTCCGGGCGCCGCCGTGCGGCCTCTCTGACCCAGTCGTGCACGGGTTGGAGCGTACGTCGCGGCGGGGCGGGCGCCCGCCGACGTGGCCCATGATGCTTGGTCGGGGGCCCATAGGCCATAACCTGTGGCGCGCAGATGGCAGCCGACGACTGGACCACCGAGCAGCAGGCGCGCTCGATCGCGCCCGCGGCCGACTGGCATGCCGCCGGCGAGTACGAGGACATCCGCTACGAGACCGCGGACGGGATCGCGAAGGTCACGATCGACCGGCCGGAGGTACGCAACGCCTTCCGCCCGCAGACGCTGGTGGAGGTCTCCGATGCGCTCTCGCACGCGCGGGAGGACACCGCGATCGGGGTCGTCGTGCTGACGGGCGAGGGGCCGCTCGCATTCTGCTCGGGCGGGGACCAGCGCGTGCGCGGGGACTCGGGGTACATGTCCGAGGCGGACGTCGGACGGTCCTCCGGCGTCGGACGCTTCCACGTCACCGACCTGCACATCCAGATACGGCGGCTGCCGAAGCCCGTCGTGGCGATGGTGGCGGGCTACGCCGTCGGGGGCGGCCAGGTGCTCCAGCTCGTCTGCGATCTCACGATCGCCGCCGACAACGCGCGCTTCGGACAGACCGGCCCGAAGGTCGGCTCCTTCGACGGCGGCTTCGGCGCGGGCCTGCTGGCGAGCCTCGTCGGCCCCAAGAAGGCGAAAGAGATCTGGTTCCTCTGCCGCCTCTACGACGCCCCTCAGGCGCTCGCGATGGGACTCGTCAACACCGTCGTGCCGCTCGAGCGTCTCGAGCAGGAGACGGTCGGGTGGTGCCGCGAGATGCTCGCCCTCTCCCCCTTCTCGCTGCGGCTGTTGAAGGCGAGCTTCAACGCGGCCGAGGACGGCCTCTCGGGCATCCAGCAGCTCGCGCACGACACCAACCTCCTCTTCTACGGGAGCGAGGAAGCGCAGGAGGGCCGCGACGCCTACCGCGAGCGGCGCGAGCCCGACTTCGCCAAGTTCCCGAAACGGCCTTGAGCGGGTCCCCCGGAGCGAGCGCCGCGTGCGAGCGCGGCCGGCTGCGGCTCTGGGTCGTCGCCTCGCGGCCGCGAACCCTGCCCGCCGCGGTGGCGCCGGTGCTCGTCGGCACCGCACTCGCGATCGAGCGCGCCGAGCTGCGCCCGCTCGCGTTCGTGGCAGCGCTCGTCGGCAGCGTCTTCATCCAGATCGGCACCAACCTCTCCAATGACTACTCCGACGCGCGCCGCGGGGCGGACAGCGAGGACCGGCTCGGGCCGGTGCGCGTCACCGCCGGCGGGCTCATGCCACCGCAACGTGTGCTGTCGGGGACCTACGTCGCGTTCGGGGTCGCCGTCGTGGCGGGCCTCTACCTGGCGAGCGTCGCGGGCTGGGAGCTGCTGCTCGTCGGCGTCGCCTCGATCGCCGCCGGCGTCCTCTACACGGGCGGCCCGCGCCCCTACGGCTACGAGGGCCTCGGCGAGCTGTTCGTGTTCGTCTTCTTCGGCGTCGTGGCGGTCGTCGGTTCCTACTACGTGCAGGTCGAGGAGCTGCCGTGGGAGGCCTTCGCGGTGTCTGTCCCGGTCGGGCTGCTCGCGAGCGCGATCCTCGTCGTCAACAACGTGCGTGACCTCGAGACGGACCACCGCGCCGGTAAGCGCACGCTGGCCGTGAAGCTCGGACGCGCCCGCACGCGCACGATGTTCCTCGCGATGCTGGCGCTCGCCTACGCGGTGCCTCCGCTGATCGCGCTCGCCGGGGGCCTCTCGTGGTGGCTGGTCCTGCCGCTGCTCTCGCTGCCGCTCGCGATGAATCTGGTCGAGACCGTCCGCGCGCGCACCGACGGGCCGTCGCTGAACGTCGCGCTCGCCCGCACCGGAGCGCTGCTCGCCGTGTTCTCGCTGCTGCTGTCGGCGAGCATCCTGTTGTCGTGAGACGCTCGCTGCTGAAGCTCCGGATCCCGCTGAAGCAGCCGTTCGTCACCTCCGGCGGCGTCGTCGCGGCGCGCGAGCTCGCCGTGATCAGGCTCGAGGACGACGACGGGACCGTCGGCTGGGGCGAGGCCGCACCGCTCGAGCCCTACGACGGCGTGTCCCTGGAGGAAGTCATCGACGCGCTGCGGGAGGGTCCCCCGCCACGCGGCGCGGCGCCGCAGGCGCGCGCGGCATGGGAGCTCGCCGAGCTCGACCTGCAGATGCGCAGGCGTGGCCGGCCGCTGGGCGAGCCCTGGGCCGACGCGATCCCCGTCAACCGCACCCTGCCGGCGGGTCCGCCGCGGGAGGTCGCCGAGGCGGCCGCCACCGGGCTGCGCGAGGGGTTCTCCTGCTTCAAGGTGAAGGTCGGGCTTCCCGACGACGGCGAGCGGGTGGGCGCCGTCCGCGAGGCGATCGGCCCGTGGCCCGCGCTCCGGCTGGACGCGAACGGGGCGTGGGATCCCGACGAGGCGGTCGACGCGATCGCGGCGCTCGAACCTCACGACCTGCAGCTCGTGGAGCAGCCCTGCCCGACGCTCGCGGGGCTCGCGCAGGTCAGCGAGCGGGTCCGCGTGCCGGTGGCCGCCGACGAGTCGATCTCCGGTCCCGACGACGTGAGGGCCGCCGCGGAGCTCGGTGCCTGCGCCGCGGTGAACGTCAAGCTCGCCGGCAGCGGCGGCTTCGGTCCCGCGCGGGATGCGCTCAGGGCGGCGCGCGCCGGGGGGCTGCAGGCATGGCTGTCGAGCACGCTCGACGGTCCCTGGAGCATCGCCGCCGCGCTGCAGCTCGCCTCCGCCGAGCGGGTGTCGCTCGCCTGCGGGCTCGCGACGCTCGACCTCTTCGACGCACGGATCGCCCGGGCGCTGCCCTCTCCGCGAGCCGGCCTGCTGGCGGTGCCGCACGGCCCGGGGCTCGGCGTCGAGGTCTCAGACGAGGCGCTCGCCGAGGTGCTCGTCGAGGAACTCGCCTAGCAGCCCGGCGACCTCGTCCGGGCGCTGCAGGTGGGGGGCGTGGCCCGCGCTCTCGATGATCGCGGCGCGCCCGTGCGCCGCCTCGCGCGCGAGCCGCCAGGCGGCGCTCGCGTAGGCGTCGTCGCGCGCGCCGGCGATGGCGAGCAGGGGAAGGTCGAGTGCCCGCAGGCGCTGCCAGACCGGCTCCAGCGCACCCTGGCCCGCGGTCCGCAGCAGCATCGCGACCGAGCGCGGGTCCTGCCGCAGCCGGTCTGAGCGCTGCGCCTCGACGAGCTCCTGCGACTGGTCGGCGAACAGCGGCTGGCTCTCCCACAGCTCGACGATCCGCTCGATCGGGTGGGTCTCCATCCAGCCGGCGAGCTTGGCGTCGGCCTCCGCGCGGGACGCGCGCGCGGCGGGGGCCTCGATCCCCCCCGAGGTCCCGACCGTCACGACCCCGGCGTACCGGTGTGGGGCGCGCAGCGCCGCGTGCAGGGCGAGGCGCCCTCCCATCGAGTAGCCCGCGAGGACGGCGCCCGCGCCCGCCGCGGCGATCTCCTCGAGGCGCCCCTCGTAGGTGCTCGACGAATGCCTCAGCAGCAGGCTCGGATAGCGTTCTGCGAGCAGGTCCGCGACCGGGCCCCAGGCGGTGTGCGACTGCATGAAGCCGGGGACGAAGACGATCGCGGGCGCGCTCTGACTGGTGGACATGACTCAGATGATCCCGATCAACCGGACCTACGCGCCGCTCCAGGTGCTCGTCGACGAGCTCGCGCGCTGCGGGATGCGCCACGCGGTGACCTGCCCCGGGTCACGCAATGCCCCGATCGCGCTGACGCTCGCGGCCGGCGAGCGGCTCGAGACGGTCTCGGTGATCGACGAGCGCTGCGCGGGGTTCGTTGCACTCGGGCTCGCGAAGGCGAGCGGCCTGCCGGTCGCCGTCACCTGTACGTCGGGGACCGCCGCGGCCAACCTGCTTCCGGCAGTCGTCGAGGCACGCGAGGCGCGGGTGGCGCTGATCGTCCTGACCGCGGACCGCCCGCCCGAGCTGCGCGACGTCGGGGCGGGGCAGGCGATCGACCAGATCGCGCTCTACGGCTCGGCGGCGAAGTGGTTCGTCGAGGTCGGAACGCACGACCCCGGCCGCGCGACGGCGCTACACCACCGGGCGCTCGCCTGCCGCGCCTACCGGACCGCCTGCGGCGGGCGCCCGGGGCCGGTGCACCTCAACCTCGCGCTGCGCGAGCCCCTCGCCCCCGATCGCGAGCAGCTCGCGGCGGCCGACTGGGAGGGGCGTCCGGACGGGCGGCCGTGGACCGACCTGCGCGAGCACTCGCACGCCCCGCACGGCGACGAGGTTCAGGAGCTCGCCGCGCGCGTCGCGGCCACCGAGCGGGGGCTGATCGTCTGCGGCGCGGGGGCGGAGACCGTGGCGGAGCCCGTCACCCGCCTGGCCCGCGCGGCGGGCTGGCCGGTGCTCGCCGAGCCGACCTCGGGCGTGCGCTGCGGACAGCACGACCGCTCGCACGTCGTGGCCCACTACGACGTGCTCCTGCGCGTGCCCGGCTTCTCCTCGGCGAACGGTCCCGAGCTCGTGCTGCGGGTCGGCGACATGCCGACCTCAGGGCCGCTGCGCGAGCTGCTCGCGCGCGCGAGCCAGGTCGTGATCGATCCCCATGCGACCTGGCACGAGCCGACCCGAACCGCCGAGCTGATCCTGCAGGCGCAGGCCGCACCTGCCTGCGACGCGCTCGCAGCGGCGCTCGAGTTGCGCGGGCCACCGCGCGAGGGGAGCTGGCGCGAGCGGTGGACGGCGGCCGACGCGCACGTGCCGCCCGCGCTCGCGGCCGCACCCGACCCCTTCGAGCCGAAGATCCACGCGGCGCTCGAGGCGGCCGTCCCCGAAGGCGCGCTCATCTTCGTCAGCTCCTCGATGCCGGTGCGCGACGTCGAGGCCTACTTCCCCTGCTCGGCGAAGCGGATCCGCCTGCTCGCCAACCGCGGGGCGAACGGGATCGACGGCGTCGTCTCCTCGGCCGCCGGGGCGGCGCTCGCAACGGGCGCGCCCACCTTCCTGCTGATCGGCGAGCTCGCGCTGCTGCACGACCTCGGCGGCCTGCTCGCGGCGCGGCGGGCGGGCGTCGAGCTGACGGTCGTGTGCGTCAACAACGGCGGCGGCGGGATCTTCGACTTCCTCCCGGTCTCCGAGCGCGCCGACCGCGCGCTCTACGAGCGGCACGTGGCGACTCCGAGCGGCATCGATCTCGCGGCCGCGGCGGCGCTGGCGAAGATGGAGCACCGGACGGCGAGCTCCCCCGCGGAGGTCCGGCGCGCCGTGGCCTTGCCCGCGCTCGTCGAGGTGCGGACAGAGCGCGCCGACAACGTGCGGCTGCACCGCGAGGTCCTCGAGCGTGTCGCCGCGGCCCTCGGGCGCTGAGTGGGACGACCCAGTAGGACGGCGCCGCGGCTGCCTCTCCCCGGCGGGCCGCTCAGGTGAGCAGCGGCAGCAGTGCCTCGAGCTTCACCTCGGTCTCTGCCAGCTCGTCGGCCGGCACCGAGTCGGCCACGATCCCGCAGCCCGCATACAGATGGGCCACCGACCCGCGCAGCAGCGCGCAGCGCAGCGCAACGCAGAACTCGCCGTCCTCGGCCACGTCGGTCCAACCGACGGTGCCCGCGTACCAGCCGCGGTCGAGCCCTTCGAGCGCCGGGATCAGCCGGGCCGCCGGCTCCGGCGGGTCGCCGCCCACCGCCGGCGTCGGGTGGAGCAGGCCGGCCAGCTCGACCGCGGCGACGGGCTCCGCGAGCTGCGCGCGCACCGGGGTCGCGAGGTGCTGGATGTTGTGGACCTTGACGAGCACGGGCTCGTCGCTCGCGGTCACCCACACGCTCACCGGATCCAGCGCGCGCTCGATCCGGCGCGCGACGATCGAGTGCTCCATGAGGTCCTTCGGGCTCTGCAGCAGCTGCTCGCCGAGATGGCCGTCGACGGCCGGGTCCGCGCTGCGACGAGCGCTCCCGGCCAGCGCCACCGTCTGAGCTCGGGCACCGTCGCGGCGCAGCAGCAGCTCGGGGCTCGCGCCCAGGAAGGTCAGCTGCGGTGTGCCGACGCAATAGCAGTAGCAGGCGGGGAATACCGACCGCAGGGCGTCGAGCACCGGTGCGGGGGCGATCTCACCGGGCGCGTGGACGCGGACCTCGCGCGCCAGGACGACCTTCTCGAGCTCCCCGGCATGGATCCGCTCGACGGCGCGCCGCACCGCCTCCTCGTAGTGGGACGGCGGCGCTGCGCCCGCCACGCGCGCATGCTCGACCGGGTCGGGGTCGAGCAGCGGCATCGCCGCGGGCCGCAGCTCCGCGAGCCGGGCTCGCACACGCTCGAGTACCGCGTCCGCGCCCTCCGGGCCGGCGACGCAGACGTTCACCGTCAGGCGGGCCCGGCCCCCGCCACGGCTGAGCGAGCACTCGGGCAGCACGAGCCGAGCGGGCGCGAGCGAGGACCACTCGGGCGTCTCGCCGCCGTCGGGGGCGAAGGCGAACCCGCCGACGAAGACCGGCCCCGAGCCGGATGGTCGCTCGGGGTCGGCGGCCGGGTCGTCGGCGATCGTGCGGATCGCCAGCTCACGGCACGCGCGCGCAGCGGCGGCGAAGCGGTCGGGACCCGCCCCTGTGAGAACCGCGGCGCTGCCGAGCCCGCAGACCGCGTAGCCGTCGCGATCGGGCTGCTCGAAGCAGAAGAAGGCATCTTCCGGCCGGCGAGCGGCGAGCACCACCGCCGCGGGATCGGTGTCCGGCGGGACGGGCACCGTAACGCTCGCCGCCGCCCGGCCGCCGCCGCGGCGGGCGAGCAGGAGCGCACGCCCCACCCGCTCGGCGAGCACCTCGGCGGCGGGGGCGTCGAGCGTGAACGGTCCCCGGTCCTCGGCGCGGAGCGTCATACCCGGGGAGGATGGCTGACGCCGGGGACCCGCCGCCCTACGTAGTGGATCGTCCGCGGCTGATGGCGATCTCGCCGGTGCGGACCATCTCGATCAGCCCGAACGGCCGAACCATCTGCTCGAAGGCCTCGATCTTGTCGTCGGTGCCCGTGACCTCCACGGTCACCGACCGCTTCGACACGTCGACGATCTTCCCGCGGAAGATCTCGGCGAACTGCATCACCTGGGCGCGGGTGTCCTGGTCGGCGGACACCTTGAACAGCGCCAGCTCGCGCGCGACCGCCTCCTCGGGCTCGAGGTCGCGGATCTTGATCACGTTGACGAGCTTGTGGAGCTGCTTGGTCACCTGGTCGATCGGGTGGGCGGCGCCGTCGACGGTCAGGGTGATGCGCGCCATCGAGTCGTCGTCGGTGGGCCCGACCGCGAGCGACTCGATGTTGTACCCGCGCCGCGCGAACAGCCCGGAGATCCGCGCCAGCACCCCGGGGCGGTGCTCCACCAGCAGCGAGAGGATGTGCTTGCGGCCAGTGTGGACACCACCGGAGGACTGCAGGTCGTCGAGATTGAGGACCTCCTTCGTCCCCGGCTCACCCATCGGCGCGACCAGCCACCGTCAACCCACCATGTCCCTGGCGGCCTGGCCGGCAGGGATCATCGGGTAGCAGTTCTCCTCCTTGGTGACGAGCACGTCGCACACGACCGGGCCCTCGGTGGCGAGCGCCTCGCGGATCGTGTCGACGAGCTTGCCCTTGTCGGCGACGCGCATGCCGGTGGCGCCGAAGGCCTCGGCGAGCTTCACCCAGTCGGGGCTTGAACCCATGTCGACGGCGCTGTAGCGGCCGTCCCAGAAGAGCTCCTGCCACTGCCGGACCATGCCCAGGTAGCCGTTGTTCATGATGAAGACCTTGACCGGGATCTTCTCGGTGACGCACGTCGCGAGCTCCTGCACGTTCATGATGATCGAGCCGTCCCCGGCGACGCAGATGACCTGCTCGTCGGGCATCGCCACCTTCGCGCCCATCGCGCTCGGGAGGCCGAACCCCATCGTGCCGAGCCCGCCGGAGTTGATCCACTTGCGCGGCCCGTCGAAGTGGAAGTACTGCGCGCACCACATCTGGTGCTGGCCAACGTCGGAGGTGACGATCGCGTCGCCGCCGGTGACCTCGTAGAGCGCCTCGATCATCCGTTGGGGCTTGATCTCCGAGTCGGTGCTGTCCTCGTAGGCCAGCGGGTGCTTCGCCCGCAGGCCGGCGATCCGCTCCCACCAGCCGTCGAGCCGGCCCCGGTCGGTCTCGAGCGCCCGGTACTCGGCGGTGAGCTTCGACAGGATGCTCTTGGCGTCGCCGACGATCGGGATGTGGGCGGGGACGTTCTTGGAGATCTCCGCGGGATCGATGTCGATGTGGATGAACTTGGCACGCGGCGCGAACTCCGAGAGCTTGCCCGTGATGCGGTCGTCGAAGCGGGCTCCGATCGCGACGATCAGGTCGGCCTCGTCCATGGCGTGGTTGGCGGCACGGGTGCCGTGCATCCCGAGCATCCCGAGCCACTGGTCGTGCGGAGCCGGGAACGCGCCCAGGCCCATCAGCGTGCAGGTGACGGGAAACGCGTCGGCGAGGCAGAGCTCTGTCAACTCCTTCGAGGCATCGGCGTTCACGACGCCGCCGCCGGCGTAGATGACCGGGCGGCGCGAGTTCGCGAGCGCCTTCGCCGCCAGCCTGATCTGCTTCGTGTTGCCCTCGGTCGTGGGCTGGTAGCCGGGGAGGTCGACCGAGCCGACCGGCTCGTACGGGATGTCCGCGCGAGAGAGATCCTGCGGGATGTCGACCAGCACCGGACCGGGGCGTCCGGTACGCGCGACGTGGAACGCCTCGTGGATCAGCGCCGGGATATCGCGCGGGTCGCGCACCATCACCGCGTGCTTGACGATCGGCATCGTGATGCCGGTCACGTCGGCCTCCTGGAAGCCGTCGGTCCCGAGCAGGTCGGTGCGGACCTGCCCGGTGATGAAGACTGTGGGGACCGAGTCCATATTGGCGTCGGCGATCGCCGTGACGAGGTTGGTCGCCCCCGGCCCGGAGGTCGCGAGCGCGACGCCGACGCGGCCGGAGGCCTTCGCGTAGCCCTCGGCGGCGTGGCCCGCGCCCTGCTCGTGACGGCACTGCACGTGGCGCAGGCCCGCGTCGTAGAGGGCGTCGTAGGTCGGGAGGTTGGCTCCGCCCGGGATGCCGAATACGTGCTCGACGCCCTCCGCCTTGAGACATTCCATGATGGCGTCGACTGCTCGCATTCCGCTCCTTCCCGATCGTGGCCGAAGGGCGATGGTACCAGGGGGTTTCCGCCCGGCTCAGCCCTCGAAGAGGCGTCCCTGCGGTGCCGGGGAATCGGGCCCGGGCTCGGGGAAGAAGAGGTCGGCGCCACAGCGCGTGCAGACCTGGACGTGGATCGGCATCACGTTGGGGCACTCGCTGCAGCGCCTCATCCGCGGCTGCGCGAGGCGCTCGTTGCGCATGAAGAGCGCCGCCAGCGTGCCGAAGAACGGGAGACAGAACCCGACCAGGAACCAGAGCATGAACGAGGCGCCCTTGATCTTGCCGATCGTCCCCGCCGATAGCCCGAAGAAGAAGAGGATGACGGCCAGCTCCACCGCTGCTCCCCGCCGCGCCGGGTCAGAGGACCCGCAACGCCCAGACGACCGCGATCAGCGCGATCGCGACGATCGCGATCCATGCGATGCCGATCACGAAGCCGAGCACGATCTTGAAGATCACGACCGCGGCGACGACGAGCACCCCCACCGCCACCACCTTGCGACCGGCCTGCGTAGCGAGCTCGCCCATACGTCGAAGGATAGTGGGCGGCAGGCTCAGAGCACGCGCGGAGGGCGGGTCGGCAGGTAGCGGTCCAGCCCGGGCAGCGGCACGGAGGACAGCACCCAGCTCGCTCGGCGCACCCGGAACCCGAGCCGCCGCAGCCGGCGCAGCAGCCACCAGCAGTCGGTGGCGCAGAACACCTCGAGGGTTTCAGGCTCGACCGACCGCGCGACGCGGTCGATCGCGGCGAGCACCACCGGCACGAGGTCCTCGGGGGTGAGCGCGACCGCGGGGCCGATGTCGGCGTCGGTACCGACCCAGCAGAGCGCGAGCGCGTCGCCTGTCTGCTCGTCGACGGTCGCCAGGCACGAGCGTGTGCGACCGAAGAAGTCGTGCAGCAGCGGGCGGCGGTGGCCGATCGCGCGTGGCTCGAGCCGGTTCCACTCCGACACGGCACGATCGGCCTTCAGCACGTGTACGGCGCGATCGGTGCTGTCGATCTCGAGCGAGCGGCGCTCGCGAAACTCCCCGGTCCCGGCCCGCAGGTGCCAGTGCCCCGTGGTCGGCATCACGCCGAAGTCGACGTAGAGGCTGAGGTCGGCGGGGGCTCCGCCGGCGACCACGACCCGCCCCAGGTCCGGCGAGGGAAGGCCGGGCCAGCACAGCTCGAGCAGCGCGCGCCCGATCCCGGCACCCCGCCGGCTCGGGGCCACGACGAGCTCGGTGAGCTCCTCCATCTCGCCGAAGCGGCACACGCGCGCGTAGCCGACGGGCTCGTCCCCGTCCTCGCAGATCCAGTAGCCGCTGCCCTCCTGGGCGACGATGAACTCCAGCAGCTCGCGGTGACGGTCCCAGCGGCACTCGATCTCGTGCGCGTCCGGGGCGACGCCCGGGACGGCGAGGGTGACTTCACCGAGCTCGAAGGTGGCGCGCAGGTCGGCGGCCCTGCCCGCGCGGAACTCGAGCTCGGGCGGAGGCCGGGCGCTCACAAGCTGTCGGAGCTCTGACGTTGCATCTGGCCGGGCGAGGCTACCCGCTCACGGGCGGCTGGGGGCTCAGGCTCAGGACACCCTCCAGCCGCCTTGGGTGGTCGGCCGCGCCCGCCCGTGCGCCCCTTCCGCTGCGCGTGACCGGCGGATTTGCTGCCCGCCTATCTTCGGACTATAATTCTAGTCATGTCGGAGACACTTTCGCTGGCGACCGTAAAGGCACGCTTCTCCGAGCTCGTCGATCGCGTGGCGCGCGAGCAGGATCGCGTAACGGTCACTCGCAGGGGAAAACCTGCCGCCGTGCTCGTGAGCCCCGACGACCTCGAAAGCCTCGAGGAGACGCTCGCTGTGCTGTCAGATCCACGGCTCCTGGACCAGATCCGCGACAGCAAGGACGAGCTCGAGAGCGGCGAGCACGGCATTTCACTCGACGACGTTCGGGCCGAACTGGCCGACCGACGCCGCCGCGCGTGATCGATCGTCCCTGGCGCGCGCGGGTCACGGGACCTGCGCGGCGACAGCTCGCGCGCCTCCCCGAACCGGCGGCGGCCGCGGTCCTCGAGACGATCCAAACGATCGCCGCGAACCCGCGGCGACTCGGCAAGCCCCTGACGCGCGACCTCGAAGGGCTCTACTCCGCTCGCCGCGGGCCCTACCGCGTCATATACGAGCTCGACGAAACCGCCGGAGTCGTTCGCGTCGTCGCGATCGGCCACCGGCGCGACATCTACCGCGGACGATGAGCCTGTGGCGGCACAAGAGCGACGCGCGCGGCGTCGAAAGCGGGGCGCATTCCGACCGGCAGCCTTCGCCGCACGCGCCACGCGGCCCCGGCGAAGGCGTGGTTGGCCACCGTCGCGAACCCGCGCTCGTCGGTTCGTAGCGCGAGCAGCAGGTGCGCGATCCTGTCCGAGGGCGGAAGATCACGACCGGATGCACCGACGCAGAAGCAGTGCGCCCGGCGACTCCCGGGCGCAAGCAGCAGCGCGCCGGACTCGCCGATCAGCCAGACGCCCATCTGCCCGCGCTCGAGCGCGAGCCCTGTGCGGCGCTGCAGCTCGCGCGCGTCATGGTCGAGCAGGTCGCCGAGCAGTCCCTGCGCCACCGGCTCGCCGCTCGCGTTACGCGGACCCTTCGGCCGCAGCACGCTCGCACCACGGTAGGCGTACAGCTCTGGTGTGATCCAGGCGTGCGCGAGGCTCGCGAGCGCCACCGGAAACGCAAGCGGCTCGAGCGCCATCAGCGCGAGCGCGGCGGCGAGGAAGGGGAGCGTGTAGAGCAGCGTCCAGTAGAACCAGATGCGCGCACGGCGACGCAGCAGCCGCGCATCCGCGGCGGGCTTCCACGGGACCCGCCCGAGCTCGGGGAGCGCCGGGACCGGCGGCTCCGCGGCACCTGCCGGCGGCGCCGGCGGCGCGGCGGCG
>JBPCKX010000080.1:0-9706 GCA_051003875.1 Thermoleophilaceae bacterium
GGGCGGGTCGGCGCCCTCGGCCTCGGCGAGCTCGCTCAGGAGCCGCGATTCCTCCGGATCGAGTCGGACGGAGACCAGGAACTCGACCGGATGGCCGTCGTGAACCTCCGCGGTCTGCTCGTCGATCTGCAAGACCTCCCCTGCCGACACGCCGTGGCGAGCGATCTCGGCGAGGTTGTGCTCATCGAGGATGAGGGCCGAGACCCGATGCTTGGCCATCTGCTCATCGTGATCCAGGGCGCGGACCCGCTTCTCACTGTCGCCTTGCCGAGCAATGCGGCTGCCCATCCAGCCCCGCAGCGGACTGCTGCTCTTCGTCCCTTGCGGGCGCGCCGGACATGACCGCCGACGCGCTCGCTCGCGTTGGAACGCGCAAGTGGTCAGGTGTCCGCTTGACGCCCCCTCACCGAGCATTTCACCGGGCAGGTCTTACGGGACACCCGCCGATCACGCAGCCTCGAAGCCGTCCATGTAGGCACCGCGTAGCCCGGTCGAGTTTCCTTCAGCGGGACCCTGCAGGCGTTCCGGCCAGGTGGCAAGGGTGGTGCTTGCCGGAGTGCGATAGTCGGGCGATGCCACTCAACCACGACCTCCCCCGACCCGATCCGTCATAGCCGTAGCCGATCGTCTTCGCCGCGACATCGGTGAAGCTCGAGAGCCGGTCCTGCGCGTCCTAGCCGTACTGCACCGTGCGCCCAGTCGCGTCGGTCAGCCCGTCGCTCAGACCGGCGCCGTTGTGGTAGAGCAGGCACCGCAACCAGCGGTACCCGCGATCGACCCGCCTGACGAACGTCAAGCGCGGATCGTTTCGCTGAACCGCTCTCGGGCAGCCTGGCGCGACACGCCGAGCGCGATCCCGATCTCGCCCCAGGATCGGCCGTTGGCGCGCGCCAGCGCCACCAGCTCGCGCAAGCGCGCCTCGCCCGCCCGCACGCGGTCAACAGCCTCGGCGACGGCCCGCAGATCGGTGGTGTCGTCCATCGGGGCGTTCGACGGATCGGCCTCCTCGGCGAGCTTTGCGGCCCGCTTGATCTCCTCGTCGGTGTGCATGGTCATTCCTTTCGTCGGTGCGGCCGGTATTGGGGACGACAGGGCATCGAATGGACGATGACCGGGTCATCGGTGTCGATGCCGAGCACGCCGACCTCGAGCAGGTTGCCGTCGCGACCAGGACCGACACGCATCATGAAGTCGTCATCCAGTCGCCACTGCGCGATCGCGTTGCGGACGGCGTGCAACGCGTCCTCGTCAGAGATTCCATGCTTCCTAGCCGTCTCCGCGATCCGCACACCGACAAGATACCTTGTCACGGTGGCTTGTCAAGGAGCCTTGTCACGGCTCCCGGCCTTGGCAGCTACGCCGGCGGTCGTGCACGCGTGATCGATGTGCTTCACGGCCGCGACCGATCGCGCCGACGAGCTCGCCGGCGTGCTGGTGCGGGTCGCAGACGGTCTGCGGTCGATCTCGGGCTGCATTTCTCGTGGATCGTCGCCCGCAACCCACAGGCACCTGACGAGATCTGGGTGCAGGAGCTGTGGGCGACCGAGCAGGCCGCCGAGCAAGCGCTCGCCGCTGCGGAGGGCGGGGACGGCCCGAAGCCAAGCGACGTCATGGCGCTCCGCGTCGGCCCGCCACGGCGGACCGACCTCACGCCTGTCGGCGGCGTGGGTGACGCCTGACCGCGCTCCCGCCGCCACCGGCTCAGACGGCGCCCGGGTCCTCGAGACCCGAGATCACCCTGGCGACACGGCGGTACCCGCCCCTGCCGATCAGGTCGAGCGGCTTGTCGTCATCGAGCGCCGGGATCGGCTTGCGCAGCCAGTGGACAACGTAGTCGGAAGCCATCACGCGCTCGAGGCGCTCGGCCATTGCCCCGAGCTCGATCAGCCGTTCGGCCCGTTCGCCGCTTGGCGCGCTGCGCCCCGACAGCCAGGCACGGACAGTGCTGGGCGCCGCCCCGATCGCGCGGGCGAGATCCCGGTCGCTGACACCGAGCGGCGAGCTCCAACGCGCGCCGGCGGCGTCGATCCTGCTGCGGGCGCCGGAAAGTCATCGCCTGCTCCAGCCGACAGCCACATACCAGGGGACTACCGACACGCCTCCGCACCCGGTGCGCGCCCCTACAGGTTCACCGAGCCCATCCCAGCCTCGTCGTAGCGCTGACCGGCCGCGGGCGGCAGCTCGGCGAGGTGCGTGAGCTCTTCCTCGGAAAGCTCCAGCTCCGCCGCGGCGGCGTTCTGCTCGAGGTAGCTGCGCCGCTTGGTGCCGGGGATCGGGACGACGTCCTCCCCCTGGGCGAGCACCCACGCGAGCGCGAGCTGCGCGGCCGTGACACCGCGCTCGGTCGCCAGCTCCTCGACGCGCGCCGCGAGCCGGCGGTTGGCCTCCAGGTTCTCCCCGGTGAAGCGGGGTCCCGCGCGGCGGAAGTCCCCCTCCGCGAGCTCCTCTGGTGAGGCGAACCGTCCCGCGAGGAAGCCCCTGCCGAGCGGCGAGTAGGCGACCAGGCCGATCCCGAGCTCGCGCAGCGTCGGCAGGATCTCCTCCTCGAGCTCGCGCGTCCAGAGCGAGTACTCGGTCTGAAGCGCTGAGATCGGGTGCGCCGCGTGCGCGCGGTGGATCGTGTCCGGTGCCGCCTCGCTCAGCCCGAGGAAGCGGACCTTGCCCTCCGTCACGAGCTCGCCCATCGCCCCGACCGTCTCCTCGATCGGGGTGTCGGGATCCATGCGGTGCTGGTAGTAGAGGTCGACGTGATCGGTGCCGAGCCGCCGCAGCGACCCTTCGATCGAGCGCCGCACGCTCTCGGGCGACCCGTCGCGCACGTGCCGGCCGTCGACGCGGCGCACGCCGAACTTCGTCGCGACCACGTACTCCTCGCGCCGGTCCGCGATCGCCCTGCCGACGAGCTGCTCGTTGGTGTGGGGCCCGTACATCTCGGCGGTATCGAGAAAGCTCGCCCCGATCTCGGCGGCGCGGTGGATCGCGGCGACGGACTCCTGCTCGTCGGTGTCGCCGTAGAAGGCTGACATGCCCATGCAACCGAGCCCGATCGCCGAGACCTCGAGCCCCTGCGTTCCCAAGCTGCGCAGCTCCATCGTCGCTCCATTCGTCGAACGGGGACGACCCACGGTAGGCGGGCGGGCGCGCGGGCAGCGGGGTGCGCGACTTTCGCCTGCAAACTGCCACACTCCGGCGTCCATGTTCAGGCGATCTGTCCTCGCTGCGTCGGCCCTGTGCGCCGCCGCCGTCTCGTTCGGTGCCCCCGCCGCGGCGCGCGCCCAGCTCCTGCCGCCGCCCGGCGGCACGCCGGCGCCGGCGCCGCTGCTTCCCCAGCCTCCCGAGACGCCGCCGTCGCTGCGCGTCTTCGAGGGCAACGCGATGTGGATCTGGGTGCTCGCGAGCTCGAGCGGAGGCAGCCCCGACCGGATCGCGGCACGCGCGCGGCGCACCGGCATCGAGCTCGTGATCCTGAAGGGCGCCGAGGGGACCGCGCTCTGGCGCCAGGTCTCCCCCGCGCTCGTGCGCGCGCTGCACGCGCGCGGGCTGCGGGTCTGCGCCTACCAGTTCATCCACGGGCGCCGCCCGCGCGCGGAGGCTCGCACCGGCGCGCGGCTCGCGCGCCGTGTCGACTGCCTGCTGCTCGACGCGGAGACCACCTACGAGGGCCGCTACGTGTCCGCCCAGACCTACCTGCGCGCGCTGCGACGGCGGATCGGGCAGGGCTACCCCGTCGGGCTGACGAGCTTCCCCTACGTCCACTACCACCCGGCGTTCCCCTACTCGGTCTTCCTCGGCGCGGGCGGCGCCCAGTTCAACGTGCCGCAGATGTACTGGCGCGCGATCGGTACCCGGGTCGACCGGATCTTCCGCCTGACCTACCGCCACAACCGCGTCTACGGGCGCGCGATCTTCCCGCTCGGCCAGGTCTACGACCACCCGCCGCCGCGCGAGATCCGCCGCTTCCGGGCGCAGGCCGCCGCGCGCGGAGCGACCGGCGTGAGCTGGTGGAGCTGGCAGGCCGCCGGCGGGCGCGACTTCCGCGCGCTCAGATCGCCGTTCACGCCCCTGGCCGCCCCGCCCGCCGACGACGGCTGGCCGATGCTCGGCAGGCGCTCCCGCGGCGACCTCGTCGTGTGGGCCCAGCAGCACCTGCTCGCCGCGGGCAAGCCGCTGCGCGTGACCGGCACCATGACCCGCGCCACGCGGGTGGCGCTGAGGCAGTTCCAGCGCGAGCGTCGCCTGCCCGTCACGGGCGTCGTCGATGCCGCCACGTGGCCGGTCCTGCTCGCCGGCGGCCCCGCGCCGGTGAGGTGGCGCAGGAGGGGAGGCGCCGTCGCCGCGGGCGTCGCGGCGCGGAGCACGCCCGAGCCGGCGTCGGCGCGCCTCCCCGCCCTCCGCGACGAGCTGTCGGGCCGCGCCGGGCGCTGACGGGCACGCGCCGCACCGCCCGCTGCAATACGCTCCCCCAGGCGCCCGATGAAGCTTTCCGTACCAAAGGAAACCGCCCCCGGCGAGCTGCGCGTCGCCACCGTTCCGGAGGCGGTCAAGAAGCTCTCCGCGGCAGGCGTCGAGATCGTCGTCGAGAGCGGCGCGGGCGAGGCCTCCCACGTCCCCGACGCGCAGTTCACCGAAGCGGGCGCGAAGGTCGAGCAGGGCGCCGGGCTCTCGGGCGAGGTGGTCGCCAAGGTGGCCGCGCCGAGCGCGGAGGAGATCGCGGCCCTCTCCGAGGGGTCGGTGCTGATCGGCTTCCTGCGCCCGCTGACCGACGGCGACACCGCGAAGGCGCTCGCGGACGCGGGCGTGACCTCCTTCGCGATGGAGGCGATCCCGCGCATCACGCGCGCGCAGTCGATGGACGCGCTCTCGAGCCAGGCGACGGTCGGCGGCTATCGCGCCGCGCTCATCGCCGCCCAGGAGCTGGGCCGCTTTCTGCCGATGCTGACGACCGCGGCCGGGACGATCCGCCCCGCGAAGGTGCTCGTGCTCGGTGCCGGCGTCGCCGGCCTGCAGGCGATCGCCACCGCCCGGCGCCTCGGCGCGGTCCTGTCGGCCTTCGACGTGCGCTCCGCGGTCGAGGAGCAGATCAGGTCGCTCGGGGCGAAGTTCGTCAAGCTCGACATCGGGCTCGAGGACGCCGAGGACGCGGGCGGCTACGCGCGCGCGCTCACCGACGAGGAGCAGCAGCGCCAGCGCGAGGCGCTCGCCGACGTGATCGCCCAGATGGACTGCGTGATCTCGACCGCCGCGGTACCCGGGCGCCGCGCGCCGCTGCTGATAATCGAGGACGCGGTGAAACGGATGAAGCCGGGCTCGGTGATCGTCGACCTCGCCGCCGAGACGGGCGGAAACTGCGAGCTGACCGAGGCGGGCGAGACGGTGATCCGGCACAACGTCAAGATCATCGGCCCCGAGAACCTCGCCTCCACGATGCCCGACCACGCCTCGCAGCTCTACGCGAAGAACGTCCAGTCGCTGCTCGGGCTGATGGTCGACGACGAGGGCGCGCTGAAGCTCGACTTCGACGACGAGATCATCGCCGGCGCCTGCATCACGCGCGACGGTGAGATCGTCCACGAGGGGGCCCGCAAGGCCGCCGGCGTCGAGTCCGGGGGGGGCGGCTGATGGACCTCCTGACGGAGCTCACGATCCTCGTGCTCGCGGCCTTCGTCGGCTTCGAGGTGATCTCGAAGGTTCCGAACACTTTACACACCCCGCTGATGTCGGCCACGAACGCGATCCACGGGATCGTCCTGCTCGGCGGGATCCTCGTGATCGGCTCCGCGGACGGCGCGCTCAACAAGATCATCCTCGTGATCGCGATCGCCTTCGGCACGATCAACGTGATCGGCGGCTTCCTGGTGACCGACCGGATGCTCGAGATGTTCAAGCCGCGCAAGCCGAAGAGCGACGAGGGCTCCGAGTGACGCCTGCGCTGGCGAGCTTCCTGCAGGACGCCGACTTCATCGACGCCGCATACATCGGCGCGATCGCCCTGTTCATCCTCGGCCTGCGGATGGTCACCCACCCGAGCACGGCCAGGCGGGGGAACATGACCGCCGCCGCCGGGATGGCGGTCGCGGTGGTCGCGACGCTGCTCGACAACCGCGTCGGCGACTACGGGCTGATCGTGCTCGGCATCGCCCTCGGCGCCGCCGTCGGGGTGCCCGCGGCGCGCCAGGTGAAGATGACCGCGATGCCGCAGATGGTCGCGCTGTTCAACGGCGTCGGGGGCGGCGCGGTCGCGCTGATCTCGTGGGCGGAGTACCGCGAGGCGCTCGCGCTCGGGGGCAACCCGGAGCTCGAGACGCTGATCCCGATCCTCTTCGCGGCGGTGATCGGCTCGATCTCCTTCTGGGGCTCCAACATCGCCTTCGGCAAGCTGCAGGCGATCCTGCCCGGCAAGCCGATCCAGCTCCCCGGCCAGCAGTTCCTCAACCTCGGCGTGCTGCTCGTGGCGCTCGGCTCGGCGGTCGCGATCGCCGCCGGCACCGAGTCGCAGGGACTCTTCATCCTGATCCTGGTCGCGGCCGCGCTGCTCGGGAACATGATGGTGCTGCCGATCGGCGGCGCCGACATGCCGGTCGTGATCTCGCTGCTGAACGCGCTCACGGGGCTCTCGGCCGCGGCGGCCGGGCTCGCGCTCGACAACACCGCGCTGATCGTCGGCGGCATGATCGTCGGCGCGTCGGGCTCGATCCTGACCAACCTGATGGCGCAGGCGATGAACCGCTCGATCCCCAACATCGTCGCCGGCGGGTTCGGCGGCGGCGGCACCGCGGTGGCCGCGGGAGACGGCGAGGAGAAGCCGGTCACCTCGACCGATGCGCTCTCGGTCGCCACGCAGCTCTCCTACGCCGACCGGGTGGTCGTGGCTCCCGGCTACGGGATGGCGGTCGCGCAGGCCCAGCACACCGTGCGCGAGCTCGCCGACGAGCTCGAGAAGCGCGGCGTCGAGGTCGAGTACGCGATCCATCCCGTCGCCGGGCGGATGCCCGGCCACATGAACGTGCTGCTCGCCGAAGCCGACGTTCCCTACGAGGCGCTGAAGGAGATGGACGAGATCAACCCGAGCTTCCCCGAGGTCGACGTGACGCTCGTGATCGGCGCCAACGACGTCACGAACCCCGCCGCGCGGAGCAACGAGGGCAGCCCGATCTACGGGATGCCGATCCTCGACGTCGACAAGTCGGAGAACGTGATCGTGCTGAAACGCTCGATGAACACAGGCTTCGCGGGGATCGACAACCCGCTCTTCTACAACGACAACACGGCGCTCCTGTTCGGCGACGCGAAGACGTCGGTCAGCGAGGTGCTCGCGGCCGTGAAGGAGCTGTAGGGCCGCAGCGGGAGCACGGCCCGAGCCGGAGGCTAGAGCTGAGCCTCGGCCTCGATCTCGACCTTCCAGCGCTCGTCGAGCAGCGCCGCGACCACGAGGATCGTCGACGCCGGCGGAATCTCCCCGAAGACCTCGCGGTGGGCCTCGCCGACCGCGTCGGCGTCCGCCGCGTCGACGATGAACATCCGCGTTCGGACCACATCGGAGAGCGCGCCGCCAAGCTCGGCGATCGCCTCCCCGATGATCTCGAGGCAGCGTGCGGCCTGGGTCGCCGGGCTCACCGGGCACGACCCATCCCTCCAGATCGGAGCGGTCCCCGAGACCACGATGCGATCACCCGTGCGCACCGCGCGGCAGAACCCGTAGCGGCTCTCATAGGTCGAGCCCGAGTATGCCCTTGGCGGGTCGGACACGCGCGGCATCGTACTCTGACCGCCCGCGGGGTCATGGTTGAGCGGGGCGGCGGAGGGGTGCCGGAGAGACCGTGCCGACCGTGCGAGCCCACTACGCTCCGGGCGTGAGCAAGCTCTCAGACCTGCAGGAGGATCTGACCCCGAAGGAGGTGGCCGCGCTGCTCGAGCGCGGGGAGGTCGACCTCGTCGACGTGCGCGAGCCCTACGAGCACGAGGCGGGCAGGATCGCCGGCGCGCGCCACGTCGCCCTGGCGCAGCTCTCCGCGCAGGCGGAGTCCTTCGACCGGGAGCGTCCGACGGTCTTCTACTGTCGCTCGGGTGGGCGCTCGGCCGTGGCGACGCAGGCGTTCCGGGCGAGTGGGTTCCACGCGCTCAACATGGCCGGCGGCCTGCTGGCCTGGGACGCGCAGGGCCTGCCCCTCGAGCCGGACGGCGGCTCGGTCGCCGACCACTGAGCGCGAGCCGCGCCTTTGGTGGGGGCGCGCGACGATGGACCACGCTCGGCGCTCGCTCCCGCGCCGCGTCGAACGTCCCGGGATGACGCCCCACGGGGGCAGGCGTGGACGCTCGGCGCTCGCGCCGCGTCGAACGTCCCGGGATGACGCCCCACGGGGGCAGGCGTGGACGCTCGTTATGCCCGTGCCCGACCCTGTCGTGCCCGCTGCGGCGAGACCGCCGCATCCGTCGCCGAGGGTCGCCGGTCGCGCTACAGATCGCCTGCTGCGAGCTGGCCGGCGTAGGGGCCGCGACCGGTCAGGCACGCGGAGCCGCAGCGGGCGGCCAACTCGAGCGCCGCGGCGGGGGGCTGCCCTCCCGCCAACCCGAAGGTGAGGCCGCCCGCGAACGCGTCGCCGCAGCCGTAGGAGTCGGAGACCGGGCCGGGCGCGGGGGTCGCACGGTAGCGCCCCGTCTCGCCGCCGGCGTGCTCCCACTCCCCTCCCGCGGCACCCGCCGTGCGCACGACGAGCCGCGGCGGGGCGGGCAGGTCGCCGGGCCCGTAGCGCTCCCCGGCATCGATGCCGCTCGCCACGAGCGCGTCGAGCTCGACGCCCGCCTCCGCCAGCGGCTCGAGCGCACGCGCGGTCGCCACCATCGTCCCGGCGGCGCGCGCAGCGCGCGCCGCGCTCGCGTCACCCGCGGTGAAGTAGACCGCGTCCGCTGTGCGCAGCTCCTCCCAGGGCAGCGCGTCGGCCCCGCTCGGACCGAGCCTGTCGCCGATCACCGTGATCGTGCGCTCGCCGTCTCCGTCGACGTGGACGAATCCGCGCCGCTGGGGCTCGGAGCGCCACGCCGCCTCGACCCGCACCCCGAGCGCGCTCAGCTCGGCGTGCGCGCGGTGTCCGAGTGGATCGTCGCCGAGCGCGGTATAGAAGACCGCGCCGCCCGCGAGCCGCGCGAGCTGGACGGCGGTCACGGCGCCGCCTCCGCCGGGCTCCTGCCAGGTCTCGAGTGCGTGGACGATCTCCCCCGGCGCGGGGACGCGCTCGACGCGCGCGAACTCGATCCACTCGAGGTGTCCGACGACGGCGACCCGCATGACGCCAGTCTCACAGCGGGCGAGGCACGACGAGCCGCAGGGGCCCCGCGGGCTACCGTGGGCACATGGAGGACCCGGTCCGCATCAACCACGAGGTGGCGATCCCGCTGGCGGAGATCGAGTTCCGCGTCAGCCGGTCGTCGGGTCCCGGTGGGCAGCACGCGAACGTCACCGCTTCGAGGGTCGAGGCTGTCCTCGACATCGCCGCCTCACCATCCCTCACCGAGGACCAGCGCCGGCGCGCGTGCGCGCGGGTCGGGCCACGCATCACAGCGGTGGCGCAGGACACGCGCAGCCAGGCACGCAACCGTGCCCTGGCGCTCGAGCGCCTGCGCGGGCGGCTGGCCGCCGCGCTCGCGGTGAAACGGACGCGGCGACGGACCACACCGACGCGCGCCGCGCGCGAGCGGCGCCTGGGCGCGA
>JBPCKX010000081.1:0-9389 GCA_051003875.1 Thermoleophilaceae bacterium
GCTGGCGATCGAGGAAGGTGGCGGCACCATCGGCGAACGATCGCAGCTTGGCGCCGGGATGGAGCGTCCCCACGACCTCCGCGAGCTGCCGGCGCTGCTCGAGCGGTGTGCCGGGCGAGCGTACGGATCGGCACTCGCGCGAGCGCGCGTCCGTGTCGAGATCGCGCGCCTCGACGACGAGCGTCACGGCGTCCGGCGCGGCGGCTTTCACGGCTGGTTCCATCAGCCAGGCGACGATAGGTCTTCAGCCGGACGGCGAGCCGCCGCGATCTCGCTCTCTGCGCGAGATGTCGCTGGGTTGTTACGAGCCGCTGACTCTTGTGACACGTTCACGGCGCTCAGTGCTCGCCCCAGCTGCCCCTCCACCGAGCGCACCTTGTCCTCGAGCGTCTGGTCGGGACGGTCGCGGCGCTCGTCGAGCTTGAGCACCGTGTAGACCCGCGGTGCCCCATCCTCGAACGGGACCGCGTGCAGCTCGGCGACGGCCGCGAGGATGTCGGCCGTCGTCCCCTCGAGCGACGTGCCCATCGCGTGCATGCGGTAGCGGACGCGCTGCTGGGCGGCCAGGCGGCGCTGGATCTCCGCGATGTAGGCGCCGGCGCTCACCTCGGCGCGGCCGAGCGCTATGACGGTGAGGTCGGCGGTCGCCATCAGCGCTGATCATCCCGGAAGAGGTCGTCCGCGCGGGGCCGGCGCAGGACCGCCGCCCCGTCCCCGTCGGCGGCGGTCACGAAGCGGTCGAGGCCGCGCACCAGGATCGCGGGCTCGGCCGAGTCCTTCGAGCGCGCCAGGTCGGCCGCCCCCGCGACGGCATCCGCCACCGCGATCGCGGTGGCCGCCAGCTCGCGGCCGCCGGCGTCGCGACGGCCGCGCCAGTCGTCGATCGCCACGAGGCCGGCGGCGCCGATCGCCACGTCGGTCTGACCCAGGCGCCAGGCGCGGCCGAACGAGTCGGCGATCACCACGGCGGGCCGGACTCCGCGCGCTTCCGCGATCCCGTCACGCAGGCGCCGCGCCGAGCCGTCGGGGTCGAGCGGCAGCAGGAGCAGCTCCCCGGGGTCGCCGACGTTCGAGCGGTCGACGCCCGCGTTCGCGCAGACGTGGCCGCTGCGGGTCTCGCAGACGAGCACGCCGTGGCCGGCGCCCACGATCGCGGCGGACTCGTCGAGCACCGCCTGGACGAGGCGCGGGTCCTTGCCGTGCTCGGTCGCGAGCAGCTCGGCCCGCGGACCGGGGCGGATCGACTCGAGCCGGCGCAGCCGTCCCTGCGCCTTCGACACGACCTTGTGCGCGACCACGATCACGTCGCCGTCGCCGAGGTCCGCGGGCGCAGCGTCCGCGAGCAGGGCGGCGAGGTCGTCGCCGGGCCGTACCTCGGGGACGCCGCCGAGCGGCGTCAGCGCGAGCGCGGTCGTCAGGGTACCGCGCCCGGGTGCGCTGCGCTCACCGGCGGCGGGACGGGGATCGGTGCGCGCCGACTCGAGCGATCGAGCTGTCTCAGCGCGCCGCGCGTCACGCAGGCCTGCCCGCGGCGCTCCGCGAGCTGCTCGGAGAGCTCCGCGAGGTCCGCGGGGGTGTCGACATCGAGCAGCAGCGAGGCGACGGCCTCGACGCGGTGGGTCGCCCCGGCCGCGAGCGCATGCGCGCGGTGACGCTCGAGGCTGTCCTCACCGAAGCTCGGGGCGATCGCCGCGGGCGGGGCGAGCAGCAGGGCGTTGGTGCCACTGCCGTGCCGGTCGGGGACGATCACGGCCGCGGTGCCCTCCTGCTCGGCTCGTTCGAGCATCGCATCGATCTCGCCCGCGTCGATCAGAGGCGTGTCGCCGGGGACGAGCAGCACACGCTCGAACCCGAGCTCGAGCGCGTGCCGGATGCCGACCCCGACCGCGGCCGACTGTCCCTGATGCTGCGGGTCGCCGACCAGGTGCACGCCGCCACGGCGGGCCGCCGCCTCCGCGTCGGGGTCCGCGGTTACCACGGCGACTGCGTCGATCCCCCGCACGCGACGCAGCACGGCGAGCACGTCGAGGAACATCGCCTGCGAGAGCGCCCTGCGCGACCCGCCTCCGAGCACGCCTGACAGGCGCTGCAGGGCGGCGCCGAAGCTCTTGATTGGGAGGATGGCGAGGGTGCGCATCGTTCCGGGCGGCGGGTCTGGCGACTCTAATCGCGTGTCAGCTCCCGGCGGGGGCTCGGTGCGCCAGGGAAGCCGCAAAGTCCAGGGTAGCCGTGGCGAGCGCGAGCCTCGCGGCGGGTGTGTCCATGAGGGTGTCGACCTCGAGCGCGGAGATGCCCGGGACCGGCTCGTCGGCGACCACCCCGTCGAGCACCCCCCGGTATGCCTCGAGCAGTCCCCGGCCTCCGAGCGGGATGCCGGCGTGCTCGCAGAAGGCGGCCGTGGGCCCCTTGATCACGGCGCCGCGGACGAAGGGGCTCACTGCGACCACCGGCGCCCGCGCCGCGGAGAGCGCCTCACGCATGCCCGCGAGCGCGAGAATCGGCCCGACCGAGATCACCGGGTTCGACGGGCCGATGACGATCGCCTCGGCAGCGGCGATCGCGGCGAGCACCTCGGGTGTCGGGGGCGTGCCGGGGGCCCCGGTGAGCTCGACCCCCTCGATCGGCCCCTCGGCGCGCTCGGCGACCATGAACTGCTGGAACGGCAGCCGGCGCCCGCGCGCGGTGACGTGCGTGCGGACGGGGGTGTCGGCCATCGGCAGCACGCGGGCCTCGACGCCCATCGCGCGCACCACCTCGGCGTGCGCCTCGGTCGGCCGCGCGCCGGACGCCAGCAGCTCGGTGCGGATCAGGCACATCGCGAGATCGCGATCGCCGAGGCGGAACCAGGCGGGCCGCCCCGCCGCCTCGAGCGCGCCCATCACCTCCCAGGTGTCGCCCCGGATGCCGTAGCCGCGCTCGTCGATCGCGTCGGCGAGCCAGTAGGTCACGAGGTCGGGGTCGGGCGATACGTGCGCGCCGTGGACCTCCGCGTCGTCGCCGGTGTTGGCGATCACCGTCAGGCGCTCGGCGCCGACGACGTCGAGCAGCCCGCGCGCGAGCTTGGCCCCGCCGCTGCCTCCCGAGAGCAGCGCGACGCGCACGCCCGCCTACCAGCGCTCGCCGTCGATGCCGGTCAGCTTGATCCCCGCCAGCGTCTTGTTGCGCACGTTCACCGAGACGAGCAGCGGGGTCAGCCCCTCGACGAGGCGCGCCGTCTCGAGCGCGCCCGCGTTGACCGTGCGCAGGCCGGGGATCAGGTCGATCAGTGCCGCGACGCTCGCCTTGGGCGCCTTGTGGTCCCCGCAGACGAGCACGTCCTCGTCGAGCTCGGTCGCGAGGTCTCCCAGGGCGCGCGCACCGACCGTGTGCAGGGCGCTGACGACGGTCACGCCGTCGGGCACCATCTCCTGCGCCTGCTGGGCGGCCGAGCCCTGCGGGACGCCGAGTAGCCGCGTCGCCTTGCCGGAGACGGCGGCGGCCAGCGGCACCGTGGTGTCGACGAGGATCTGGCCGGGCCTCAGCACAGGCTTCAGGTTCGTGAGCGTCTCCGACTGGTTGCGGAACGGCACGGTGAGGAAGACGATCGGTCCGCGCGTCGCGGACTCCGCGTTGGTGCCGCCGTTCACGCGCGCGCCGTCCACCTGGGCGCTCACGCGCGCCGCAGCCTCCCGTGCGCGGTCGGCCTCGCGCGATCCGATCACGACCTCGCAGCCCGCAGCGGCGAGGCGCAGCGCGAGCCCGTGGCCGAGCGCCCCGGTGCCGCCGATGATCGGGATCGTCGCTGGCTCGCTCACGGCCCGGCGAGGGTAGAGGACCGGGTGGCCGGGCTCGACCCGGGCGCCCCGCCCCGTCATCATGCGCGGGGTGCCCGGCGCAGTCACGATCCGCGAGGTCGGCCCCCGCGACGGCTTCCAGAACGAGCCGGAGGTGATCCCGACCGACGAGAAGGTGAGGCTGGTCGAGATGCTGGCGCGCACGGGCGTGCGCCGGCTCGAGCTGACGAGCTTCGTCCGCGCCGACCTCGTCCCGCAGCTCGCCGACGGCCCCGAGCTGCTGCGCCGGGCGGACATCCCCCCGGACGTCGACGTGTCGGTGCTGGTGCCCAACGAGCGCGGGCTCGAGCGGGCACTGGAGCTGCGCGAGCGCTTCGGCGCCGTGAGCGTCTTCCTGTCGGCATCGGAGTCCCACAACCGCCGCAACCTGAACCGCAGCGTGGCGGAGTCGCTGGTCGGCGCCGAGCGCGTGATCGAACGCGCGGTGCGCGAGGGGTTGCGCTGCGAGGGGGTGATCTCGGTCGCCTTCGGCTGCCCGTACGAGGGGGAGGTGCCCGCAGAGCGCGTACTCACGATCGCGGAGCGGCTGGTGGAGGCCGGGTGCGCCGAGATATCGCTTGCCGACACCACCGGCATGGCGGGCCCCGCTCGGGTGCGGGCCCTGTTCGCCGCGGCGGCCGCGCGGCTGCCGGCGACCGAGCTGACCGCGCACTTCCACAACACCCGGGGCGTCGGTCTCGCCAACGCGCTCGCGGCGCTCGAGACGGGCGTGCGCTCGTTCGAGTCCTCCTTCGGCGAGCTGGGCGGTTGCCCGGTGCCGACGGGCGCGACCGGCAACGTCGCGAGCGAGGAGCTCGTCGCGATGCTGCACGAGATCGGCCACCCGACGGGGATCGACCTCGACCGCCTGTTCGACTGCGCCCGCGCCGCACAGGAGACCCTCGGCCGCCCCCTGGGGAGTCGCCTGCTCTCCGCCGGCCCGGTCGAGTGGCGGCCTCCGAGCGCGTCGGGAACGCGACCCGCGTCGGGCCCTTGACAACGCTTGGCGCGCCGGCACGGCACGCGGCGCGAGCGTCCCGAACGGCCCCGCATGGCCGTCAGCGCTGGACGTTTCCGGCGTTGTGGGGCTAGCCCGCCGCCCGCCCCGCGCCGCGATCCTCGACTCCGACGAGTGGCATCCGGGCTCCCGTGCTCGATGGCTGAGCCTGAATCCACCGATCCTGACGGCGTTTCCTCACCGGATGCCGTCGCCATCCGGGATCGGGCTCGATCACAGGGTTCACCCTCGTGATGTTCGCCCGATCCCGCCTGACTCGGCCTCCGGGGCGGAAACGCTCGCCAGTTCCGGTGGATTCAGGCTGAGCGCGGAAGGTATTGCAGGCGCGCGCGGGAAGGGCGGGTGGCGCCCGAGGTGCGGCCGCGGGGTGGCCGCGCAGCCGGGCCTCGACGCCGGCCGTAGGATGCCGGGCCGATGATCGACCTGACCGAGGCGCTCGAGCGCGCGCGGGCCGGCGGCCCGCGGCGCCACCACGACAAGGCCGCCGAGCAGGGCAAGGCCCCGGTGCGCGATCGCATCGAGCGCCTGCTCGACACCGGGTCTTTCGTCGAGGATGCGCTGCTCGCGGGCAGCGAGGAGGAGGGCTTCGGCGCCGACGGCGTGATCACGGGCATGGGGACCGTCGCCGCCCGCACGATCTGCGTGATGGCCAACGATCCGACCGTGAAGGCCGGCTCGTGGGGGCCCCGCACGGTCGAGAAGATCATCCGCGTCCAGGAGCAGGCGCTCGCGAACCTGGTGCCGATCGTCTACCTCGTCGACTCCGCCGGCGCCCGCATCACCGAGCAGGTGCGGATGTTCCCGGGGCGCCGCCACGCGGGCCGCATCTTCCACATGCAGGTGAGCATGTCGGGCGTCGTCCCGCAGCTCTGCGTGCTCTTCGGCCCGAGCGCGGCCGGCGGCGCCTACATCCCCGCCTTCTGCGACGCGGTCATCATGCGCGACGGCAACGCCTCGATGTACCTCGGCTCCCCGCGGATGGCCGAGGTGGTCATCGGCGAGCGGGTGTCGCTCGAGGAGATGGGCGGCGCTCGCATGCACACCGCGGTATCGGGTTTGGGGCACTTCCTCGTCAAGTCGGACTTCGAGGGGATCGACCTGGCCAAGCGCTACCTGGGCTACTTCGGATCGAGCTGGAAGCAGTCGCCGCCCCCCGCGCTGCCTGCCGGCCTCGTGCCGGACACGTCGATCCGCGACCTGATCCCCTCCGACGAGAACAAGCCCTTCGACATGCGCGGCGTGATCGACGCGCTCGTCGACGAGAGCTCGTTCCTGGAGGTTCACGAGCTGTGGGCGCGCGAGCTGCTCGTCGGCTACGCGCGGCTCGACGGCCGCGCCGTGGGGATCGTGGCGAGCCAGCCCGCCTATCGGGGCGGGGTGCTGTTCGTCGAGTCCTCAGAGAAGGGTGCGCGCTTCATCAGGACCTGCGACGCCTTCAACCTGCCGCTGCTGTTCCTGGCCGACGTGCCGGGCTTCATGATCGGCTCCGAGGTCGAGCGCCAGGGAATCATCCGCGCGGGCGCCAAGCTGATCGCCGCGGTGTCCGAGGCGACGGTGCCGAAGATATCCGTGATCGTCCGCAAGGCCTACGGCGCGGGCCTCTACGCGATGGCCGGCCCCGCGTTCGGGCCCGACGCGTGCCTCGCGCTGCCGAGCGCCAAGATCGCCGTGATGGGGCCCGACGCCGCGGTCAACGCCGTCTTCCACAACCAGATCGAGGCGATCGAGGACGAGGGCGAGCGCGCCGAGCTCATCGAGCAGCGGCGCGCGGAGTACGCCCGGGATGTCGACATCGTGCACCTCGCCTCGGAGCTGGTCGTCGACGCGATCGTCGAGCCCGAGGACCTGCGCGCCGATCTGCAGCGGCGGTTCGCGCTCTACGCCGGTCGCGCTGCAGAGCGCCCGGCGCGCCGGAGCTCGGTCACTCCGGGCTGAGCGCCGATGTCTGCGCGGCGGCCGTGGGGAGCGCCGGCGAGGCGGCGGCCGGGGTGAGCGCGTCGCGGAAGATGCGGTAGGCCGGCCGCGGGCGGCCGTCAACCGAGAGCAGCGCCGAGTCCCACTGCGTGTTTCCGGCGGCCGCGCGCCAGTGGTAGACGTACATCCGCTCGATCCGCTCCGAGACGCGCGGATACTCCTCCATCAGGTAGTGCATGGCCCGCGTCTGGCGTGGGATCGACGGCCGCAGCCCGCGGCCGAAGAAGTTGACCGCCCCGACCTCGGTCACCCAGACCGGCCCGCTGGTCTGGCGCAGGAACGCCCGGGTGAGATCGGACCCGAAGCGGTTCACGTCGGGATGCGCGACGAGGCCCCAGATGTGGGGGCCGCGGCCGATGTGGCGCTTGAACTCGCTCAGCCACCAGGTCGAGTGGGCGCTGCCGTCGGCGCGGAACCCGGGCGTGATGACCGTGCAGCGGTCCTCCGAGCACTCGTCGCGCAGCGCGCGGTAGTAGAGGGCGGTGCGGCGCGGTGAGTCGCCGGTCGGCTGGGCGCCGGGGAAGTTGGCCTCGTCCCAGGTCGAGAAGTAGCGCACCCACGGATAGCGCCGGCGCAGCAGGCGGAAGTTGCGCCTGAACGTCTCCACCGAGGGCAGCAGGTCCGGCGAGCGCGCGGAGCGGTAGAAGGCGACGAGCGGCTCGATGCCGTGACCCCTCGCCGTCTCGAGCCAGGAGTCGAGGTAGCGCACGCGCAAGCCCCCGCGGGCGATGTCGTCGAAGGGGACCTGAACCCGCATCCGCCTGATGCCCGAGCGCTCGAAGCGCTTGTCGAAGATCGTCTCGGGACGGTTGTCGGCGAGGCCGATGAGCGGACCGTCGGGCAGGGCCGCGATGCGGGTCTCCGCTACCGGGGCCGACGGGGCGGCGCTCAGCACCGCCGCCACGGCGGGGGCAGGTGGGCTGTCCTCGTCCGAGACGGGACGGGTCGCCAACCCGACGGCGAGGAGCCCCGCGAGGACCAGCAGGCCCGCGATGATGGGTGCGCGCATCCCACCGAGCCTAGACACGGCCTATAGTCGGGGCTCCATCGCGGCGGTGGAGGAACGGCAGACTCGATGGTCTCAAAAGCCATTGCCCGCAAGGGCGTGTGGGTTCGAATCCCACCCGCCGCATCGGCGGCGCTACGCGTCCTCCCGCTCTTCGCCTCGCTCGCCGCGCCCGGACGGGGCTGTCCGTCCGCCGGCGTCGACCTCGACGTTCCACCGCTGCGCGAAGCCGCGCATCGCGAACGCGGCGAGCAGCACCTGGGCCGGCACGAGCGCGAGCGTCAGCACGCCGAGCAGGGCGGGATCGAGCGCCGGGTCCGAGAAACCGGTCGCGGCCCTGTCGAACCACGCGGGGGCGGCCGCCGCGGCGATCACCGCGAAGCTGCCCGCGAGCGCGGCCACGACCGGCAGGACGCCGCGGTTCCAGCGGGCGACGTAGAACGCCAGCGCCACGTACACCGGCAGGTATGCCAACGCGATCGGCCGCGCGCCTTCGAGCTTCGACCAGCCGCCCAGGGTGATCAACGCGATCAGCGCGGCGCTGACCAGCAGCAGCAAGATCACGGCGCTTCTCGTCGCCTTCGCGGCGGCGCGCTCGCGGTTCGGATGGAGGACGGCGGGCACCGTGAAACGAGTCTAGTCCGGGACGGCGCGGCCGAGCCCGGGCCGTTACAGCCAGTGCGGATGGAGGGACTCGAACCCCCACGGCCAAGGCCACCGGCACCTAAAGCCGGCGCGTCTTCCAGTTCCGCCACATCCGCGCGCTGCGGCACCGATTCAAGCACGCAGCCGGGCCGGGAGCGGGCCCGGGGAGGGCCGGGCCGGGGCCTGACCAGCGCGCTAGTAGAGTCACGCCGCTATGGCTGATCGGTCGGTGGAGGTGCGCGCGCTGGGCGCGGATGAGGTCCCGACGGCGGTGGCGGTGCTCGCGCGCGGGATGCGCGACAACCCGAACCACGTCGCGATCTACGGCGGGGACGCCGAGCGAAGGGAGCGCCTGCACGGCAGGCTGATGGCCGCCTTCTTCGCGACCTCGACCGGCCAGGAGCCGCTCTGCGCGGTGAGCGACGGCGAGATAGTCGGGGTGGCGGGGGTCGCCCCGGCGGGCACCTGCCGGCCGGGGCCGCGCCAGGGACTGCGGATGATCCCGGCTCTGCTGAGGCTCGGCCCGGTGGCCGCGGGCCGTGTCGCCGCCGTGGCGAGCGCGTGGGCACAGCGGGATCCCGACGAGCAGCACCTGCACCTCGGTCCGGTGGCCGTGGATCGCCCGCTCCAGGGCCAGGGGATCGGCTCCGAGTTGATGGCCGCATACTGCCGGCGGCTAGACGAGGAGGAGCGGATGGGCTACCTCGAGACCGACGAGCGCGGCAATGTCGACTTCTACCGCCGCTTCGGCTTCGAGGTCAGTGCCGAAACGACCGTCCTCGGCGGCGTTCCGAACTGGTTCATGCGCAGGCCCGCGCCGGGTTGAGCAGCGGGCAGCGGGTGGCGCGAACGCCGGCGCGCGAAGGCGACGCGGTCCACGGCGCTAGGCGGGCCAGCCAGGACTCGAACCTGGGACCTCCGGTTTTGGAGACCG
>JBPCKX010000082.1:0-14304 GCA_051003875.1 Thermoleophilaceae bacterium
GACCGGCGAGGCGATCGTAGATCGTGCGCGCCGCCTTGTTGGAGAGCTGCTGGCCGACGATTGAGCGCAGCATGGCGCTGTAGGGCTCGGCCGGCCGGCCGCGGCGGCGCGCGTCGCCGTCGAGCGGGCCGTGCGCGCGGACGATCGCGCCGAGCACCGGATCGGCTCCCAGCAGGTGGGCCATCGCGGCGTCACCGCCGGGGACGGGGGCGGTCCGGCTGCCGGCGCTCGGGCGCGGGCTCACGCCGCGGCGCGCCCCCCGCGCGCGAAGAAGGCGGCCTCCTCCTCCCCGAGCGGTGTCGAGGGCGGGTCGCCGAAGAGCCACTCGCGCGCGATCCGGTGCCAGTTCGCGGTCGCGCCGAGCTGGCCGAGGACGGCGAGCGTGAGCGCCTCCATGCGCCGCGCGAGCATCGCGTCGGGCGGCATCGTCTGGCGCTTCATCAGCTCCCAGTAGGCGGAGCGCGGGTCGCCGAGGTCGACCATCACCTGCGCCACCAGCTCGCGGTCGAGCGTCCGCACGCCGTCGCTCGCGTACCAGTCGGTGACCGCGTGGAAGTGCTCAAGGATCGCCGCCGGTGCCAGCTCGGGGTCGCGGGCGTCGAAGAACCCCATCGCGGCGAGCTGGGCGTGGAGCCCCTCGGCATCCCCGGCGATCCCGAGACGGAGCGCCGATACCTCGGCCTCGAGGTGGGCGCGGCCGAGCCGCTTGGTCATGCCGAAGTCGAGGAAGACGACGCGCCCGTCGTCCATCAGCCTGTAGTTGCCGGGATGCGGGTCGCCCGAGAAGTGCCCGTGCCGGTAGAGCGAGCCGAAGAAGAAGCGGAAGACGATCTCGGCGAAGCGGTCACGCTCGGGGCGCGGCAGCCCCTTGATCTGCTCGAAGCCGGCGCCGTCGACCCACTCGGTCACGAGCACCCGCTCGCGCGAGAGGCTGCTCACGACATCGGGCACGACGACGAACGGATGGCCGCGCCAGCGCCGCGCGAACGCGCGCTGGCTCTGTGCCTCGTGCTCGTAGTCGAGCTCGTCGGAGATCCGCTCGCGGATCTCGGCCGCCATCGCCTTGGCGTCCATCCCGGGCGCGATCCGCTTCGCCAGGCGCAGCAGCAGGCCGAGGTTCTGCAGGTCCGAGCGCACTGCGGCGGCGACGCCCGGGTACTGCACCTTCACGGCGACCTCGCGCGCGGGGCGGGGGCCGTCGCCTGGCTCGCGCAGCGTGGCGCGGTAGACCTGGCCGATCGAGGCGGCCGCGACCGCCTGCTCGTCGAAGCGGGAGAAGACCCCCTCGATCGGTCCTTCGAGGTCGGTCTCGATCACGCGCCGCATCTGCTCGAACGGCACGCGCGGGGCGGAGTCGCGCAGCTCGGCGAGCCGCGCCTGGATCCTCTCGCGCGACTCCTCTCCCAGCGCGCCCGTGTCGAGGAAGGACGCGACCTGGCCGACCTTCATCGCGGCACCCTTCATGTTGCCGAGCACCGCGAGGATCTGCTCGGCGGCGTCGGCCCGACGCCGCTCCTCGGCCGCGCTGCGGCCCTCGTCGTCGCGCGCCAGGTTGGCCGCCCTGGTGGCGTAGTGGCGCGCGGTCTGCCCTCCCGCCAGCCCGGCGACCTTCGCCGTGCGGCGGATGCGCCCCGTGGGAATCCGGTTCTCACCCTTGCGAGCCACGCTTGCTCCTGCTAGTTGCGGTAGGCGGTGCTGCGGGGCAGCTTTCGCAGCGCGCGCCCCGCGCGTGGTCGCAGCTCGACGGTGTAGGCCATGCGCTAGTGGTCGAGCTCGGCCTCGATCCGCTCGAGCGGGATCGATTCGCCCTCTTCAGCGAGCGCTTGACGGGCCGCTTCGAGGTCGGCGGCGTCCTCGAGGCGCTCGAGCGTGTCGGCATCCTCGGCCGAGATTACGACTGCGCGGTCGTGGTCGGCGGTCTCGACGACGACGCGTTCGGTGCCGGCAGCGACGCGACTGACCGCCGCAGCGAGCTCGTCGCCATCCGAGTCGAGTCGCACAGTGCGCATCGCAGTGCATTGTAGGCCCCTCAGCGCTCGATCGCGATCACCTCGACCTCGCGGTCGATCGCCCGCGCGAGCAGGTCGGCGCTGCGCTGTGCCGACCAGATCGCCACGCTGGCGTCGGACCCGCGCGCGGTCACCGCGCGCATGGTGACGGAGCGCTTCGAGCTCTCCACCTCGACGCTCGCGACCGAGCGGTCGCGGCTGCGCTCGAGCTGCTCGGCGAGGCGGATCACCCCGCTGAGCACGAGCAGGCGGTCGCCGTCGCCCTTGCGCGAGAGATCCCCGAGCTCCCCGGCGTCGGGGTCCCCCTTGCGGTGCCAGCGGGCGATCAGCGCGATCAGCGCCAGCTCGCGCGGATCGAAGCCGGGCAGGCCGGCGTGCAGGATCAGGTAATGGGAATGCCGGTGGTGGTCGTCGTAGTCGATCGTCACCCCGATGTCGTGGAGCATGCAGCCTGCCCAGAGCAGCTCGCGCTCGGAGCCGTCCGGGCGGTGCAGCTCAGCAGCCGCGAGCGCGTCGAAGATCTCGAGCGAGAGCTTCGCGACGTGCTCGACGTGCTCGTCGTCGGTGCGGAAGCGGTGGGCGAGGCTGACCACCGACTCGCGCCTGACGTCCTCCAGCAGCGGCGGGTCACTCCCCCGCAGCAGGCTCTCGAAGAAGACGCCCTCGCGCAGGCCGGCCTCGGTGACCTCGAGCGTGTCGAAGCCTCCGTGCTCCATCGCGGCGGCCACGACTAGGGCGCCCCCGAGGATCACGTCCGCGCGGTCGGGCTTGATCCCGCGCACCGAGCCGCGTTTGGCGGCGGGCTTCGAGGCGAGCAGGTCGATCAGGTCCTCGAGCGCCTCGCGCGTGAGCAGGAACCCCTGGACGTCGGTGTCGGGGCGCTCGAGCCGCTTGTAGACGGCCGTGGCCAGGTTGCGGATCGTGCCGCCGAGCCCGGCGAGGCGCAGGCCGTCGCCGTTCTGCCACCACTCGAACTCGCCGATCGTGCGCGCGACGTGCTTGCGCAGCGCCTTGATCTGCTTCGACGTGCTCTCCTCGCCGGGGAGGAACGCCTCGCTCACGCGCACCGCCCCGAGCCGGACCGACTCGGCCTCGACCAGCCGGCGGCTCTCGATCCGCATCAGCTGGACGCTGCCGCCGCCGACGTCGATCCCGAACCCGTTGCTGAGCGTCAGCGAGTTCGCGATCGCCAGGTAGCCGTACCAGGCCTCCTCGGCGCCGCTGATCACGCGGACCTCGAGCCCGGTCTGCTCGCGGATCGCGGTGAGCAGCTCGTCGCGGTTCGAGGCGTCGCGGATCGCGCTCGTGGCGACGGGGTCGACCCGCTCGACGCCCGAGGCGTTCAAGAACGAGGCGAAGACGGCCGCGGTGTGCAGCGCGCGGTCCATCGGCTCTGCCTGGAGCACCCCCTCGTCACCCATGCCGGCGCTGACGCGCGTGGGCTCGCGGATCTCGTCCGCGAGGCTCCACCAGCTCCCCGGCTCGTACTGGAAGACGACGAGCCGGAACGAGTTGGAGCCGAGGTCGATGACGGCGATGCGCTCCACGGCGCGGATGATCGCGCTTATCGCTCCCAGGCGATCCGCGCGAGCTCGCGCCGCAGGCGCGCCCCGCGGCCCGCGTGCAGCGACTCGACCCACGCGATGCGGCCCAGCAGGTGGGCGCGGAAGTCCCGCACCCCGGCGCGGTTCTGCCCGGCGGGGCCGTGCAGCGCGGCGTTGTGGATGATCGCCTTCAGCTCGTCGTACTCGGCGCGGGGGACGTTCGGCCGCTCGTTGACGACGATGCCGCAGACCAGCTGCCTGCCGGCGCGGGTCGCGAGCGCCGACTTGCGCGCGTTGATCGCGAAGCCCTCCTCCGTGGCGATCTTGGCGACGGTCGCCTGGACCTGGTCCGCTCGGCGCCGCAGCAGGCGCGAGCCCGAGAAGGTGAGGTCGTCCGCGTAGCGGGTGTAGGTCGCGCCGAAGCGCGCGGCGAGCCTCGCGAGCCGGCGGTCGAGCGTGAAGGCGGCGAGGTTCGCGAGCGCCGGGGAGGTCGGGGCGCCCTGGGGCAGGTGGGGGGTCGCGAGCCGGCGCCCGAGCCGATGGTGGGCGGCGATCGACGCCGGCGGGGCCTTTGGGCGCGGCACGGACGCCCACTCGGCCTGCGGGACGGCGTTCGTCGCCAGCGCGGTGAGCGTGTGCGCGACCGGCTCGGGGTAGCCCGCGGTGCGGAAGAGCCCGAAGACTCGTCCGGCGCCGATCGATGCGAAGAAGTCCTCCAGGTCGAGCCGCAGCACGATGTCGCGGCCTGTGTGGGCGGCGGCGTGGCTGCGCGCAGACCTCCCGCGGGTGAACCCGTGCGCGGCGTCGTGGGCGGGTATCGGGTCGAGCAGCTCGTGCAGGAGGCGCCGCTGGATCGCCTTCAGGCGGGCCTTCGGGCGCTCGATCACGCGCGGGCGGCCGTCTTCGCGCGGGAACCACCCGTAGCGGTAGTTGCGCAGCCGCTCGCCGGCGACGGTGCGCTCGAGGCCGCGGCTGTCGGCGAGCCAGTCGAGCGTGCCGAGGCCGACGCCGAGGTGTCCGGCGAGCGCCCCGAGATCGCTCAGCGGGGGCACCGGCCAGCGGCGCCGGCCCATCTCGAGCTCGGCCGGGCGCCAGCGCCGCACCCGGGGCGCGGGGGTCCCGGAGGGGCCGGCCATTCCCCGTAGCTCGAGCGCGATGAAGGCCGCCAGCTCGCGCGGGCGGTCGGCGGGGCGGAACCGGTAGGCGGCGAGCGTCGCCTGGGCGAGCGCGTCGACCCAGACCGGCGGCGGGTCGAGCGCCTGGCCGCCGCGCGCCACAAGCCCGTTCTCGTGCCACGGTCCGGCCAGGAAGGCGTCGGCCAGGCAGGCCGAGAGATGCCCGCGCGCGCCGCCGTCATACATGGCGGGCCGGGGGTGGCGACGCCGCCGACCGACTGCTCTCCGCCGTGCGCGCCCCGATCTGCCCCCTCCGGGGAGCAGGGTAGGGCTCGCGATGTGTTGCTCTGCTCACAACTGTGTCCCCGGGGTAGCCCCGGAGAGGTTGGGGCGCCCGCAGGCGCCCGAACCGCCTCGGTCGCGCGGCGTCGCCCCGGGCAGGCTAATGGACCGGGAGCGCGCGCTCGACCCGTTGGCGCCCGTCGACCGCTGCCACGTCGCGGCCGTCTACCCTCGCTCGTCGGATGTCGCCGGCGGAGGAGAGCCCACCCGGATCGCCGCCGCTGCGGCTGAGCGTCCTCGACCAGTCCCCGATCCCGGCGCAGTCATCCGGTGCCGAGGCGCTGCGCAACACGCTCGACCTGGCGCGGCTCGCCGACGAGCTCGGCTACCACCGCTACTGGGTCGCCGAGCACCACGGCTCGCCGGCCCTCGCGGGCGCGAGCCCCGAGGTCCTCGTCGGGCCGATCGCCGCCCGCACCGACCGGATCCGGGTCGGCAGCGGCGGGGTGATGCTGCCCCACTACAGCCCGTGGAAGGTGGCCGAGAGCTTCAGCGTGTTGAGCGGGCTGTTCGGAGACCGCATCGACCTCGGCCTCGGGCGCGGGGCGAGCGCGGACGCCGTCACGACCCACGCGCTGCAGCGCGATCGGCGCGTGCCGTCGCCGTCCGACTTCGGCGATCAGCTCACGGAGCTGATTGCCCACCTCGAGGGCCGCCCGCCGCCCGACGCTCGCTTCGCCGCTCTCGGCCTGCTGCCGGGATCGCCGGCCGGGCCCCAGCCGTGGCTGCTGGGCTCCTCGCTGCAGAGCGCCATCTGGGCCGCGCGCCACGGCATCTCGTACGCGTTCGGGGACTTCATCAACCCCGAGGGCCGCGAGATGACCCACCTCTACAGCGAGAGCTTCGTCGCGTCGGCGACGCTCGCCGCGCCGCGGGTGGCCGTCTGCGTCGCGGCGGTCTGCGCCGACGGCGACGCCGATGCCCGCCGGCTCGCGACCAGCGCCCGCGCGGGGGCGGCGATGCAGCGCGACGGGCACGGCACGGTTCCCGTGCCCACGGTCGAGCAGGCCGAGAGCTACCTGTCCCGGCGCGACCCCGATGCCGAGGAATCCCCCAGGCGCACGGTGGTCGGGGACCCGGCCGCGGTGCGAGCCAGGCTCGAGGAGCTTGCGGCCGAGTACCGCGCGAACGAGGTGATGGTGGTCACGATCACCCACTCGCACGCCGCGCGGCGCCGCTCGTACGAGCTGATCGCGGAGGCGTTCGGGCTCGGGCGCGGGTGAAGATGAGGACCGGGAGCGTTAAGCACCGGGGATCGTATTGTGTATCGATACACGATACGATCTTTGATGCGTCTCGTGGTGAAGCCATCCGACATCTTCGTTCTCGCCGGCGTCCTGGCCTACCGGGAGGATTGGACGTTCCGCGCGCTCGCGGCTGAGCTGCATGCTCCGCACGCTGCTGTTCAGCGGGCGCTCTCACGGGCGCAGGCCGCTGGTCTCTACCAACCGGATCGCCAGCGGGTCAATCTGCCGAGCTTCGGGGAGTTCGCCGTTCATGCCATCCGGTTCGTGGCGCCGGTCGCGCTCGGGGCCATCGTGCCGGGCGTGCCGGCGGCCTGGGCCGCGGAGCCGATGGTTGGGAAGATCCGCTCGAGCGGCCAGGAGCTGCCGCCGGTGTGGCCCTCGGCGCACGGCCGTGTGCGGGGCCAGGCACTCGAGCCGCTGCATCGCTCGGCGCCTGAGGCCGTGGCTTCGTGGCCGGTGCTGGGGCGTTATCTCGCGCTGCTCGACAGCCTGCGCGGGGGCGACCCCCGGGTTCGAGTCGTGGCCGCTCGCCTGCTCGCGCGGGAGATCGAGACGGCGGCATGAGCGCAGAGCTCGTGGACCGCGCGGCCACGGTGCTGGGTCCGGTCCTCGACGAGGTCGTGTTTCTCGGCGGAGCGACGGTCCATCTCTGGGTGACAGAGTCCGCGGCACCGCCGGTGCGCGCGACCGAAGACGTCGACGTCATCTGCGAAGCCGCGACGCTCGCCGCGTACCACCGCCTCGGTAGGCGACTCAGGCAGTGTGGCTTGACCGAGGCGATCGACGAACCCGTGATCTGCCGCTGGCGCAGCCGCGACCCGGAGCTTCTTTTCGACGTCATGCCAACCGATCCCCGCATTCTCGGCTTCTCGAATCGCTGGTACCCGGCAGCGATCGCGGACGCCAAGGAGGTCACGCTCGCATCGGGCGCCCGGATCCGGGCGGCCCGGCCGACTCTGCTCGTCGCGACGAAGCTTGCCGCCTGGAACGGCCGCGGGCGCGGCGACCTGCTCCGCAGCCTCGACATCCACGACGTGCTCACGCTGATCGACGCACGCCCCGAGCTACGCGACGAGTTCACACGCGCAGATCCAGACGTGCGCGGGTATGTCCGCACGGAGCTCACCTCGCTGGTCGGACACCGCCACTTCGAGTACGCGATCGACAGCGCGACTGGCGGCTACGGGGCCGTCGCGCGCGAAAGATCCAAGGTCCTGCACGAGCGGGTGGAGCGCCTACTCGTCGCTCTCACGCCATAGCGGCCGTGTGCCCGCGGGCGCCCGCCAGACTTCCCACGCACACGCCGCCCGGCGGCGCTCCTACGAGCTGATCGCGGAGGCGTTCGGGCTCGGGCGCGGGTGATCGCGGTCAGGACCCCGGGTCGCGCGGCCGCGGGCGGGCCGCCGCCGCCGGATCGGCGGGCATCACCCTCGTGGCTCCGGTGATCGCTCGTCCGAGCCGCCGGTCACGGCAGCAGACGAATAGCCGCGCGATGTCGAGGTCGGACCGCATTGAAGTGACGGTGATCGAGCGTGGCCAGCTTGTCCTCTCCGAGCCGCTCGACCAGCGCGAGCACGCTGGCATCCACCACGCCCAGCCCGAGATCCGCGTACTCGGCCTGGAGTGCGCGACAGCGGTGAAGGTCGGCGGGGGCGGCGTGCTCGGCGCGATAGGCGCCGGCCAGGAGATCATCGAGGAAGTCGAGCCAGACATCGGCGCTCAAGCGCTTGTGACACCAGTAGTCGAGCTCGGCGAGCACGAGCCCCGGTACGACGAGGTCCTCGCCCGCTGCGATCAGCAACTCGGCGCAGACGGGGTGGTCCGGGTCGGCCGCGTCGAGGGCGGCGAGCAGGGGCCCGGTGTCGAGGACGAGCGCCACTAAGACCCTAAGACGGCGGCTGGGCTACCGGATCGGCGGTGGTCTCGGCGGCCCGCCGACCATCGGTGGAGCGCCCGCGCCCAAGTCTGGGGCGGCGGGCGGCCCGGACGCTCGCCGCCTTCTCCTCGACGGCCTCGGCGAGCACTGCGGTCAGCGGAGCGCCCCGGCGTTGAGCCTCGGCCTCGAGCGTGGCGAGCGCATCGCGGTTGGCGGTGACGGTCGTGCGCTTCATCGTATTCACGGTGTACGATGCTAGCATCGCCGAGCCCGGCCGGTGGGTTGAAGCCCTACGGCCGGCCCCGAGGCCGGCCGGTGCACGTCGGGTTCGGCACTAGACTGGCGGCACCGACAACGCCAGGTCTTCAGGAGGGAGCAGATGAGGACGACGAGCGGCGCTCAGAGTCCGGCGCCCGCCGCGGCCGCGGCAGAGCGGCGGACATCTTCGCCCGTCGCCTGGCGGGATGGGAAGCGCTACCTGTGGCTGCTCGGGCTGTTCGTGCCGACGCTTCCCTTCCTTGCCTGGGGGGCCGTGGAGGCGAGCGGCGTGTCGCTCCTCTGGTTCCTCGGCCCGCTGGTGGTCTTCGGCGTGTTCCCCGTGATCGACCTGCTGATCGGGACCGACGCCGAGAACCCGCCCGCCGGTGTGCTCGAGTGGCTCGAGCGGGACCGCTACTACCGCTGGTGCACATACGCGTACATCCCCGTCCAGTACGCGGGGCTGGTGCTCGCCTGTGCGCTGTGGTCGAGCGGCAGCCTCTCGACGGTCGAGGGCGTCGGGCTCGCGCTGACAATGGCGATGGTCAGCGGGATCGCGATCAACACCGCGCACGAGCTCGGCCACAAGCGCGCGCGCCTCGAGCGCCGGCTGAGCAAGGTGGCGCTCGCCCAGAGCGCCTACGGCCACTTCTTCATCGAGCACAACCGCGGGCATCACGTCCGTGTGGCCACGCCGGAGGACCCGGCGAGCTCGCGCTTCGGGGAGAGCTTCTACGCGTTCCTGCCGCGCACAGTGCTCGGCAGCCTGCGCTCGAGCTGGGCGATCGAGCGCAAGCGGCTGGCGCGCGGGGGCCGCGGCCCCTTCACCGTCCGCAACGACATCCTCAACGCCTGGGCGATGACGGTCGTGCTCTTCGCGGCGCTCGCGGTCGCCTTCGGTCCTGTTGTGCTGCCCTTCCTCGCCGCCCAGGCGCTCGGCGGGCTGGTGCTGCTCGAGGTCGTCAACTACCTCGAGCACTACGGGCTCAGGCGCGCGCGGCGCGCCGACGGCCGCTACGAGCGCTGCCGCCCAGAGCACAGCTGGAACAGCAACAACGTCGCCTCCAACGTGCTGCTCTATCACCTCCAGCGGCACTCCGACCACCACGCGCATCCGACGCGCCGCTACCAGGCGCTGCGCCACGTCGACGAGGCTCCCCAGCTCCCGACCGGCTACGCGGGGATGATCCTGCTCGCCGCGGTCCCGCCGCTGTGGCGGCGCGTGATGGACCGCCGGCTGCTCGCCCACTACGGCGGCGACCTGACGCGCGCGAACGTCGGGCCGGGCCGTGTCGTGCCGGCGGGCTGCGAGGGCACTGCCTCAGACGCCGGGCTCGCCTCGTGAGCCGCTACCGCTGCCCCGGCTGCGGGTACGTCTACGACGAGCAGTCCGGGCACGCGCGAGAGGGCTTCCCGCCCGGAACCCCGTGGAGCGAGGTGCCCGACGACTGGGCCTGCCCGGACTGCGGCGTGCGCGACAAGGTGGACTTCGAGCCGGCCGCCTGACGCGCGCCGGTGCTCCCCGAGATGGCCCCACAGGCGGGAACGCCCGCGCATCCGCTGCGGGTGGCGATAGTCGGCTCCGGGCCGGCCGGGTTCTACTCGGCGGGCCACCTGCTGAGCGCGGACGGCCTCACCGCGCACGTCGACGTGTTCGATCGCCTGCCGACGCCGTTCGGGCTCGTGCGGGCCGGCATCGCGCCCGACCACCCGAAGATCAAGTCGGTCACGCGCGTGTACGAGAAGACGGCCGCCAGGCCGGGGTTCCGCTTCTTCGGCAACGTCGCGGTCGGGCCGGACCTGAGCCACGCCGAGCTGAGGCGCCACTACCACGCGATCATCTACGCGGTCGGCGCGCAGACCGATCGCAGCATGGACATCCGAGGCGAGGATCTCCCCGGGAGCTGGGCGGCGACGCAGCTCGTCGGGTGGTACAACGGCCATCCGGACTACCGCGAGCTGCAGTTCGACCTGTCCTGCAGGCGCGCGGTGGTGATCGGCATGGGCAACGTCGCCGCCGACGTCGCGCGGATGCTCGCGCTCACGCGCGCAGAGCTCGAGGCCACCGACATCGCCGATCACGCGATCGGCCCGATGGCCTCAAGCGCGATCGAGGAGATCGTGATCGTCGGCCGCCGCGGGCCGGCCCAGGCCGCCTTCACCAACCCCGAGCTGCGTGAGCTCGGCGAGCTCGTCGACGCGGACGTCGTGGTCGACCCCGCCGAGGTCGCGCTCGACGATCACAGCGCGCTTGCGATCGAGAGCGCGATCACCCCGCGGCGAAACGTCGAGATCCTGACCGAGTACTCCCGCCGCACTCCGACCGGCAAGCGCCGGCGCGTGGTGCTGAGGTTCCTGCGCTCGCCCGTGGCGATCCTCGGGGAGGACCGCGTCGAGGGGATCGAGCTGGTGCGCAACGAGCTTCACCACGGCAGCGACGGCTCGCTCAGGGCGCAGGCCACCGAGCGGCACGAGACGATCGAGGCGGGGCTCGTCTTTCGCTCGATCGGCTACCGCGGCGTCCCGATCGACGGGGTTCCCTTCGACGAGTGGAAGGGCGCGATCCCCAACGACGAGGGGCGCGTGATCGATCCGCACGCGCAGCACGCGATCCCCGGCGAGTACGTCGTGGGCTGGATCAAGCGCGGCCCCTCCGGGGTGATCGGCACCAACAAGCGCGACGCCCAGGAGACGGTCGGCCACGTGCTCGAGGACCTCGCCGAGGGGCGCCTGCCCGAGCCGCCGGTCGCAGACCCCGAGGCGATCGCCGCGCTCGTCTCAGAGCGCAAGCCGGACCTCGTCAGCTACGCGGGTTGGGAGGCGATCGACGCCGCCGAGATCGCCGCCGGCGAGCCGCTCGGGCGCCCGCGCGTGAAGCTCACGCGCGTGGAGGAGATGGTGGCGGCGGCGCGCGCGGCCCGGGGGTAGGGACGGGGGTCGCGGTCGACGGTCGCGCGGAGGGTTCGCGAGGCCCCGGCCCTGTGTGGGCGGGCGAAACCTCGGCAGCTCCCGGTTCGTCGGCCACCGGCCGAGGTTATGCCCACCCCTCGGGCGGAACCTCGGCAGCTCAGGGTCGGCGGGTCACCGGCCGAGGTTGTGCCCACCCCTCGGGCGAAACCTCGGCAGCTCACCTGGCGCTTCAATCTCGGCGCCAAGAGGACGGGCTACGAGTGCCATGGCCTGCGTGAGCTGTGGCCGGCCCACACCGAGGCGACAGCGCTGCTCCTGCTCCGGCGCTCGTCGCCCGGGCAGCAGCGGTTCGATCTCGCGGTCGAGCACCGGCGACGATGTCGTGCGCTCGCCCTTGCCGGCAGGGTTCGAGCTCGCGCCCGCGGATCTCTTCGCCGGTGGCGGCGAGTGAGCGCGCGCGAGCGGGTTCAGCGGCGCCACCGGGGACCTGATCGACACGATCAACGCGCCGGGCGCCGGCAACCCGACGGACACCCCGGGCAACCGCTCCGCGCCCGGGGACGTACGCGCGCGGGGGCGACACCGTGCTCGTGACCGGCGCGACCGCGTCGCGCGCGCGACTGCGAGGGGGTCAGGCGGCGCTGAGCTCAGCGCAGTGGCGCGGCTCCGGGGTCGTCCGTCCAGGGATCGAGGAGATCCAACCCGAGGCGGTTGAAGTCGTCGGTGTTGCGCGTGGCGAGAGTGGCGTGGTGGCGCCGGCAGACGGCGGCGATCTGCGCGTCGAAGCCGCTGATGGGATCCCCGGCCCGCGCCCTGGTGGCCGCGATGTCGGCGTACTGCACGGCTGCTACCGCGTCGAAGGCGAGAACTCGGTCGGCGAAGGTCGTGAAGACGTCCTCCGCCGCCGCCAAGAGCAGCTCCTTGCGACGTCCGTCGGGAAGGCGCGCGATCCCGTAGCGAACCTCGGCCAGCGTCACCGATGTCGTGCCGAGCTCCGCGGCGGGTTGCGCCTCAACCCACCGCAGGACGGGGGCGGCCGGTCTGCTGCGCATCAGCTCTGAGACGACGTTGCTGTCGAGGACGATCACGCCGGGCTGATCAGGAGTCGATGTCGGCCGCCCGCGGTGCCTCGGTCCGCGGTCGGGGCTCGAGCTCGACCCCGCCCAGCTCACCGAAGCGCGACAGCAGCGCCTGAGCGAGGCCGGTATCGCTGCGCCGGTCGGTGACCGCCGCGGTGAGGATGGCGCGAATCTCGGCCTCCATGGAGCGGCCGTGCTCGGCGGCCCGAACCCGCAGCCGCTCCCTCACGTCGTCGTCCAGGTTCCTGATGCTTACCGCAGCCATCACCGACCACCTCCTGCTGGCAATGCTAGCGGCTGAGAACGATCTGCGAGCGTTTGTTGGGAGCGCGATCCAGGACGGAGTCGATCGCCGCGCCGCGCCTGCGGCGGCCGCGCACCGCGACCTGTTCGACGATCTCCGCATCCAGGCGACCCGGCCGCGGAGATCGCGGCCGAGACGAGCACGTTTGCGTCCAGGACGACGCGCACGCGCAGCTACCGACGCTTGGCGCGCCGCGCCCGGCGCATCGCGTGCAGCTCCTCGTCGGCGAGCTCGGGCGCGGCGTCGGCGTCCAGTGTCTCGCCGGCCTCACACGCCTGCTGCTCCAGCGCGGCGGCGACGCGCTCGCGGCCGCGTCGACGCGCTGGCGGGCGACGACTGCGTCGACCTGGGCCCGGGCGCGGACCGCGGGCAGGGCGGCCCGGGCGACGACCTCGTGCTGGGCGGGCGCGGACCGGACCGTGTCAGTGGCTCGGCCGGCAGGGACAGCATCCGGGGCGGCTCGGGCGCGGACCGTCTCAACGGCGGCCGCGGCAACGACCGCGTCTTCGGCGGCCAGGGCGGCGACCTGATCCGCGGCTCATTCGGCGCCGACGTGCTGCACGGTGTGTCGGGCAACGATCGGATCGTCGGCAGTCGCGGCCGGGACCGGATCAACGGGGGGTCGGGGCGTGACCGGATCTTCGGCGGCAGCTCGAACGACCGGGTCTCGGGCGACCGCGGTCCCGACCGCATCTTCGGCAATTCCGGCAACGACCGCATCCTCGGCAACTCGGGCGGTGACCGGCTCGTCGGCGGCGCAGGGCGCGACCGGCTCTTGGGCGGTGCCGGCAACGACCGCCTCGACGCGCGCGACCGCGGACGCGACATCGTCCGCTGCGGGCGCGGGCGCGACACCGTGCTGGCCGACCGCCGCGACCGCGTGGCGCGCGACTGCGAGCGGGTCAGGCGGCGCTGAGCTCAGCGCGGCGGCCCGCGCGGCGCTCAGCGAAGAGGACAGACGTCCAGGGACCCACCGCGGGACCGTTACCGGTGGACGTTCGCCGTGCAGACCCCGACCAGCCGCGCGCGCATGGAGCGGTGCGGCGGGTCGCGCCGCAACGTCAGCCGCGCTCCATCGCCTCGCCGTCGAGCGCGTCGAGCGCGCGCTCCGGCGTCGCGCTGATGCAGGTGAAGATCGGCGTCTCGGACTCGGTGTAGGCGCTCGACTCGGTCGAGCGCAGCTCCTGCACGAGGTCGAGGAACTCGCCCGGGTCGTCGGCGTTGAAGGAGACGACGAACTCCTGGTCGTCAAGCCCGTAGGAGTAGGCCGTGTTGATGTCGATCGAGGTGTAGCGCTTGCCGACCGCGATGTGGCCGCGCATGATCCGCATGCGCTCGCCGGCCGGCAGCAGGTACCACTCGCGCTTCTTCCACATCGGGTAGACGATCAGGTAACGCGCGTCCGACCCGGGCCGCGGAGCCAGCGGCTGCTCCTCGTCGGAGTAAACGGACTCCTTGGTCATGGCGAGGAACGAGTGCGAGATCTCGGCGTGCCGCATCAGCCCGGTCTGGTTGAGCAGCACGTGCAGCTCGTGGATCGGGTCGAGCGCTGGGGACATCGCGCGGATCATGATGTCGGTGTCGCCGCGCGTGCCCACCAGCGAGTAGGCACGCAGGAAG
>JBPCKX010000083.1:0-50098 GCA_051003875.1 Thermoleophilaceae bacterium
ACGACGAGCAGCTCGATGAGGGTGAAGCCCTGCTCCTCGCTCCGTATCCGTGTGTTGAGCTTTCGCAGCATGAATCCTCCTTGAGGGCGAGACTGTGGGTTGGTCTGGTGGTCAGTTGATCGGCCGCGGAGGCGTCGCGCTTGACTGCGGCGGCCCGTAAACCGGCAACTGGCCCATCAACGCCGAGAGGGCGGGCCTCGCGGCCCGCCCTCTCTCGCTACCGGACTGCGATGGAGCTACCAGCTGCTTCCGTCGCAGCCGCCGTTGCTCGCGCCGGCGCTGGTGCAGCTACGCGTGCTCGTGCCGTCCGAGGCCTTGATGATCGAGAACGTGTTACCGCTCTTCGAGGCCCCCGTGATCGTGTACGTGTCGGCAGCCGAGGAGACAACCGACACCTCGTCGCTGCTGCCCGCAGGCGCGCCGGTAACGACATTCAGGCCCGTGTTACCGAGGGCAGCCACCGTGTTGCAGCTTGAGTAGGCCTGCTTCTGCGCGTAACACGACTCGACCTGAGAGACGAGGTTACGGGCGTTGGACTTCGCCGAGCCGTCCTGACCCTTGGCGCGCTGGCCAAGGAACGCCGGCAGGGCGATCGCGGCCAGGATGCCAATGATCAAGATCACTACCAGGAGCTCGATGAGGGTGAAACCCTTCTCGGACTCCATACGCTCTCTGAACTTCCGCAGCATGTGATGCCTCCTCTTTGAGGATTGGTATTGGTCTGGGCGCCAGCTGCGGAGGTGAGCCGTCCTCGAATGAGTCTGGTGGTAGCTCGGCCGGCTCCAGCACTCGGATGACAGTCCTTGCGTTGGAGGCCCCGGAGCTTTGCGTCCCCGCCTCGCGACGGGTTTGCCTTTTCACCGTGCCTCTGGCTTGCCCTCTTGATCGACCGATGCCGGGCGTCCCTTTACCGGACCGCCCCGATCAGATCGTCCATCCGTCCAGGGGCGTCGTGCCGGACGTGCCGGAGCCGCACCTCAAGTCCCCGTCCGCGTGAGCCGATCTGCCTCTTATGAAAACGGCGTTCAGGGTAGCTGCGGTGTTGGCCACCCTCGCCTTCACTGCGCGGGCCGCGCAGGGGATGGAGCCGGGACTCGATTACTTCCACGACGCGGGTGGCGCGATCGACTCGCTCGTGCGCTGGGATCTCACAGGCTTCTTCGCAAGCCAGCCCCTCATGGGAAGCTTCTCGCTTCTGGTTCGGGCCCCGTTCGTGGCGCTCGTCTTCCACGGCAGCGCGTCGACGGTCTACTTCGCGGGGGCGATCCCGTGCCTGCTTGCGACCCTCATCCTGGGCGCCGCCCTGGCGAGGCTCGTAGCCGACCACGGTCAGCCCCCGGCCGTTCAGGGTGTCGTGGCCGGACTGGCGATCATCAATCCGATCACCTTCAAGGCCCTCCACTGGGGCCATCCGGAGGAGCTGCTGACCGCGGCCCTCTGTGTCGGGGCCGTCCTCGCCGCGATGAGGCAGCGCACGATCCTCGCGGGCGTGCTGCTCGGGCTTGCGCTCGCCACGAAGCAGTGGGCGCTGATCGCCGTCCTGCCGGTGCTGCTGGCCGCGCCGGCGTGTCAGCTGCGCCTTGGCGCCGTGGCGGCCATGACGGCGTGCCTGCTGACGCTGCCGATGCTGCTGGGAAACCCCGGCCAGTTCGGATCGGTCACCGAGGCCGCAACCGGAGCGGTGTCCGCCGGGAGCCGGACCACTCCATGGAACGTCTGGTGGCCGATCGCACAAGCCACGGAGCTCTCCGACGGGCGACTGCTCTACGTCGGTCCAGCCTGGGTTGCGAGGGTCTCGCACCCCGCAATCATCGCTGTCGGGCTTCCGCTCGCACTGCTCCTGTGGCGGCGGCAGGGGCGGCGCGCGGATGACGCGCTTCTGCTCATGGCCTTGCTCTTCTTGCTCCGGTGCCTGCTGGACAACTGGAACGGCGACTACTACCACGCTCCGTTCCTGCTGTCACTGCTCGCCTGGGAGGCGACGCGCCGACCGGGGTTGCCGTACCTGTCGATGGCCGTGGTCGGGGCCCTGTCGCTCAGCTTCTGGCCTTACTCCACGAGGGTCTTCACCGACTCGGCACCGTACGCAGCCACATTGAACGCCGTCTACCTCGCCTGGACCCTGCCCCTCGCAGCCTACCTGGCGATCCGGCTCTACTGGCCCGATCGGGCCTCCGACGTCGCTGACCGCCTCGACGGCTACCAACGTTTCGCAATAGTCAGGCGGTCACAGCGCCCGGCGCACTAGCATCGTCGCTGTGGAGCTCCGGCGCGCCCTCCTCCTGTTCGCGATCGTGCTCGGCCTCGCCGCGATCGCGACCTCGCTCTCCGGGCCGTCGGAGGGAGGCGAGGATGCCGCTCCGATCCCGCCCGTGCAGCAGGCGCCGCCGGCGACCGAGCGGACCGGGGAGACCGAGCTCGTGACGATCCCCTTCTCCACGCGCGGGGACAGGCGCACCGCGCTGCTCGCGGCGGGCCGCGCGGCCGTCGTCACCGTGGAGGTGACGCGCCCCGGTGAGGTCGAGCTGCGCGGGCTCGGCCTCAGCGCACCCGCCGAGCCGCTGACCGCCGCGCGCTTCGAGTTCTTCGGGCGCCGAACCGGAACCTACGACGTGCGCTTCACCCCGGTGGCCGGCGAGCCGCGCACGATCGGCAAGCTGCGGGTCCTGGGAGCCGGCTGATCCTCGCGGAGCCGGAGCGACCGCGGACTCCAGAGCGCCCGCGTGCTCACCCGGTCGACTTCATCTTGCGCGTGTCGCGCGGCTCTACGAACGGCTCGCGGTCGGGCGGCCGGCCCTGCTCCATCCGCCTGCCGGGCTCGAGCTCGGCGTTCAGCTTGGCGCCGAGCAGGACGGCGACGTTCGAGATCCAGAGCCAGACGAGGAACGAGACGGCGCCGCCGAGCGCCCCGTAGGTCTCGTTGTAGGAGCCGAAGTTGCCAACGTAGAACGCGAACGCCGCCGAGGCCGCGAGCCAGATCAGGACCGCGAGGATCCCGCCCGGGCTGATCCAGCGGAAGCCCGCCTGCTTCACGTTCGGCGCCACCCAGTAGAGGAAGGCGACATCAGGCTCACGATCAGGATCAGGACCGGCCACTTGGCGATGCCGATCCACGACGTGGGCTCCAGCTCGGCGGGACCGGCCGGCCCGCCCTGATCGACGGCGGGTTCGGCCGCGCGCCGCCCTGCTGCGCTCCCGCGCCGAGAGCCGGCCGCTTCAGCGCCGCCGTCGGGCGGGCCCGCGGACACGGGCGCCGCTCAGTCGCCCGGCCAGACCCCGGTCATCCGCCGGAACGCGACCGCGCCGCCACGGTTTATCGATGCGCGCACGAGCGCGAAGATCGCCCCCTCGAGCGCGGCGGCGGGCAGGACCTCGCGCCAGCCGTAGTCACTGTCGGTCGGGCTCGGCACCTCGTCCTCGTCGGCGATCCGCTTCCAGATCTGCTTGAAGACGGCGCCGCCGAGCAGCCCGCCGAGCACGCCGAAGAGGAGACCGAGCGGCTTGTAGACGAACTTCATGATCGGCATCTTACCCAGCACCGGGCGGGCTCAACCGGGCCGGCGCCCCCGGGCTCCTCGCGCCGGACCTGGACGACCTCGAGCACCCATGTCATGCGTCAGGTCGTCCAGGCGTCGCTCGCAGCTCGAGACCGGGACGCGCTCGAAGTGGCGGGCGTTCCGAGCGGGGCGACCTCCGCAACCGGTGGTCCCCTCACGCCGGCTTTGTCGCAGTTTTGAAAGATTGCGAGGAGCTCCAGACGACTTCGATTTCTCCACCATGCGCGCAGGGGTCTCATGCAAAGCGAGCAGGACCTGCATGCGGGAGGCGTCGAGCCCTCGCAGTCGCTTCTTACGGAACTCCTCGCGAACAAGAGCCACTGCATCAAGGTCTCGCGCCGACGGATTCATAGTCATGACCGCGGGACGGCACTCAGAGGACTTGCCAATTTGCGAAATCTGACTGCAAAACGCCAAATCAATGTATGGTCTGGGAATGGGACGAGCGCGTGGACGCACAGATTCGGAGGCCCTCGCAGTAGCGGGCGTAGCTCTGCGTAGCGCTTCACCGGACGACACGGAGGCGCTCGCCGCCGCGGTCCGGGAGGCGCGCGAGGAAATCGAGCGGGCTCTCGCGGAGCATCACCCGCATTACTCGAAGACCGAGGCCGCGGAGCTCCTGGAGGTCAGCGTCCCGACGCTCGACAAGTGGATTGCCCAGGGCCTGCTGCCAACGGAGGAGGTCGAAGAGTACAAGCGCCCGCGCGTTCCCGCCGAGCCCTTGCTCACACTCGCCGGCGAAGTCAAGGAGCTGCGTCGGCTCGGGCACAAGCAAGGCCTGCTGGCAGAAGCTCTCCTACGCCTCGAACAAGAGGACCCCGAGTGGGCCGAAGAGTTCAACGAACTCTACGGTCCGGGCCTGCGCGCGATGCAAGAGGATGCCCAATACGTCTCAGCCGCGCCCGGCCCCGACTGGCATCCAGACGATTAGGGCCCACGATGTGGGATGTCATCGTGCGCACGCCCGTGCGCCCACTGGTCGATGCAGTGGCGGGCAAGCGAATCGGATACGGCGCGGCCTTCGGTCAGCTCTGCGCTGACCCGTGCGCATCCTTTCCGACGGCGGATGGCACGACGAGACCGTTCGCCTACCGCCTCTCAGGTCCGCTCGGCAAGAAAGTCTGCGGACTTCATCTCAAGCGCGGTTACCGGCTTGCCTTCACGATGCGCCCTGCCGAGAGCCCAGAGCATGAAGGAATCGTCGAGATTCTCTACGTGGGCGAGCGAGACACGCGGCAGCGCTCAAGGGACGCTTGGACCGTCGTCCATCACATCTTCGGCGAGATGAACCCACTGTCCGGTCACCTGCGGCCACCTTGCTGCGAAGAGGGGCTTCCAGAGATAGACGAGCAGGAGCTCCTCGAAGTCATGGACCGCCTGCGCCGCTTTCAGCTCAAGCGATAAGACCCCTCGACCCACACGGCTCGCACCGCGTCCGGGCTGCTCGATGCGCTCCCCGAGCGCTTGGAAGTGGGCGCAATACAGCACGCTGGCGTCGCATCTCCCAACCATCACGCGAGAGCTTGCCTCGTGCAGCTCAAGCCTCAGTGGCACTGCGGACCGGCCAAGCCGCCGAAGCCGCAGCCGAGGAGCCGAGCGCCGAGCGCATCGAGCAAGACACGAGGGACTTCATCATCGACACGCTCCTCCGAGAGCTCGAAGGAGCACAGTTCGAGCACTTCGTGGCATCATCGCTTACCGAGACCCGCTTGGCCTGGAGCCGCCCATTATCAAGGTCCAGTGCAAGCGCACGACGGGCAGTACGGGAGGGCCGGATGTCCAGAAGCTGATGGGGACCCTCGCCGCCAACGGGTCCGAGCTCGGGCTGTTCGTCACCCTGGGCTCCTACTCAACCGATGCCCGAAACATCGGGCGCAGCCGACAGGACGTGCGCCTCATCAACGGCAACGAGTTCGTCAACCTCGTCTTCCAGCACTACGACAAGTTCAGCCCCGTGTACAAGCGCCTCCTCCCCATGCGCTCGGTCTACGTCGTAGACCGAGACTCGGACGGAACCTAGGGCATCGGTCCCAAGAGCGCCACAGCGATGGCGGCCTCGCCGTTCACGCGGAACTCGCATTTTACGCGAGCAAACGGCGTTTCTCGCATCTCACTCGCAAATTTGGCGAGCGGCTCGCATCCTGCTCAGCGGCGACGCGGCTTACCTGATCTGGTCGTAGACCTTGAACATCGGCAGGTACATCGAGATCACGATGAAACCGACCATGGCGCCCACGACCATGATCATGACGGGCTCGAGTATCGACGTCAGCGCCTTCATCGCGGCCGCCACCTGATCCTCGTAGAAGTCGGCGATCTTCGAGAGCATGGTCTCCAGGGCGCCCGTCTCCTCCCCCACTCCGATCATCTGCGTGACCATCACGGGAAAGGCCTCCGGTACGCCGCGCATCGGTGCGCTCAGCGTGCCGCCCTTCATCACCGAGTCGTGCACATCGTCCATGGCCATCTCGATCACGCGATTGCCCGAGGTTCGCCCGGTGATGTCGATCGCCTCCAGCATCGGCACCCCGGCGGCGATCAACCCTGAGAACGTGCGCGAGAAGCGGGCGAGCGCGACCTTCTGGACGATGTCGCCGATCTTCATCGGGATCTTGAGCTTGAAGCGGTCCCACTGCACGCGCCCCTTTTCGCTGTTCTTCCACTTACGGAAGGCGTAGACGATTGCGACCGTGCCTCCAATGAGCACGTACCAGCGTCCGGTGAGCAGGTGCGACAGGAAGACGGTGAACTTGGTGATGGCCGGCAGCTCCCCGCCGAAGTCCTCGAAGACCTTCTCGAACACGGGAATGAGGAATGCGATCAGGGCGATCATGGTCACGAGCGCAAAGCCGCCGATCAACGACGGATAGATCAGCGCGGCCTTGACCTGGCGCCGGAGCGCGTCGTCCTTCTCGAGCTGATCGGCCACCCGTATCAGCGTCGAGTCGAGGATGCCACCCGTCTCCCCGGCGGCCACCATCGCCACGTAGAGCTCGTTGAATACCTTCGGGTGGCGCTTCAGGCCCTCGGATAGCGACAGCCCCGCCTCGACGTCCTTGCGCACCTCGATGAACGCGTCACGCAGCGGGTCGCTCTCGGTCTGCTCCTCGATCACGTAGAGCGCGCGCAGAAGCGACATCCCCGAGGAGACCATCGTCGAAAGCTGTCGTGTGGCGATCGTGAGCTCGTCCGACTTCACCTTCTTGAAGCGCGCGAAGATGTCTCCGATGTCGGTGGGCTTCTGCTCCACGATGTCGAGGACGATCAGTCCCTTGCCGCGCAGCTGGGAGGCCACCGCCTGCTTGTTCTCGGCATCGACCTCGCCCCGGGTCGGAACCCCCGCGAGATCGAGCGCCTTGAAGGCGAAGGACGCCACGGCCTACGCGGCCCTCATGGTGCCCATGAGGCGGCGCAGCTCCTCGGGCGATGATGAGCGACCCTCCGCCAGCTGGCGGGTGATCTTGTTGCGACGCACGAGGTCCACGAGCGAGGCGTCCATCGTCTGCATCCCGTGCGTGCCGCCGGTCTGGAGCGCCGAGTAGATCTGATGGGTCTTGCCCTCCCGGATCAGGTTTCGAACGGCGGGTGTCGGCACGAGCACCTCCGTCGCGCAGCAGCGCGACAGGCCGTCGACGGTCGGGAGGAGCTGCTGGGAGACGATGCCCTGGAGCGCCACCGAGAGCTGCACGCGCACCTGTTGCTGCTGGGACGGCGGGAATACGTCGACTATCCGGTCGACCGTCTGCGCGGTGTCCTGGGTGTGCAGCGTGGCGAACACCAGATGGCCTGTCTCCGCGGCGGTAAGGGCCGTAGAGATGGTGTCGAGGTCGCGCATCTCGCCCACGAGGATCACGTCCGGGTCCTGGCGCAGCGCCGCCTTGAGCGCAAGCGCGAAGCTCTGGGCGTCGGCGCCCAGCTCGCGCTGGTTGACGATGCAGCTCTTGTGCTTGTGGAGGAACTCGATCGGATCCTCGATGGTCATGATGTGCTCGTGGCGCTTCTCGTTGATCAGGTCGATCATCGCGGCCAGCGTGGTGGACTTGCCCGACCCGGTCGGGCCGGTCACGAGCACGAAGCCACGGGGCTTCTCGGTAAAGTCCCGCAGGATCGGTGGCAGTCCCAGATCGCCGAGCGCGGGCATGCTCTGCGGGATGAGCCGGAACGCCGCGCCGATCGAGGCACGCTGGAAGTAGGCGTTCACGCGGAAACGCGCCCTGCCGGGAATCGAGTAGGCGAGGTCGATCTGCCAGTCGGTCTCGAGGCGCTGACGCTGATCGTTGGTCAGGATCGAGTAGACGATCTCGCGTACGACCTGCGGGGTCAGGGGCTCGTAGCCGGGAAGCGCGCTGAGTTGGCCCCGCTCGCGCACCATCGGGGGCGAGCCGGCCGTCATGTGAAGGTCGGATGCGTTGCGACGCATCACCTCGAGCAGCACCTCTGCGAAGTCCAGTTCCATCTTTCCCCTATCGGCGTGTCCCGCCGGAACCTGAGCGAGTGCGCTCAGGTCACCCGCGCGACCTCCGCGATCGAGGTCACGCCTTGCTTCACCTTGTCGAAGCCGTCATCACGCAGCCGGCGCATGCCCTGTTCCACGGCCACGCGCATGATCTCGTCAGCCGAATCGCGCCGGATCGCCATCAATCGGATCTCGTCGCTGAGGGGCATGACCTCATACAGGCCGATCCGACCCTTGAAGCCACTGGAACCGCAGCGCCCGCACCCGACCGGCTCATAGGCCTCGACGTCGTAGGCCGCGCTGATCCCAGCGGTCGAGAGCGCATCCACACTCAGCAGCGTGCGCCGTTTGCAGTAAGTGCAAAGGGTCCGCACGAGCCGCTGGGCCACCACGCAGTCGAGTGCCGAGGCGGTCAGGAACGGCTCGATTCCCATCTCGGTCAACCGCGTGATCGCCGACGGGGCGTCGTTGGTGTGCAGCGTGGAGAGCACGAGGTGGCCGGTGAGCGCCGACTCCACCGCGATCCGGGCCGTCTCCGAGTCACGGATCTCGCCGACCATGATCACGTCCGGATCGGCGCGCAGCATCGAACGCAGGCCCCTGGCGAAGGTGAGACCCGCCTTGAGGTTGACCTGCACCTGGTTCACCCCTGGGAGCTGGTACTCGACGGGGTCCTCGATCGTGATGATGTTCTTGTCCACCGAGTTGATCGCGTTCAGTGCCGCGTACAGGGTGGTGGACTTTCCGGAGCCCGTAGGCCCAGTGGCGAGCACCGCGCCGTAGGCCTGGTGGAAGCCGGCCTCGAAGCGCTCGCGGGGCGCGCCCGACATGCCCAGTGCGTCAAGGCTCAAGAGCGCCTGCTCCTTGTCGAGCAGCCGCATGACGATCCCCTCGCCGTGCACAGAGGGCATCGTCACTATGCGGATGTCGACGGAATGGCCCTCCACGGTCAGGCCCACGCGCCCGTCCTGGGGCAGGCGGCGCTCGGAGATGTCCAGGTCCCCCATGATCTTCACGCGGGACGTCACTCCCGCGATCATCCGGCGCGGGATCGAGGTGGTCTCGCTGAGCACGCCGTCCACCCGAAAGCGCACTCGCATGTCCCGGCCGTCCGGCTCGAAGTGGATGTCGGAGGCGCCCTCCTCCACGGCCTGCGCGATGACTGAGTTCACGAGCTTGATCGTGGGCGCGTCCTCGGCGGACTCGCGGATCTCGGTGATGCTTGCTCCGAGATCCTCCTCCTCCTCCTCGACTGCCGCGGCCACGGCGTCGTCGAGGCGGCTCATCCGGCCGATCAGCCCGGCGATGTCATCGGCCGAGGACACGACGGGACGCACCTCGTTGCCGGTCATCAGCTTCAGGTCGTCGAGCGCGAGCACGTTCGACGGGTCGGCCATGGCCACCAGCAGCACGCCATCCGTGTCGAACCCGATCGGAGCTGCATTGAAGCGGCGCGCCGCCTGGGGTGGAATCAGGTTGAGCGCCGACACGTCGGCCTTGTAGACGGCCAGGTCGGCGTGTAGGAGGCCGAAGCGCTCCGCGACCGCCCGAGCGAGCTGATCCCCGGCGAGGGCACCCGACTCGAGCAGCACCTGCTCGGGGGTCCGTCCGGATGCGCGACCCTCATCCACAGCCGCGTTCACGCGCTCGCGAGGGAGGAAACCAAGATCCACGACCACGTCGGAGATGAAACGGGCTCCCTGACCGCGGCGCACCGGCGGTGTCAGGCCTGTCCCGGAAACCGGCGTCGAGTCGGCCGCCGCCTCGGCGGAGTCGGTGCTGACCGGCCGCAGAACTGGCGGGCCGAAGCCCTCGCTCATCGCGAGTCCGCGACTTCTTGCGCGAGGGTCTCCCTGTCCACGAACCCCTCGATCAACCGCGCCTTGCGATCGCGGTCCAGAATCACGATCGCGGGTGCCTGCGACACGCCGACGCCGCCTGTCACTCCGCGGTAGTCGGCCAGGCGGGATATCGGCGCGGAGAACACGGCGACGCCGCGGCGACCGCGCACCGAGGACACGGCCCGGGCGGCGGCGGCGTCGTCGGCGGCGGCGCCACGCTGGTAGAAGAAGAGAACCACCGTTTGTCTGCGCGCGAGCGCGCGTGCGACGCCGGGCGGCACTCCCGTCGGAGCGGCGACCTTGGGCTTGGTCTCGGCCTTGGCCGAGGCCTCTGCCTTGCCCGCGGGGGGCTGCGCCGCGGGCGCGAGTGCTCGGGTCTCCTCCTTGGACGCCCCGCTGCCGGCCCGCTTCGGCTTTCTGCTGCCGGGCGTCTTCGGGGCGGAGCTCTCCTTCTCAGCCGTGGGTGCCGGCGCCGGAGCGGCCTCGTCGCCGGCCCCACGCGCGCCCATCGTGGCATAGAAGGCCGCGAGCGCGAGGACGGCGCCGATCAATGCAAGCAAGACTGGACGGGAAACTGCCATCCCTTGCGATATCGGCAGCGGCGCGGTCTTTCATTACCGGTCCTGCGCGGCCCGGCGCATGAGGTCGATCGGGGATGGTCTACCCGTCCACCCTTCGAGACTGCGCGCCCCCTGGCTCGCCAGCACCTCGAGGCCCTCGACCACGCGTGCACCGGCCCCCCGGGCCCACTGCGTGAGGGGCGTCGGGCCGGCTCCGTAGACCAGATCCACGACGGTTGCCGGCGGATCGTGGCCGGCCAGCTCGAGCGCCCGGAGCGCCTCCGGGACCGTGGTCTTTGGATCGAGGCCCACAGAGGTGCAGTTCACCAGCACGTCAGCGGCCTCGGGGTGCTCGGCATGGCGGACGTTCATCTGACGCGCAAGTCCACCCGCCCGCCCTGCCGTGCGATTCCAGATCGACACCTCGGCGGCTCCGGCCTCCCGCAGCGCCCACACCACCGCCCGGGCCGATCCGCCCGCGCCGAGCACGAGCACCCGCAGCCCGCGAGGTGAGATTCCCAACGCGTCGAGGAACCCACCGGCGTCGGTATTGTCGGCCTCGATCCGGCCATCGACGAAGGTCAGCGTGTTGGCCGCACCGATGGCGGCGGCGGCGGCGGTATGCCCATCCGCCAACCCGTGGGCGGCGAGCTTGTGTGGGACGGTCACGTTGAGGCCGCGAAACCCCGAGGCGGGAAGGGCGCGCACGGTCTGCTCGAACCGCTCGGGTCGAAGCGGCAGCCTGGCGTAGAGCCAGTCGAGGCCGAGCTCCGCGAGCGCGGCGTTGTGCATGACCGGCGAGCGGCTGTGCGCCACGGGCCAACCCGCGACCCCTAGCAGCGTGCGCGCGATCGCTCCGGCCCGCCCATCAGCAGTTCGTCGGTGACCTGCCGCCGCGGCGGTCACGCTCGCGGTTGTAGCGCTCGACGTTGCGCTGGAACTCGGCGTCGGTCTCCGAGAACGCGTGCTCGCCGCACGTTCCGGGCTTGACGACGTAGAAGAGGAAGCCGGTGCGCGCCGGACGGGCCGCCGCCCTGATGGCGGCGAGGCCGGGGCTGCCGATCGGGCCCGGCGGCAACCCCTTGCGCGTGCGCGTGTTGTAGGGCGAGCGGATCGCGAGCTGGGACTCCGTCAGCGGGCGGGTCCAGTTGTTGGTGGCAAAGCGGATCGTCGCGTCGATGCCGAGCGGGATCCCCTCGCGCAGGCGGTTGTAGATGACCGACGCCACGATCGGCCGCTCGGACGGCACCTGCGCCTCGCGGTCGACCATCGACGCGATCGTCAGCACGTCGTACGGGGTCAGGTTCTTGCGCCTGGCGGCCCGCAGGTCGACCTTCGCGAACTCGCGCTTGAACTGCTCGAGCTGAAGCTCGACGAGGTCCGCGAGCGGTCGCCCGCGCTTGATCTCGTACGTCGCGGGGAAGAGGAAGCCCTCGAGGTCGGACGCCCCCTCGGCCCCGTAGCGAGCGGGGTCGAGCTCGTCCGAGCGCCGCGTCAGCGCGAGATAGTTCCCGTCGAGCCTGTCGCCGACGATCTCCCGCACCTCGCGCCGCGCGCGACCCTCGGGGATGGTGACCCGCACGCTGTCCGCCGCGGGCGAGTCGGCGAGCGCCGCGAGCGCGCTCGCGTGGCTCATGTCCCTGCGCAGCGTGAACTCGCCCGCCTTGAGCTCGTCGCCCGCGCCGGAGATCCGCGCGCGTGCCTTGAAGAAGAACGCGCTCGAGACGACACCCTTGTCGGCGAGCAGGTCGCCGATCTGCCCGACCCCGGCGCCGGGCGGGATGACGACCTGCACCCGGCCCTCGCCGTCGCCGGCGAACGGCTGGAAGAGGGAGGCGAGGCACCAGACCAGCATCAGCGTGAGCGCGCCGAGCGCCAGCAGCGGCACGAGCCGTGTGCGCGCGGAGCGCTCGGAGCCGCGCCCGGAACGCTCGCCGACATCTGCGAAACGCTCCCGGCGACGCCGCAGCAGCGCGTCTCGTGCCGAGGTGGCGTGAGCCGCGGCCCCTGCGCGAATCGCTGGGCCGGCGGAGCGCGCGCGCGACGCGCGTCCGCCGCCGGCCGGGGCGCCGCCACCGAGAGGGGCGCCGCCACCGGGACGCTCCCGAGACGGGAGCGAAGGTAGCTGCGGCGGGCGCGCCGCGGGCGAGAACCGGGGTGCCGGGGGCGGTCGCGAGGCGCGTGGAGGCGGAGGCGGTGGCCAGCTTGGAGGCTGCGGCGGGGGCGTGGCCGCGGGCCGCGGCGGCGGCTCCACACGCGGCGGTGTCGGCGGGGGTGGCGCCGGCCGGTGTGGCGCGGGCTCCGCACGTGGCGCGGGCTCCACACGCCGCGGCGGCGGCTCGGGAGGCGGAACCTCCATCGGCGGCAGCGCCTCCGGGGGCGGGCGGCCCTCGCGCTCGGCGCGGCGTGCCTCGCGCTCGAGCCGTGCCTGCTCGCGCTCACGGGCGCTGCGCTCTCGCTTGCTCAAGGGGTCACCTCCGCGCGCGCGGCGAGGTAGCTCTCGAGCAGATGCGCCGCCGCACGCGAGTCGAGATCTGCGCGGCCACCGGCCGCCTCGGCCATCCGCGTCGTGAGCCGCTCGTCGTGCAGCTCGACCGGCACGCGCACGCGGGACTCGAGCCGGGCGGCGAACTCACGCGCGCTCCTGGCCTGCCCGCCGTCGCGGCCGCCGAGCGTCAGCGGCAGGCCGACCAGCACGAGCTCCACCTCGAGCTCGCCGGCGAGCGCGGCCAGCCGCGCCAGGCCCCGCCGCGTTCCCGGGCGCTGTACCGCCTCGAGCGGGGTGGCGAGGGTTCCGGAGGAGTCCGAGACGGCACAGCCGCAACGTGCCTCACCCGGGTCGAGCGCGAGGATCCGCATCGATCCAGACCTTAGGAGAGCGCTGCCTCGACCGTCGCGCGGGCGGCCGCGAGCGCCTCGTCGAGCCGGGCGGCGTCACGCCCGCCGGCCTGCGCCATCGTGTCGCGGCCGCCACCGCCCCCGCCGACGATCGCCGCGGCCTCCCCCACCACCGCGCCCGCCTTCACGCCGCGCTCGACGATCTTCGGCGCCACGTTGGCGACGAGGTGGACGCGCTCCCCGACCGCGCAGCCGAGCACGACGGCCGCGTCGCCGAGGGTCTGCCTGACGCGGTCCGAGAGCGCGAGCAGCGCCTTCGCGTCGGCCACGTCCACGCGCTCGACGACCACGCGAACCCCCTCGACCTCGCCGGCTCCCGCGACCAGCCCCTCGGCCGCCGCCGCGCCGTCGGCGGCCGAGCCCGAGCGCTCACCGCCGCCAAGCTCACGCGCGCGCTCGGCGAGCCGTCGCGCCGCCGCGACCAGGTCCGCCTCGGGTGCTCTGATCGCCGCCGAAAGCTCGCGCAGGCGCGCGCTGCGCTCGCCGAACAGGCGGGTCGCGGCGGGGCCGGTGAGCGCCTCGATACGGCGCACGTTCGATGCGCTCGAGGTCTCCGTGGTCACGTGGAACAGCCCGACCTCCGCGCTCGAGGCCAGGTGCGTGCCCCCGCACAGCTCGCGCGAGACATCGCCGACCTCGACCATCCGCACCCAGTCCCCGTACTTCTCCCCGAAGAGCGCCATCGCGCCGAGGCTGCGCGCCTCGTCGAGCGTCGTCTCGAGCGCTCGCACGGGAAGCCGCGCAGCTATCCAGTCGTTCACGCGCGCCTCGATCTCGGCGAGCTGGTCGTCCGAGAGCCGCTCACCGTGCGTGAAGTCGAAGCGCAGCTTGTCGGGCCCCACGTACGAGCCGGCCTGCCGCACGTGCGTGCCGAGGCGCTCGCGCAGGGCGGCGTGCAGGAGATGGGTCGCGGTGTGGTTTCGCATCGTGGCGAGGCGGCTGTCGCGCTCGACGGCGGCGTGCGCCCGCTCGCCCGCGACGATCGTCCCCGCCACGGGCTCGAGCACCAGCACCTGGTCCGGCCCGACGCGCAGGCTACCGGTCACGCGCGCGCGTCCGGAGCCGGTCTCCAGCACGCCGACGTCGGAGATCTGCCCACCCCCCTCGGCGTAGAACGGGCTCTCCTCGAGCTTCGCGAGCAGGGTGCCGTCGCTCGGCTCGACCGCGGCGACGATCGTCGCGGCCTCGAGCGCCTCGTACCCGACGAAGTTGCTCGGCTCGCCGGTGCCGCGAACGAGCTCCGCGGCGCGCTCGGCGGCGTCCCCCGCGCCGGCGGTCCCGCGCCGCGCCGCCCCCGCTCGCGCGGTCGCGCGCGCCTGCTCCATCAGCGTGCCGAACCGCTCGGCGTCGACCCCGAGCCCCTGCTCGGAGAGCAGCTCCCGGGTCAGCTCGAAGGGAAATCCGTAGGTGTCGTGCAGCAGGAAGGCATCCGCCCCCGCGACCTCGCTCGCGCCCGCCTCGCGGGCGTCGCGGACGAGCCCGTCGAGCAGCCGCTCCCCCTGCGCGAGCGTGCGCCCGAACCCCTCCTCCTCGGCCGCGCTCCAGCGCTCGATCAGCTCGCGCTCGCGCACGAGCTCCGGGTAGGCCTCCCCCAGGACCGCCACCGCGACGTCACACAGCTCGGGCAGGAATCCCTGCTCGAGCCCGAGCACGCGTCCCTGGCGGATCGCCCTGCGCAGGATCCGGCGCAGGATGTACCCCCGGTCCTCGTTCGAGGGGACGACCCCGTCGGCCAGCAGCGCCGCGGCCGCGCGACCGTGATCGGCGAGCACGCGCAGCGCGCGGGTGGTCGCGAAGTCCTCCCCGTAGCTGCGCCCGGACCGCCGCTCGACGAACTCGATCAGCGGCCGGAAGCCGTCCGTCTCGTAGACCGAGGCGGCGCCCTGGAGAATCGCCGCGAGCCGCTCGAGCCCGAGGCCGGTGTCGATGCTCTGCCGCGGCAGGGCCGTCAGCGACCCGTCGGAGTGCAGCTCGTGCTGCATGAAGACGAGGTTCCAGAACTCGAGCAGCCGCTCGGAGTCCTCGCCGGGCCGGTCCTCGTCGGGCCCGAAGTCCGGCCCGCGGTCGAAGTAGAGCTCGGAGCACGGGCCGCAGGGACCGGTCGGTCCCGACTGCCAGAAGTTGTCCGCCCGCCCGAGCGGCACGATCCGCTCGGCGGGCACGCCGATCGCCCGCCAGCACTCGATCGCCTCGTCGTCGGAGCCGAGCCCGAGCTCCTCGTCGCCGCCGAAGACGGTCACCCAGAGCCGTTGCGGGTCGAAGCCGAAGCCGTCCGTCGAGAGCTCCCACGCGTATTCGATCGCGCCCTGCTTGAAGTAGTCGCCGACCGAGAAGTTCCCGAGCATCTCGAAGAAGGTGAGGTGCCGGGCGGTCATCCCCACGTTCTCGATGTCCGTCGTGCGAAAGCACTTCTGCGCCGAGGTCAGCCTCCGCGACGGCGGCTCCTGCTCGCCGCGGAAGTAGGGCTTGAACGGCTGCATCCCGGCCGTCGTCAGCAGCACGCTCGGGTCGAAGCTCGCCGGCACGAGCGGCGCCGAGGGAATGCGCACGTGCGAGCGCTGCTCGAAGAACGACAGGTAGCGCTCGCGTATGTCGGCCGTGGTGGCGTTCACCGCAGGCAGAGGCTCGAGTAGTCGAGCCCGTGGACCGGGTGGAAGATCGCGCAGTTCGCGGCGTCCATGCGCTCGGACAGGAAGACCCCGCGCCGCTCGGAGCCGATCGCCGCCACGTATGCGTTCTCGATCGCGAACACCGACAGCTCGTCGTAGCCGTCGGTCGCGCTCTCCTCGTCCACCTCCCCGGCGAGCCGGGTCAGGCGCTCCTCGAAGTCGGGGTCGAGCACGTCGGCGCTGACGGGAGCCAGGTAGGGAAGCGGGTACGGAAGCTCCGGGGCGACGGAGGCCACACCTGTCTGTGCACGCGCGCGGCGGGGACCGGCCAGCCGGTCGACGACCTTCAGCCCGGCGTCGAACCCGATCTTGTCGAGCACCCCCCTGTAGTAGCGCGCGAGCGCCCGGTTGGCGGGGGCCCCGTCGCTGTAGACGGTGATCTCCTTGCCCTCCTCGCCGGCGTCCTCGATCATCTGCCGCGCGCGCTCGGGGTCGCCGTTCAAGCTCGGGTCGCCGAACGGGCAGGGGTCGATCCTGTGGTACGCGTCGAGGCCCTTCGGCAGCAGGTTGCAGCGCGCCTCGAGGCGGCCCGCGAAGAGGCGGATCAGCGCCTGCTTGTCGAGCGCCAGGTTGATCGCCCTGCGCACCTTCTCGTTGTCGAACGGCGGCTTGCGCTGGTTGAGGAAGAAGTAGCTGCTCGAGAGCGTCGGGTGCTCCTCGTAGCGGCTCTTGAACTTCGAGCGCACCTCCGGCAGCATGCTCACCGGGACCGCGCCCTGCATGTAGTCGAGCCGGCCCGCGATCACCTGCCGCGCCTGCTCCTCCTCGTCGGCGACCACGCGCGTGGTGATCCGCTGCACGTTGCCCTCGGCGACATCCGGGAGGTCGAGGCCGCGCCGCTGCACCAGCACGAACGCGCGCTTGGAGGCGCGGGCGATGCGGTATGGGCCGATGCCCGCGGGCGGGTCGTCGGCGAGGTCCTGGAACGGCGTCTTCGACGGCACGAGCCCGGCGACGCCGAGGGCCAGCTTGTGCTCGAAAGAGCCGTCGCGCTCCAGGAGCTGCACGCTGACTTCGCGCGTCCGGTCGTTGGACTCGATTCCGCTTATGTCCCCCCTCGCGGCGGGCGCGGTGGCGTACTCCCTCGCGCCCTCGATGCCGGCGAAATGGCGGGCGCCCTCGCCGAGCCTGATCGCCCGCTTGACCGTGTGCTCGAAGTCCCCCGCCCGCAACGGCATGCCGTCCGAGTAGCGCAGCCCCACGCGCAGCTTGAAGGAGTAGCGCGTGCCGTCCTCGGAGAGCTCGGGGCGGTCCTCCGCGAGGCCCGGGACGAGCTCGGTGCCACGCGGGCCCTCGCCGCGCCGGTAGGTGAGCGGGGGCGTGTAGACGAGCGAGAGCGCCTGCCGGGTGTCACGCGAGCGGCTCACGGCCGGATCGAGCGAGCCGGCAGGGGCGACGGCGCCGACGGTGATCGATCCCCCCTTGCGCGCGTCGCCCGAGGCGCCGTCGCCGCCGCCGCAGGCGGCAGGGGTCAGTGAGACGGAGATGGCGGCGACAGCGACGATCGACCTTCGGCAGGCGGACATGGCACGAACCATATTTACCCCGCCGCGCACAGGCTGCGGTGCCGGCCGCGGCGACGCACAGGGTGCGGTGCCGGCCGTGGCATCCGGTGAGCGAACGCCGTCGGGATCGGTCGATTCAGGCTCGCTCCAGCTCGTCGCGCAGTGCCGCCAGCGACGTGCGGATGAGTCGCGACACGTGCATCTGCGAGAGCCCGACGCGTTCGGCGATCTGCGTCTGCAGCAGCCCCTGCTCGAAGCGCATCAGCAGGATCTCGCGCTCGCGCGCGGGGAGGCGGCCGAGCGCGGGCGCGAGCGCGCTGCGGTCGTCCGTGCGCGCGTACCCGTCGTCCTCCTCCCCGATCGCGTCCAGCGGGTCGGGACCGTCCTCCTGGGCGGGGGGCGACAGCGACAGGGTGGTGTAGGCCGAGCGAACCTCGATCGCCTCGATCACGTTCTCGGGCGTCGTGTCGAGGGCGTCGGCGATCTCGGAGATCCGCGGGGAGCGGCCGAGCTTCGAGGTCATCGCGGCGATCGTCGTCGAGATCTTCGCGTTCAGCTCCTGCAGCGAGCGCGGCACGCGCAGGCCCCAACTGCTGTCGCGGAAGTGACGCTTGATCTCCCCGACGATCGTCGGGGTGGCATAGGTGGGCAGCGACACCCCACGCTCGAGCTGGAAGCGATCGATCGCCTTGAGCAACCCGATCGACGCGACCTGCTCGATGTCGTCGAGCGACTCGCCGCGGTTGGCGTAGCGTCGCGCGAGCGAGCGCACGAGCGGCAGGTGTCGTTTCACGAGCGCCTCGCGCGCGCCCTCGTCTCCGTGGCCGTGATAGCGACGCAGCAGGTCGCGATCGTCGTCGGGCGGGTCTGCCCGCGCGCTGAGGTCGCCGGCGTTCACGCGGGCCTTGCGACCAGCTTGTCGAGCCTGACGATCACGTCGCCGCCGTCGAGGGGCTCGACGCCGAAGGAGTCGACGACCGTGGTCAGGATGCGCCGCAGCGTGAGGGTGCCCGGCGCGCGCTCGGGATGCTGCAGCGCATCGGCCATGCCGGCCTCGCGCAGCGGGCCGATCCAGACCCGGATCCCGTCCTCCCGCAACTCGAACGTGAGCCTCACCCGTCCCTCGTGGCCGGCCTCCACGAGCAGCCGCTCGATCGCGAGCTGGAGATCGTCCATCGCCTCGAACCCGAAGTCCGCACGCTCGGCGATGCCGCCCACGATCAGCCGCAGCGCGGGCGCGAACGCCGCGTCGAGGGGCGCCTCGAGCGCGACCTGCTCAGGCGCGGGCATCAGCGACCGTACCCCACCCCACGACGAGGTCCCCCGCCATCAGGCAGCCCGTCTGGCCGGGCGCCGCCGCCCGCACCGAGCGCCCGAGCCCGAGCCGGGCGCGGGCGTGGGTGCCCGCCGCGAGCCCCGCCGGTGCGCTGCAGGGCACGGGCGGCGCGTGGTAGCGCAGCCGCACCGCGCCGACGCGGCTCGAGGGTCGGTGGAGCTCGACCGGGCAGAGCGCGACGGTGTCGGTCAGCAGCTCGCTGCGAGGCCCGACGATGACCCGGTTGCGGCGCGCGTCCTTGCCCAGCACGTAGAGCGGCTCGCTCGCGGCGACGCCGATCCGGCGGCGCTGCCCGACGGTGAAGGCGTGGTGCCCCTCGTGGCGGCCGAGCACGGTCCCCTCGCGGTCGACGATCTCCCCGTGGGAGCGGAGCGCACGCGGAGCGTGACGGCGCATGAAAGAGCGCGTGTCGCCGCCGGCGAGGAAGCAGAGGTCCTGGCTCTCTGGCCGGTCGGCCACCGCCAGCCCGGCGGCGCGCGCGAGCTCCCGCACGCGCGGCTTCTCGAGCTCGCCGAGCGGGAACCGCAGCCGCTCGAGCTCGTCGCCGCGCAGCCGCGCGAGCACGTAGCTCTGGTCCTTGCCGGCGTCCGCCGCCGCGCGTACGAGCGGACCGTTGCCGTCGTCGCCGATGCGGGCGTAGTGACCCGTGACCAGGCGCTCCGCGCCGAGCCGGCCGGCGAGCGCGAGCATCGAGTCGAAGCGCACCGCGCCGTTGCACCCGACGCACGGGTTGGGTGTGCGTCCGCCGGCGTAGCCGGAGAGGAACTCGTCGACCACGGTCGCGCGGAACCGCTCGCGCAGGTCGAGCGTGAAGTGCGGGATGCCCATCCCGTGCGCGAGCGCCCGCGCGCCGGTCACGGCCTGGGGCGAGCAGCAGCTTCGCTCCCCGTCCGTGGCGGGATCGGACCAAAGCTCGAGCGTAACCGCTACGACCTCGTCGCCGCCCGCGAGCGCGAGCTGCGCCGCGGCCGCGCTGTCGACGCCGCCGCTCATCGCCACGAGCGCGCGAAGCGGGCTGTGCGGGAGGCGGGCGGCCCCGTCGCGCGCGGCCATCCCGAGCGCGCGGTGAAGCGCGTCGGCCGCGAGCTCCGCGGCGTGGCCGGCCGCGGGGCTGAGGCCGCCGAGCTCAGCCGCGAGCGCCGCGGGCGTGATCCTCGCCGCGTCGAGCAGGGGGGCGCCCCGGAGCAGCTCGACGGCCGCGCTGCCGGCGGCCACGGCGGCCGCGCAGCCACGCGCCTCGAAGCCCGCCTCGGCCACGACCGGCCCGTCGAGGCGGACGGCGACCCGGATCAGGTCGCCGCAGGCGGCACCCCCGGCAGCACCGGCGTGGGGCGAGCGCGCGAGCGCGCCACGCCCGCGCGGATGGTCGACATGGTCGCGCAGCATGACGCCTGCGTGGGATGCGGTGCGAGGGCTCACGGGGCCAGCTTAGGGCTCGCTGGGTGAGTAGAAGCTCCAGCTTGCCGTTGCCGACTCGGGAGTTGGGCCTGCGTGTGCAAGCTTGGGTGTCCTCCGGAGCGCCACCTGGCGGCGAAACGCCTGGCACGTCCCGAGTCGGACTCCCATCCCGGTGTTGTTGGCTCAACGTGATGGGCCGGCTGGCGTACAAGCTAGAGCTTGCAGCGAACGCTACCAGGCCCGTTCGATCAGCCCGGCGTCGAGCGCCCCGGCCCCGCCCGGCCGGGCGGCGTCGCGACGCGCACGCCGAGCTCGTCGAGCTGGCGGGCACCGACCGCGGCGGGGGCGCCGGTGAGCGGGTCGGCACCGCTGGCCGTCTTGGGAAAGGCGATCACGTCGCGGATCGAGTCACGCCCTGCGAGCAGCGCCACGACGCGGTCGAGGCCGAAGGCGATGCCCCCGTGCGGCGGCGCGCCGTAGCTGAGCGCCCGCAGCAGGAAGCCGAAGCGCTCGTCGGCCTCGGCGGGAGACATCCCGAGCGCCCCGAAGACCTTCGACTGCACCTCCGGGGTGTTGATGCGGATCGAGCCGCCCCCGATCTCGGTGCCGTCCATGACGAGGTCGTACGCGCGGCTGCGCCAGCTGCCGGGATCGCCGTCGAGGTCACCGGCGGGAGCGGTGAACGGATGGTGAAGGGCATCCCAGCGGCGCGTCTCGGCGTTCCAGTCGAACATCGGGAAGTCGACGACCCACACCAGGTCGTGCCCCGCCTCCGGCTCACCCACCTCGAGCCGCAGCTCGCCGAGCACGCGAGCCGCTACCGGCGCCTCGTCGGCGACGACGAGGATCGCGTCCCCCTCGCGCGCGCCGGTCGCCGCCACCAGCCCGGCGATCTCCGCCTCGGAGAGGAACTTCGCCACCGGCGAGCGCCACCCCCCGGGCTCGAGCACGCCCCATACGAGCCCCTTCGCCCCGAGCGCCTGTGCCTGCTCGGTGAGCGCGTCGAAGCGGCTGCGCGGGAACTCGCCCGGGGCGCTCAGCCCGCGCACCACCCCGCCGGCTGCGAGCGCGCCGGCGAAGACCTTGAACTCCGAGGAGGCGAACACCTCGCCGAGGTCGGCGATCTCGATCGGGACCCGCCGGTCGGGGCGGTCCGAGCCGTAGCGGAGCATCGCCTCGGCGTAGGGGATGCGCTCGATCGGGGCCGGTGCTTCGATCCCGACGAGCGCCAGCAACTCGCCGATCAGCCCGTCGCAGGTCGAGATCACGTCGTCCTCCTCGACGAAGGCCAGCTCCATGTCGAGCTGGGTGAACTCCGGCTGGCGGTCGGCGCGCAGATCCTCGTCGCGGAAGCAGCGGGCGATCTGGTAGTAACGCTCGAAGCCGCTCACCATCAGAAGCTGCTTGAAGAGCTGGGGCGACTGCGGCAGCGCGTACCAGGAGCCGGGCTGACGCCGGCTCGGCACGAGGTAGTCGCGCGCGCCCTCGGGCGTCGAGCGCGTCAGGACCGGGGTCTCGATGTCGATGAATCCCCGGTCCTCGAGGTGACGGCGGATCGTCGAGACGACGCGGTGGCGCAGCACGAGCACGTCGGCCATCCCGCGCTTGCGCAGATCGAGATAGCGGTACTGGAGGCGCAGCTCCTCCCCCACCGGCTCGTCGTCGTCGATCTGGAACGGGGGCGTCTCAGCGTCGGAGAGCAGCTCGAACGAGCTCACGCGCAGCTCGACGCGACCCGTCGGCAGCTCGGGGTTGACCGTCCCCGCCTCGCGCTCGACCACGGTTCCCACCGCCGTGATGACGTCCTCCGGGCGCAGTCGGTGCGCCGCGGCGTGAGCCTCGCGCGCCTCCGGGTGGACGACGAGCTGAAGCAGCCCCTCGCGATCGCGCAGGTCGAGGAAGATCAGGCCGCCGTGGTCGCGCCGGCGGTGCACCCAGCCGGCCACGCGCTGCTCGGAGCCGGAGTGCTCCGGACGGGCCAGCCCCGCCCAGGCGCTGCGGTAGCGGTTGTCGAAGGTCGGCGTGCTCACGCGGCGAGGCTGTCGCAGGTCGGCGTGCTCACGCGGCGAGCCCGACCGCGATCCGGACCGCCTCCTGGACGCCGCTCACCGGCCGCTGCTCGCCGCTGTCCATGTCCCGCCACTCGATCCCCTCCCCGACGATCGCCACCGCGCGCGCCTCGATGCGCGCCGCGTGCTTCATCTGGCCCTTCAACGAGCGACCGGCCTGTTCGACCTCGGATCGTACCCCCGCCTCGCGCAGGGCGGTCACGAGCCCGAACGCCGCCCGCCGCGCGCCTGCCGCGTCGATCGCCACGAAGACGGGCCGAGGCGTTCGCGGGAAACGGCTCTCGGAGGCGAGCAGGATCCGCTCTATACCGGCCGCCCAGCCGACCCCGGCGGTCGCCGGCCCCCCGAGCTCCTCGACGAGCCCGTCGTAGCGGCCACCACCGCCGACGCCGGACTGGGCGCCGAGCCTGTCGCTCTCGAACTCGAACACCGTGCGGGTGTAGTAGTCGAGCCCGCGCACCAGCGTCGGGTCCACCTCGTAGCCGAGGCCCGCGTCGTCGAGCAGCTCGCGCACCTCGGCGAAGTGCTCGGCGTCCTCCGGAGCGAGCCGGTCGAGCAGGCGCGGGGCGCCCGCCATGACAGCGCGGGTCCGCTCGTGGGTCGCATCGAACGCGCGCAGCGGGTTCTGTGTGATGCGTCCGCGCACCTCCTCCGAGAGCTCGCCCTCGTGCTCGCGCAGATAGCCCTGCAGCTCGGCGAGATACGCCTCGCGGCTCGCGCGTGACCCGAGGCTCGACAGCTTGAGCCTCGCCCCCTTTACCCCGGCCGCCTCGAGCAGCTCGGCCAGCAGCAGCACCGACTCGGCGTCGAGTGAGGGGTCGTCGGAGCCGAGCGCCTCGATGCCGACCTGCGCGAACTGGCGGTAGCGGCCCGCCTGGGCGCGCTCGTGACGGAAGAACGGTCCCCAGTACCAGAGCTTCACCGGCTGCGGAAGCCGGTGCATCCCGTGCTCGACGTAGGCGCGGCAGACCGGCGCCGTCCCCTCCGGGCGCAGGGTGAGCGAGCGCCCCCCCTGGTCCTCGAAGCAGAACATCTCCTTGCGCACGATGTCGGTCGAGTCCCCCACCCCGCGCCTGAAGAGCTCCGTGTCCTCGAGGACCGGCGTCTCGAACGGGCGGTAGCCGGCGCGGCCGATCACCGCCCAGGCGCGCCGGTGCAGCTCGCGGCGCTTGAGCGCGTCGTCGGAGAGGACGTCGAAGGTGCCCCGCGGGGCCTGAAGCCTGGGGGCCACCGCGGACCTACTGGGCCGGCTCGGTGAGGAACGGGTTCGTCGCCTGCTCGGCGGCGAGCGTCGTGATGCCCATGTGGCCCGGGTAGACGGCCGTCTCGCCGGGGAGCGCGCCGAGCAGCATGTGGATCGAGTCGAGCAGGGTCCGCCCGTCGCCGCCGGGGAGGTCGGTGCGGCCGATCGAGCCCTCGAACAGCACGTCGCCGGAGAAGAGGGCGCCCTCGTCGGCGATCGAGTAGCTCACGTGGCCGGGGCTGTGCCCGGGAGTGAAGAGGACATCGATCTCAAAGCCGGCGAGCTCGAGCCGCTCGCCGCCGGCGAGCGTGTGCTCGGCCTCCCAGCTCTCGAACGGGCCGAACGCCTGCCCGGGGACGAAGCGGTTGATGTCGGCGAGCACGAACCGCTCGAGCTCGGGGACCCAGACCTCGGCTCCCGTCGCCTCGGCGACCGGCGCCACCGCCCCGACGTGGTCGAAGTGCGTGTGCGTCAGCAGGATCGCTTCGACCTTCACCCCCAGCTCCCGCACCGCGTCGAGCAACTTCGGCGCCTCCTCCCCCGGGTCGATCATCAGCGCGCGATCGTCGCCCGCGCGCCACAGCAGGAAGCAGTTCTCCCGCACCGGGCCGACGGTGAACATACGGACTTCCATCGTCTCCTCAGCCTAACCGGAGCGGGCGGGGGCCCAGTTGCCCGGCTCTTCGCCGGCGAACCCGAAGCCCGCCGCGGGGCCGCCACCGGCCGAGGTTATGACCACCCCTCGGGCGAAAGCTCGGCAGCTCAGCGCCCGGCCCGCACCGGCCGAGGTTGTGCCCACCCCTCGGCGAGACCGCGGTGGCTCGCCCGGGGTCGACGCTCGGCACGCCCCGGCCGCCACGCTCCCGCCTGCTCAGGAACGTTTGCGCTGCCGGTAGCGGTAGATCGCGGAGTCGGTCGCGTAGCCGAGCGGGATGTAGAGGACGAACATGAAGGCGGCGAGCGCGAGTCCCTGGCCCGTTTTCTTCCCGAACGCGACCACCACCAGCAGGCCGAAGACCGCGGCGGCGATCGCCGCGCGGGTGACCGCGCCGCGCCAGGTCGGCTCCCGGTCGAGTCGCTCGGCGCGGCGCTCGCGCGCACCCTGCTTCGCATCGGCGCGGGTGGGTGTGCGCCCGCTGCGGGCGGGGCGCTCGACGGTACCCGCCGGCGTGCCGCGGTGCTTGCGCTTGCGTTTGTTCTTAGCCTGGGCCATCGCTGCTCAGTCAAGCGAGCCTAAGGGCCCGCGAATCAATAACTGCGCGGTTTGGATACCCGCCCGCGGCGCCAGTCGCCACCCGCTCGCTCGCAGTAGCGCTGCTACTGCTCCGCTCCCGTGCGGCGTCTGGCATCCCCGGATCGGGCGCCCAAACCACTCACCTATTTCTTCGCGGACCCTAACGCGTTCTCGAGCAGATGCCGCTCCGGCGAGAACCCGCGCAGCGGAACGTCGTCAGGGAAGCCCTCGAACGCCGCCTGCGGCGCGAGCCCGACGAGCTCGCACTCCGCAACCTCACCGCGCGCGCGGACGGCCTCGACGATCGCGCGCAACGGCGTGGCCCGGTGGTCATGCACGTTCGTGGAGACCTGGGCACGGCCGCGCCGCTCGAGGTGGAGCCCGATCGCCCGTACGCCCGGCAGCCCGCCGCCCGCCTCGCGCAGATCGGCGGCGATCGCCCGCGCGAGCTCGACGTCGCCGCCCGCGAGGTCGAGGTTGAAGGCGACCAGCGGAGGGCGGGCGGTGGCGAGCACCGCGCCCGCGGTCGGGTGGATCCGCGCCGGGCCGAAGTCGGGAGCCACCTCGCCGGCCGCGATCCGCCCGGCGAGCGCGCGCCACCCACCGGCGCGCAGCCAGGCGCGCTCGCGCTGCTCGGGGCGGGTGGCGAGCTCGCCATAGAGGAAGACCGGCAACTCGAGCTCGGCGCCGATCCGCGCCGCGGCGGCGAGCGCCTCGGCGATCGCGGACCCGCGCTCGGACTCCTCGCGGTAGACGACCGGCATCACGTCGAGCGCGCCGACATGCGGGTGAATGCCCTGGTGGCGGGTCAGGTCGATCGCCTCGACCGCCGCCGCGGCACCGGCCACGAGCGCATCGGAGAGCACGCCCTGGCGCGCCGCGAGCGTGTAGACCGAGCGGCCGTGGTCGGCATCGCTGTGGATGTCGAGCAGGCGCGCGCCGACGAAGCCACCCTCGACCTCCACGATCGCGCCCTCGTCGCGCCCCTCGCTCACGTTCGGCACGGCGACCAGCAGGGAGCCCTCGTCCTCGAGCTCCGTGACCGCCATCGGGGCAGTATCGCCGCTGGCGGCACGCTGGGCCACCGCCGGGCGGGCCAGGACGGGCTGCGCGGGCCGCGCCGCGGGTCGCAACGGGCCCGGGCGGCGCGGCCGGTACGGGTTATCCTCGGAGGCGCGGCTCCGTAGCTCAGCGGTTTAGAGCGCTCCACTCATAATGGAGAGGTCGGTGGTTCGATTCCACCCGGAGCTATCGCTTCTAGAGCGGTATGCCACGCCTCACCGAGACTCAGCCAGGGGCCCGGCCGACCAAGCCCGGCGCGGCGCCGGCGCTGACCGGCCTCACCGCAGAAGAGTCCACAAGGAGCGAAAACCGCGGGGTTGACAGCGGCCGACGCCGGCGGTGAAGCTGCGCCCTCATGGCTGTGGACTGGACATTCGGGGGCCTGTGGCCCTACGAGCCGCGCTGGTTCGACACTCCGGAGGGGCGGATGCACTACGTGGATGAGGGGCCTCGCGACGGCCGCTGCGTCGTACTGCTCCACGGCAACGCCACGTGGGGCTTCCTCTACCGGAACTTCATCTCCGCGCTCGTCGAGCGGGGGCATCGCGCGATCGTCCCGGACCATCTCGGGTTCGGTCGTTCCGACAAGCCTTCCGAGCCGGGGCCCTACCGGCTCGACCTCCACATCCGCCGGCTCGACGCGCTGCTCGAGTCACTCGACCTGCGCAACGCGACCGTGGTCTTCGCGGAGTGGGGCGCGGCGATCGGCCTGGGCTGGGTCACGGCCCACCCGGACCGGGTGGGGCGCCTGCTGGTACTGAACTCGCCGTACCCCGAGCGGCCAGCCGGCAAGGTCAGGCTGCCCCCACCGATCTACCTCTTCCGCGCGCCGCTGATAGGGACGCTGGTTGTGAAGGGCCTGGGGGCGTTCACCAAAGGCTTCCTCTTCAACGCGAGCATGGTGCACAAGGAGCGGCTGACGCGGGAGCTAAAGCGGGCCTATCTGGCGCCGCACCGGAACTGGAAGAGCCGGACCGGCGTGCTCGCCTTCCCTCGCCAGATCCCGCGCGGGCCCGACGACCTGGCGTCAAGGCTGGGCGAGGAGGCGCAGCGCGGCCTCGCGCCCTTCCGCCGGCGCCCGGTCAGAATCATGTGGGCAATGCGGGATGTCTCGTTCTCGGAGGATGTGCTAGACCAGTGGACGGCGCTGCTCCCGAACGCGACGGTCACCCGGATCGAGGACGCCGGTCATTGCCTTCAGGAAGATGCACACGAGCGGATCGTCCCGGAGCTGCTGGACCTCGTAAGCCATGATGTCGGGGGAGCACCCGAGTAGGCAGCGCCACGCCGACAACGGAGAGGGGAGTGAGTTGACGGAGGGACGACAGGCGTCCGTGGTGGAGATGGCCCCGATGCGCACCGCGAAGGAGAGCTACGACGTGGCGATCCTCGGCGGCGGGCTCGCCGGGCTGACGCTGTCCATCCAGCTCAAGAAGGAGCGGCCCGAGACGAGCCTTGCGGTGCTCGAGAAGCGCGAGGGACCCGCCCCGCTGGCGGCCTTCAAGGTGGGTGAGTCGACGGTGCTTTCGGGCGCGCACTACTTCGCGGAGGTCGTCGGGATGCGCAATCACCTCGACGAGAAGCACCTGCGCAAGAACGGCCTGCGCTTCTTCCCTCCCGCCGGCGACAACAGCGACATCACCAAGCGCGTCGAGTCCGGTCCGCCGATCTTCTCGCCAGTGGCCACCTGGCAGCTCGACCGGGGCCTGTACGAGAACGAGCTGGCGGCGCGGGCGCGCGCGGCGGGAGTCGAGTTGCTCCAGGGCGCGCGGGTAGCGGGCGTCGAGCTCGGAGACGAGCTCCACACCGTGAACTTCACGCACTTCGACGAGGAGCGGGCCACCAGGGCGCGCTGGGTGGTCGACGCGGCCGGGCGCGCCAGTCTGCTCAAGCGCCAGCTCGGACTGAGCGAAGGGGTGGAGCACACGATCAACTCCGCCTGGTTCCGGCTGGCGGGCGGCCTCGACATCGAGGAGTGGGGCGCGTCCAACCCGGACTGGATGGGCCGCATGGCCGAGCCGGGGCTGCGCACCTTCAGCACGAACCACCTGCTCGGCGAGGGCTACTGGGTCTGGATGATCCCGCTCTCCACCGGCCCGATCAGCATCGGCGTGTGCGCGGACCCGCGCTACCACCCGTTCGAGGAGATCGAGACGCTCGAGGGGATGGTGGACTGGCTCCATCGCCACGAGCCGCAGCTGGCCGCGGCGGTGGAGCCGCGGCTCGGCCAGGTGGAGGACTTCCTGCGCGTGAAGGACTTCGCGTACGGCGTGAAGCGGATGCTGTCGCCGGAGCGCTGGTCCCTGGTCGGCGAGGCGGCGGCCTTTGCCGACCCCTACATCTCGCCCGGGTCGGACATGATCGCCTACTCGAACACGTTCTCCTGCGACGTGATCACGCGCTCGCTCGACGGGGAGGACGTGAGCGACCGGATCGAGTACTGGGACCGCCTCTACCACCGGACCTTCGAGCACGTGCTCTCGCGCACCGAGAACGTCTACCCCGTGTTCGGCAACCCCTGGGTGATGGCGGTCAAGTTCTCGTGGGATGCCTGGATCTCCCACTGTGCCCAGGTCCTGCTGTTCGTGAAAGGCAAGCTCACGGACATCGATTTCGTGAGGAGCGTCGAGGAGGAGGTCGGCCGGATCTACAGGCTCAACATCCAGATGCACGAGCTCTTCCGCGACTGGCATGAGCTCGAGCCGCGGGACTACGAGAACGAATTCGTGAAGACCGCCCTGGTCACCCCGATCCGCGAGAACCTCGCCATGCCAAACGAGGACTACGACGATGACGGGCTGCGAGACAAGCTCCGCTGGCAGGTACGGATGAGCGAGGCGATGTCCGTCGCGGTCTTCCACAAGGCGGCGGCCGCTCTTCCCGAGCCCCCGGACCCCGCCCGCGCGGTGAACCCCTACGCGCTCGGCCTGAAGCCGGACCAGTGGGAGACGTCCGGGCTCCACGACGAGCCCGGCATGACCCTGGAGCAGGCACGGCAGGCCGCCGAGGGCGTGGACTGGCTGTGGCTCGACTACGTGCCCCCCGAGGCTTAGGGATGGGCGCCAAGATCGTCTCGACGGGGGGTTACGTGCCGGGTGAGGCGATCACCAACGCCATGCTCGAGGAGATGGTCGGAGCACTCCCCGATGGCCTGCTCGAGGGCATGCACATGGAACGCCGTCACTGGATCGTCGACCGCGAGACCGGGGAGCACACCGACTCGACGTCCGGCATGGCGGCCAAGGCAGCCCTCCAGGCACTCGAGCGCGCTGCAGTCGAGCCGGCGGACATCGACCTGCTGATCGTCGCCACCGCGACGGGCGACTACATGCTGCCGCCGACGCCGGCCCTCGTGCAGGACGAGCTCGGGGGCCGCTGCGCGCTGCTCGAGATCCGCTCCGGGGGAGCCGGGGTCGTCCAGGGGCTCGACATCGCCCGCCTGTACCTGGAGCGCGGGATCTACCGGACGGCCGTCGTGGTGGGGGCCGACGCGATCTCGCCCACCCAGGCGCAGATCTTCGGAAGCGGGAGCAAGCGGATCAAGGTCCGCGACCGGCTGCTCGTCTACATGTTCGGCGACGGCGCCGGGGCGATCGTGCTGCAGGCCTCCGACGAGTCGTCGGTGATCGGCTCGGCGATCGCGGGTATCGGCGCGGGGCGGCCGCCGGGCATGGAGGTGCGCGGTGGCGGCGGTACGCACCGTCCCTACCTGGAGCAGCTCGATGGCGGACGGCCCGTGGATCTCCACATCGACATCGAGCAGGCCAACAGCTACACGGCCACGCTCACGATCGAGGCCCTCGCCGACCTGCTCGCGACCACCGGCGTCAGCGCCGACTCGATCGATCTGCTCGTGACCCCCGAGGCCGACACCGAATGGATGGCCGAGGCGTTCGCCGAGGCGGGCGACCAGGCGTCCGCGTGGCGGACGCTCGAGGGCAAGGTCTACAACGCCCTGCCCGAGATCGGTGCGCCGGGCTGCGCGGCGCTCCCGCTTGGGCTGGACCGGGCCTGGGTCGAGGGGCGGCTCGCCCCCGGCCGGCGGGTGATGCTCCTCGGAATGGAGACGACGAAGTGGATCTACGCGGGGATGATCTTCGACTGGGCGGCCCCCTCGCCGAAGGGCTGAGTCAGGGCTCGAAGGTCACGACCGTCTGAAACTGGCGCAGGGCGATCCGCTTCGGCAGTGAGCGCAGCAGCAGGTTGCGGAGGCGGCAGGCGGCCGGGTGCTCCCAGCGATCCATTCCCTCTGTCTTCGAGAGGTGTCGACCACCCGCGACGTGCGGCCGATCCTCCGTCCGGCGCTCGTACTCGCGCAGTGCCTCCGTCGCCTCGGCCGAGTCGCCAGCGCAGCGGCCCAGGACGACCCCGTCCTCGATGGCCAGCCCCGCTCCCCGGGCGATCGACTCCTCCGGCGTGGGCGTGGCCTCTATGAGGCGCGGCACGGCGTTATGCCAGTCGCCGTAGACCTCCGTCAGGGCGTGCTTGCTCTGCCCGGGCTCGTCTACGCCGCCAGGCTCCGCGTTGCGCCGCCCGTACCAGGCGACCATCCCGTCTCTCAGCGGTACCCAGCCGAACACGGTGCCGCGCCCGTAGGACTGCACTTGTACACCGGCCTCGATTCCCTCGCACGGTGCGATACCGCGCCACTCCGTGAAGCCCGCGTAGCGAAGGGGCGCGGGGTCGTAGAGCCGCCGCACGGTCGAGCGCACTCCGTCGGCCGCCACCAGAACGCTCCCGCGCTGCTCGCCGCCGCCCGGCCAGCCCGGCCACGACCTCCTCCCCATCCGCTTCCAGCTTCACGCATTCGGCGCCCAGCCGGATGTCCGCTCCATCGACGCGATCGGCCAGCAGGCGCAACAGGGCCGGACGGCCCATGCCGATGATCGGCTCGCCGACGCGCTTCGCCACGACGCCGGTCGGCCAGTCGGCGAGCAGCCTTCCGTCGGCCGTACGGTGCTGGAGATGCTCGAGAATCGCCCCGCTCCGCCGGGCCTCGTCGGCCACCCCGAGCATCCGGAGCACAGCCATGATCGGACACGTGGGCTGGCCTGCACGGCTCTATCGGGGCGACGAGGGCTGCCCATTCGCAGACCCGCACGTACGGGTTCAGTCGAATCGAGGCTCGTCGCAGGTGCCGCCCGTCAACTGGTGCGCGACGCGTAGTGCGCGTTGAGCCGCGCGCGACGCGTTGAGTGTGCTCGTAGGGCAGCAGAAGGCGTCGTGCAGCGGCGCGACCGGCGCGACGTGCCAGGCGGCTCCCGCGCGACGCTGGCGCCGCCCCCGATACCGTGAGGGACGTGCGCTCCCGCCCGCTCGCCATGGTCTCGCTGCTCGCCACGGTCTCGCTGCTCGTGACGCTCGCGCTCGCCGCCTGTGGCGGCGACGGCGATTCGGACACACAGCAGGACAATGGCGGCGGGAACGGCTCCGAGGGCGTCACCTTCGGCGCCGCGATCCGCTCCGCGCGCGCGGTCGACGCGGGCGACTTCCCGCAGCCCGCGGGGCACACTCTGCAGCAGATCGCGGGAACCCTCCCCGCGGTCAACATGGGTCTCGCCACCTCGGTCTTCGAGCCCGGCCCGAACCGGCTCGCGTTCGGCGTCATCGACGAGGACCAGACCTTCGTCTACGGCAAGACCGTCGTCTACCTCGCGCGACGGCCCGACGGAAAGGCGATCGGCCCGTTCGAGGCGCCGGCCGACCCGCTGCTCGTCGAGCCCCCGTTTCGCAGCCGGCAGGCGGCCGAAGTCGAATCGGAGATCGCCGCCATCTACGAGGCGCAAGTCGACCTGCCCCGGCCGGGACCGTGGTACGTGCTGGCGATGAGCAAGGCTCAGGGAAAGGTCTTCGGCGCCGCGAGCCGGATCGACGTCTCGCGCTCGAGCCCGATTCCCGCGAAGGGCGAGCCGGCGCCCCCGGTGAAGACGGACACGCTCGCCTCGGCGGGCGGGGACATCGACGCGATCGAGACGCGCGTCCCGCCCGACGAGATGCACGAGAAGAGCTTCGACGACGTGGTCGGCAAGCGGCCGGTCGCGCTGCTGTTCGCCACCCCGCAGCTCTGCCAGACACGGGTCTGTGGCCCCGTGACCGACATCGCCGCCCAGATGCAGCGCGAGTACGGCGATCGGATGGAGTTCATCCACCAGGAGGTGTTCGTCGACAACGAGCTCGACAAGGGCTACCGGCGCCCGCTGCGCCGCTTCGGGCTCGAGACCGAGCCGTGGCTGTTCACGGTCGACGGCCGCGGTCGCGTCGCGGCTCGGCTCGAGGGCTCGTTCGGCAACGACGCGTTCAGGGACGCGATCGAGGCGGCGCTCTGAGCGCGGCCGGCCAGGCCGCGGATCGCGCTCAGCAGGGACCGGCGGCGCGCCCGCGCGCCGTGAGCGAAACCTCGCCGTCCTTCGCCGTCGCGAGCGGCGGAACGTCCGCGACCGTATCGGCGAGCGGCGTCACGGAGATCGCGAGGTCGTCGACCCCGCCGCGCTTGAAGATCCGATCGGCGTCCGCGTAGAACCGCTGCACCGCCTTCGTGCGCTCCGCGGGCTTCTGCCCGCAGAGGAAGCGCTTCTTGCCGACCGCGACGCGCAGCGTCGAGCTGCCGTCGGTGATGTACTGCTCGGCGAACAGGGGCGGCTTGCGAATCGGGAGCCCGCCGACCAGCTCCTCGAACGGGGTCTCCTCGAAGGCGCGGTCGAATTCGCGGTCCTCCTTCGCGTCGGCCTTCGCGTCGGCCTTCGCGTCGGCCTTGGCCTCAGCCTGCGCCGCGCCCTTCTCCTCGCCACCGCCGGACTTCTTCGCCGGCTCGTCGTCGGAGCTGCAACCGAGGGCGGCGACGATCGTCGCTGCGAGCGCCAGGACGAGGAGCGCCGGGATGACCCGAAGGCAAGACACGAGGTCGATGATGGTACGCGAGAGGCGCGACTGGCGCCGGGCGGGCTCACCCTAGAATCGCGGCATGGGGATGTCCTACCGGCTCATGTTCGGCTACACGGTGCTCGCCATCGTGGCGATCGCGTTCCTGTCGCTGGCCATCGCCGCGATCAAGCTCCTGTCGCAGGACACCCCGTCGTCCGAGCCCACTCCCACGACCGACCGCGCCTCCTACGTCATCAAGAAGGGCGACGCGCTGTCGGGCATCTCCGCCAAGACCGGCCTGACGGTCGAGCGCCTGGAGGAGCTGAACCCGTCGCTCGACCCGCTCGGCCTCGTGCCCGGGACGCGCATCAAGCTGAAGCCGACCAGGCCGCCGAAACCGGGCGAGAAGGAGAAGGGCGAGCCGAAGAAGCGGGTCTACACCGTGAAACCGGGCGACGGGCTGCTGACGATCCAGGACAGGACGGGCGTCCCCGTCGACCGCATCCGGCGGCTGAACCCGGGGATCGGCCGCGATCCGCTCCAGCCCGGTCAGCGCGTCAAGCTCCGCCGCGGCCCGCCGTGAAGCTACGCCGGCACATGCCGTGAAGCTCCGCACGCTCACCCGCGAGCAGGTGCTCGATCGCCCCCCGGCCGAGGTATTTCCCTTCTTCGCCGACGCCCGCAACCTCGAGGCGATCACACCGCCGCTGCTGGGCTTCCGGGTCGTCGGCACGGGACCGGAGGAGATGGGCGTCGGGACGCTGATCCAGTACCGGCTGCGCATCCACGGGCTGGCGCTCGACTGGCTCACGCGGATCGAGCAGTGGCGACCCGGCGAGGCGTTCGTCGACACCCAACTCGCGGGGCCCTACCGCCTCTGGCACCACACCCACAGCTTCGAGCCGCGCGCCGGCGGCGCCACACTGATGCGCGACGTGGTGCGCTACGCGCTGCCGCTGTGGCCGTTCGGGGAGCTCGCGGCGCCGCTCGTGCGGCGGGACCTGACAGCGATATTCGACTTCCGTCGCGCCGCGGTCGCGCGCGCTCTGAGCCCCGGCCACGACGACGGGAGCCCAGCGTAGAGCCAGATCCCGAAATGAAATTGTTTCACTGAGTAAAGTATTGAGTCGGTGAACGACTCTCCGGACAGCCCGCCCGCCGGAGGCCTGCGGGTCTTCGCGCGCCTGCTCGGCTTCCTCGCCCCCTACCGGCGCGGGGTGATCGCGTCGCTGACGCTCGCTGCGGCCGCGATGGCGACCGGCATCCTGATCCCCTACCTCGTCGGCCGCACGGTCGACGACGTCCGTGACGGCGGCGCCGACCTGTGGCCGCTCGCCGCCGCGGTGGCGGCCGCCGGGCTGCTGCGACTCGCCTCCACCGTGCCGCGGAGGCTGGTCGCGGGCCGCGTCTCGCTCGGCGTCGAGCTCGACCTGCGCAACCGCATGTACCACCACATCCAGTCGCTCGAGCTGGGCTTCTTCGACGGCCAGCAGACCGGTCAGCTCATGTCGCGCGCGACGGTCGACCTCGGATCGATCCGCTTCTTCCTCGGCTACGGGCTCGTCTTCATGATGCAGTCGGTCCTCACGATCCTGATCGCCGCGGGCGTGATGGTCGCCGTCAACCCCATCCTCGCGGCCGTTGCGCTCGCGCCGATGCCGCTCGCGATCTGGGTCGCGTTCCGCTACGGCCGCCGCAACCGGCCCGCCTCCCAGGAGGTCCAGCAGCGGATCGCCGAGCTGACCGCGGCCGCCGAGGAGAACGTCTCCGGCGTGCGGGTCGTGAAGGCGTTCGCGCAAGAGCAGCGCCAGCTCCGGCGCTTCAACCAGGCGGTGCGGCGCGTCTTCGACCAGTCGATGGTCTCGACCCGGCTGCGCGCCTTCTACACCCCGTTCATCGGCTTCCTGCCACAGCTCGGGCTCGCGGCGATCATCGTCGTCGGCGGCCGCCAGGCGGCGGCGGGCACGATCACCGTCGGCGAGTTCGTCGCCTTCTACGGCTACGTCGTGATGCTGACCTCACCGATGCGAACGCTCGGGATGGCGCTCGGGATGGCGCAGCGCGCGACGGCGTCCGGGGCGCGCGTCTTCGAGATCCTCGACCGCGAGCCGCGCCTGACCTCCCCCCCGGGCGCGCCGCCGCTGCCCGCAGGCGGGGGACGGGTCGAGCTGCGCGGGGTCACCTTCGGCTACGGCGACGCCGAGCCGGTGCTGCGCGACGTCGACCTCGAGGTCGAGGCCGGGCACACGGTCGCGCTCGTCGGCGGGACCGGATCCGGCAAGACCACCCTGACGAGCCTGATCTCGCGCCTCTACGACGTCGGCGAGGGAGCGGTGCTGGTCGACGGCGCCGACGTCCGCACGGTCGATGTCGCCTCGCTGCGGCGGGAGATCGCGCTCGTCTCCGACGACGCGTTCCTGTTCTCGGCATCGCTGCGCGAGAACGTCGCCTACGGGCGCCCGGACGCGAGCGACGACGAGATCCGCGAGGCCGCGCGGCAGGCGGGCCTCGACGACTTCGCCGCGGGCCTGCCCGCCGGCTACGACACGCAGGTCGGCGAGCGGGGGCTCTCGCTGTCGGGCGGCCAGCGCCAGCGGGTCGCGATCGCGCGTGCGCTGGTGGCCCGCCCGCGCATCCTGATCCTCGACGACGCCACCTCGAGCGTCGACGCGACGACCGAGAGCCAGATCAAGCAGGCGCTGAGCGAGGTGATGCGCGGGCGCACGACCTTCGTCATCGCCCACCGTCTGTCGACGATCGCGCTCGCGGACGAGGTCGTGGTGCTCGAGCAAGGGCGGATCGTCGCGCGCGGGTCGCACGAGGAGCTGCTCGAGCAGAGCACGCTCTACGCGGAGATCGCGCGGCGCGGGCTGCCCGACCAGGTCTTCCTCACACGTAAGCCGTCTAAGCCCGAGGCGGCGCGGCTGTGAACGGCCGCGGTCGACGGGCGTGGGCGGTCCTGCGCGGCGAGCGCGGCCGCACGCGCAAGCTCGGGAAGCTGATGGCGCTGCTGCGGCCCTACCGCGGCCGGGTGATCGGAATGCTGGTCGCGCTCACGCTCGCTACGGGCGCCTCGCTCGCCCCGCCCTACCTCGCCGGCCGCGCGATCGACGACGGCATCCGCGGCGGCGACGTCGACGCGCTGACCCTGATCACGGCGCTCTTCCTCGGCGCGGCGGCCGTCAACTGGGCGGCGAGCTACGCCCAGACCTACCTCACGAGCTGGGTCGGGCAGCGCGCGCTGCAGGACCTGCGCTCGCGCATCTTCGCCCACCTGCAGACACTGTCGATCGGCTTCTACTCGCGCAACAAGTCGGGCGCGCTGATCTCGCGGATGACCAACGACGTGCAGGCGCTCGACCAGCTCGTCAACGACGGCATCGTGACGCTGTTCTCCGCCTCCCTGACGCTGCTCGGCGCGGCGGGCATCCTGATCGCGCTCGACCCGCAGCTCGCGCTCGTGACCTTCGCCGTCTTCCCGGTGCTGCTGCTGGGAAGCGTCGCGTTCAGGATCGGCTCGGCGGGCGCCTACCGTCTCACGCGCGAGCGGATCGCCCAGGTGACTGCCTACCTCCAGGAGGCCCTCTCGGGGATCCGGGTCGTCCGCGGCTTCGGCCAGGAAGGGCGCCACGAGCGACGCTTCGCGGAGCTCAACGAGGCCAACCGCGACGCGAACATGCGCACGGTCGCGCTCAACGCGGCCTACTTCCCGGCGGTCGAGCTGCTCTCGGCGGTGGCGACGGCGTGCATCCTGCTCTACGGCGGCAGCCAGGTCGTCGAGGGCGCGGTGACGATCGGCGTGCTCGCGTCGTTCGTCTTCTACCTGCAGACCTTCTTCGACCCGATCCAGCAGCTTTCCCAGCTCTACACGACCTACCAGGCAGGGATGGCCGCGCTCGACCGGATCTTCCTGCTGCTCGACGAGCGGCCCGAGGTGCGCGACTCCGAGAACGCGATCGAGCTCCCGCGCGTGCGCGGGGAGGTCCGCTTCGAGGACGTCGACTTCGGCTACGCGGCGCCCGCGGCGGGGGGCGGTCGGCCGGACGGCGACCGCGGCGCGGCGGGTCTCGCGCCCGTCCACGAGGGGGAGCTGGCGCTCGAGGGAATCTCGCTGACGGTGCCTCCGGGGCAGACCGTCGCGCTCGTCGGCTCGACCGGGGCCGGCAAGTCGACGCTCGCGAAGCTCGTCGCGCGCTTCTATGACCCCACGCGTGGCCGCGTGCTGGTGGACGGCCACGACCTGCGCGAGGTCACCGAGCACTCGCTGCGCTCGCAGCTCGGGGTCGTGCCACAGGAGGGCTATCTGTTCTCGGGGACCATCAGGGACAACATCGCCTTCGGGCGGCCGGATGCGAGCGACGAGGAAGTCGAGGCCGCGGCGAGCGCCGTCGGGGCGCACGAGTTCATCGGGCGCCTGCCCGACGGGTACGAGACGGAGGTCGGCGAGCGCGGCGGCCACCTCTCGGCCGGCCAGCGCCAGCTCGTGGCGTTCGCCCGCGCGACCGCCGCGAACCCGCGGCTGCTGATCCTCGACGAGGCGACCTCGAACGTGGATGTCCACACCGAGGCGAAGATCGAGCGCGGCCTACGGCGGCTGCTCGCAGGGCGCACGGCGATCGTGATCGCCCACCGGCTCTCGACGATCCGCGGTGCCGGACGGATCGTGGTGCTCGACGGCGGGCGTATCGCCGAGCAGGGCACACACGACGAGCTGCTGGCGGCCGGCGGCGCCTACGCGCGGCTCTACCGCGACTGGGCCGAGCAGGCCGCGGCCTGAGCCGGCCTGGCGTGGCCTGGTCGACGCCGCCAGGGACACCTGGACGACCTAATGCACGTATGTCATGCCTCAGGTCGTCCAGGTCCCGATCGGCGCGCCCACTCGGCCACCGGGGCACCGGGGCACCGGACCACGATTCGCTGCGTCAGTAGACCCCGCCGGTGCGCGGCTGCCGCGGCTCTCCGCCGCCGCCCGATCGCCCGCCGCCGCCGGCCTGGCCGGGGTCGTCGTTCTGCCCGTCGTTGCGGCCTCGCCGGGAGGCACCGTCCTCACGCCCGCCCGAGTCATCACCGCGGCGGGGATCCCTGCCCCCGGCCGAGCCGCCACGCCGTCCCGGGCGCCCGCGAGCGCCGGACTCGGCGCCCCCGGACGCATCGGGCGAGGTCGAGGTGGAGGTCTCCGGGGTCGTGTCGGTGCTCGGCGCCGTGTCGGTGCCCGGCGCCGTGCCCGTCGTGTCGGTGCCACCGCTCGACTCGACGCTCCCCTCACGGTCCTCACCGCAGCCGGCCGCCGCCAGCGCGACGAGCGCCACGGCGAGTGAGACAAGACGCGCACGCATCATGGCACCGGAGGTTACATCGAGACAGGATTCACCAGACTCGGCACCCGGCATTCCCGCGCGCCGGCTAATCGACCATCCCCGCCTTGCGCCCACCACGACCGCCCCAGTTGTCCGTCTGCTGGTGGCAATTCCCGCAGAGGAGCATCAGGTTCTCGAGCCGGTTGTCGTGACCGTCGCCGTTGATGTGATGGAGCTCGAGCCCCAGCGGCCGACCCAGCCACTCGCTCAGCCCGCACCGCTCGCAGCGGCTGGCCTTGAGTCCTTCCCGTATCAGGCGGCCCTTGATATGGCCACGTCCACGACGCCGGCCGGCCACCAAGAGCTCGTCGATCGGCGTCACGTGCGCGAGCGGCTCGATCTCTGCACGTGCCACCGCTTTCGCCCAGGTCTCGCGGCAGAACCCGAAACGCAGCATGCACTGGGTCATCGAAAGGCCCTCCTCGTCGATCGCACGCTGCACCTCGTCCCAGGCGTAGCGTCGAGCAAAGCGCGGATCTGCTCGGATGCCGAGCTTGCGGCAGTGATAGGCGACGGTGGACTTGGAGATTCCCAGCTCGTCGACGATGGCGGCCTGTGAGGCTCCATCGGCCAGGCGCTCCTCGACGCGATCCCTGGTCTCGTGGGAGAGCTGGCGCTCGGATCGCGGCCGCACGGTGATGTCCCCGCGCATCGCCGCCTTGTCCCACGCCCCGTAAGAGCATCCGAAGCGCTCGCGGCACTCGCGGATCGAGTGCCCGGCGTCGTAGTACTCCTGGATCTCGGCCCAGTCGAAGTGTGATGCCCGCCTCGTCGCGTCCGGAAAGCCCAGCGAACGCGCGTAACGAGTGACGGTGGAGGGGTCGACGCCGAGCTTCTGGGCGATGGCTCGTCGTGTCCAGCCGGCCTCCAGGAGATCTCGCACTCGCTCACGCATGCAAACGTATGTTCCCATGCGGGTCGGACAGACAGCCGCTATCGTCTCTGGCTGCGAAGGAGCCTTGCCCGGTCGTCTAGCTGGAAGGACACGCGGTTCTGGTCCGCGGAACGGTGGTTCGAATCCATCCCGGGCAGTTCGACGCGACTATCCCGACCCCGCGCGCTCCGCCGCCTGCAGGTCGGTTCGCCCGAGAGCGAAGTCGAAGCGGCGCAATCCGAAGGCGACGCGGCGCAATCCGAAGTCGACGCGGCGCAATCGGCTCAGGCTCCGGCCGATCCCAGGTCCGTCCCCTCGTCGGCCAGCGCCTCGCCCCCCGGCACCGTTCCCTCCCCGCGGATCCAGCGGCGCGCGTGGTCCAGGTCCTCCGAGCGGCCCACGGTCAGCGCCGCCGTCACGTGGCCCGCGTCCACGTAGAAGGCGGTGAAGTCGCCTCCCTCGAGCGAGCCGCGGATGACGGGCTCGCCCGCGCCCGGGCCGACGTACTCCATCGAGGTCCAGTCGGCCAGGTCGGAGAAGAAGTACGGCACCGTCTCGTGCGCGACCCCGCGTCCGACCATGTTCAGCGCCGCGGTCTTGCCGTGCTGTAGCGCGACGTCCCAGTGCTCGACCCGCAGCGACCGTCCGTGGACGGTGCTGTCGTACTCGCAGACGTCGCCGGCCGCGTAGATCCCGGGCGCCGAGGTCTCGAGCTGCGCCGAGCAGCGCACGCCGCCGCTGTCACCCAGGTCGAGGCCGGCGGCCCGCGCGAGCATGACGTCGGGCATCACGCCGGCGCCGATCACGACGCAGTCGCAGTCGAGCTCGAGCCCGCCGGCGGTGACGACGCGCCCGACGCGGCCGTCGCCGCCCTCGAAGCGCTCGAGCTCGTCGCCTCCGTGGAGCGTCACCCCGCGCTGCTCGAGCTCGCGCTGGAAGTACGCACCGACCTCGGCGCCGAACTGCCGCTCGAAGGTCACCTCCTCCTGCATCACGATCGTGCACTCGCAACCGAAGGCGGCCGTCAGCGAGGCCGCGACCTCACAGCCGATGTAGCTGCCCCCGATCAGCACCACGCGCGCGCCCTCGCGCGCGTCCGCGCGGATGGCGTCCGAGTTGGCGAAGGCGCGCAGGTAGTGGATCCCGTCCAGGTCGCTCCCCTCGGCACGCAGCCGCCGCACGTTCGACCCGGTCGCGAGCAGCGCCGAGGAGAAGCGGACCTCCTCCCTGTTCGAGAGCGTGGCCAGCCGGTCGCCGGCGTCGAGCTTCATCACGCTCGTGCCCGTCAGCAGCTCGATCTCCCGCTCGGCCCACCACTGCTCGGACTCGACAAGCGCCGCGGCGCGGTCCTGCTCGTCCCGCAGGTACTCCTTCGACAGCGGGGGGCGGTCATACGGCGCATCGGGCTCGCGGCCGACGAGCAGGATCGAACCCTCCGCGCCCTCCTCCCGCAGCGTGCGGGCACAGGACGCGGCCGCCAGGCCACCCCCGATCAGCAGATGGTCGATAGTGCGCACGGTCACTGCTCAGCCCTCCCTCATCGACATACGAACTGCTCGGTGACGGTCTCCTCGAGGCCCGTGTCGAGCACGAGCAGCACCTCGTCACCCGCCTCCATCAGCGAGTCGCCGGTCGGCACCACGCCGCCGCCCTCGCGCAGGATCGAGATCACGAGCGAGCCGTCGGGGAGCCCGAGCTCCTTGACCAGCTTGCCGTCGGCGGGGCATCCCTCGGCCACCTCCATCTCGATGATCTCGAGCTTCTCCTCCTTCAGGTCGAGCAGGTGGACGAGACCGTACTTCGGCACCTCGTGCTCGATCAGCCGCAGGATCAGGTCGGTCGCCGACACCGCCGGCTTGATCCCGAGCAACTCGAAGTGCTGCAGGTTACGCGGGTTGTTGCAGCGCGAGACGACGCGCTCGACACCGTACTTCTCGCGCGCCACCTGGCATATGAGGATGTTGTCCTCGTCGTCGCCGGTGACGGCGATCATCAGGTCCGCGCGCTCGATGCCGGCCCGCTCGAGCACCCACAGCTCCGTGCCGTCGCCGTACTGGATCCTGTACTCGAGCTCCTCCTCGACGACCTCGTAGCGACGCCGGTCGCGCTCGATCACGGTGACCTCGTTGCCCTTCTGGAACAGCTCTCGCGCGAGGTTCCACCCGACCTTGCCCGCGCCGACGATCAGCACGTACACCTAGCGGGCCTCCCCGCCGGCGGCGACGCCGCTGTGCCCGCGCAGCGCGGCCTCGAGCAGCTCGATCGCCGTCTGGGTCGGGCACACGGTCTGGAGCCCCTGGTCCGCGTACCAGCGCGCGCGCCCCGGATCGAGCACCCGCACGACGACCAGGTCGATGTTGAAGCGCTGCTGGGCGATCTGCGCGATCACGAGGTTGGTGTTGTCGCCGTCGGTGGAGGCGAGAAAGGCGTCGGCGCGGTCGATGCCCGCCGCGAGCAGCGCATCGATCTCGAGCGCGGTCCCGACGGTGAAGGAGCCGCCGAGGTCCTCCCAGGTCTCCTCTTGGCCCTGGTTGAGCAGGGCGATCGCCTCCGGGCTCTCATCGAGCACGGACACCTCGTGGCCGTCGGCGAGCATCGACTTGGCGACGGCCGAGCCCACCCGCCCGCTGCCTACGATCAGGACGAACATGCCGAGCGCACAATAGCGCCGAGCCGGTGCGTGGCGGCGCTCTCAGCCGTCCGGCGCCGGCCGCTCGCGTTTCCCGTCGGCCGCGGGCCGGTCGGCGGGCGCCGCCGTCAGGATCACCTTGCAGGGCGCCTTCTCGATCACGTAGCGCGTCGTCTCACCGGTGTACCGCTCGCGGCCGCGCGTCAGGCCGCCGAAGATCGCCCCCCCGCGCGTACGGCTCGGCTCCTCGGCGGCGAGCACGATCGCCTCGACGCCGCGGCGCTTTGCCTCGGACACGATCGCCGCACCGGTCGTCCGGCCGCGCACCATCGCCGTCGCGACCTCGACCCCCTCATACTCCTCCCCCACCTCCTTCGCGCGCGCCAGGCTCTGCCGCGCGCGCGTGACGCGCTCGGGCGGGACGCGTGCGTCGAGCGGCACCGAGAGCGGGACCTCGAACACGAAGAGCACCTCGAGCACCGTTCCCCCCTCACCCTCCTTCGCCTCCTCGGCGGAGAGCCGTCCCGCCGTGCCGACGATGTCGTCGTCGAGCGGATCGCCCGAGACGGGCACGAGGATGCTCCCGTAGGCGGTGTCCCGCGGCTCCTTGAGGGCCTCGGCCGGGATCGTGAACCGCTGCGTGAGCGACTTGCCCTGCCTGCGGCGATAGACCACGTAGAGGGCGATCCCGAGCACCATCCAGGCGCCTCCGATGAGCCGCGCGCCCTCGTGCAGAACGACGACACTGCCCCACGCCGCGCCCCCCATCACCACGCCGAGCGCCGCGGTCAGCGGGACCGACCCGCGGCCCACGCGGACGCTCAGCGGCATCCTGTAGGCCCGCGGCCGGTCGGGCTCGCGGAAGCGCAGTGCGATCACCGCCAGGTGCGCGAGCGTGAAGGCGAGCATCGCCCCGAAGGCGAATATCCCCGCGAGGAACTCGACGTCGGCCGAGGTCGCCAGCGCGAACGCGAGCACGGCGGCGATCGTGATCGCCACGTAGGGTGTCGAGCGGCGGTCGTCCAGGCGCGAGAGCCCGCTCGGGATCTGGCGGTTCGTTCCGAGCGAGTAGGCGAGCCGGCCGAGGCCGAGCATCTGCCCGTTGACGGCCTGCACGAGGACGAGCGCTCCGAGCGCTCCGACCGCGTAGCGAAAGCTCTCCGCGAGCCAGCCGGGCTCGAACTGCGAGACGACGCCGAGCACCGGTGCCTCGATCAACGCGCCGCCGAGCTCGGTCGATCCGTCGACGACCGGCACGGCCATCAGCGCAACCGCGGAGATGCCGACGAAGAGCACGACGATTCCCGCGGCGGCCACCCTCACCACGCGGCGCAGCCCGCGGCCGCCGACGCGCAGCTCGCCCGCGAGTCCGGACGCCGCCTCGATCCCCGTCAGCGCCACGGCCGCGATCACCGCCGCGAAGACGACATCCTCCCAGGCCGGGCTCTCGCCCAGCTCGGTCGCCTCGGTCAGCAGCGAGAGATCGAAGAGCTGTACCGACCCGACGACGATGATCGCCGCGAACAGCGCCATGCTCGCGACCGACACGCGCAGCAGGAAGCCGAAGCGCTGCGTCGTGATGCCGCGGATGTTCGCCCACGCGACGTAGGCGATCGTCGCCCCGGCGATCGCGAGGTCGACCCCCGAGTCGTCCGCGTGGCCCCAGAAGGCCGCGAGGTAGTGCGACACCGCGAAGGCGCCGACCGCCATCACGATCAGGTAGTCGAGCAGGATCGCCCAGCCGGCGATGAAGCTCCAGAGCTCGTTGAAGGCGTAGCGCGCGAAGACCGACGCCCCGCCCCGTTCGGGGTGCAGCGAGTTGCCCTCGACGTAGGTGAGCATCGTCACCACGAAGAAGACCCCGGCCACGAGGAAGACCAGCGGGGTGAGCCCGAGCGCGCCGTCGGCCACGACGCCGAGCGCGAAGTAGATCGAGGAGCCGGCGGCGCTCAGCCCGACCGCGAACAGGGCGGGCTGGCCGAGGCTGCGGGCGATCCGCGCCTCGGCCCCCTCCGAGCCGCGTCGCAGCGAGTCGCGCACCGAGCTCCCGGAGCGGTCCTCGGGCGAGCTCACGCTCCCCGGTCCGGGGGCAGCGCGAGCGACAGCTTCAGGCGGGCGGCCCCGAGCGCCGCGAAGAGCACGCCGACGATCACCCCGAACGCGAGCGGACCGCCCCCGCGGGCGAGCGTCGTCACGACCAGCGCCACGCCGACCAGGGCGAGGGTCGCGTTGAGCGCCCGCGAGCCGGCGAGGTAGGCACGGTCCACGGCGAGGATTCTACGGGGGGGCAGCGCCTGCCGCGCGCTCGCGCACGTCGCGCGAGGAGTCGATGATCACCCGGCACGGGCGCTCGGAGAGCACCGTCTCGAGCGTGCGGCCGAAGATCGAGGATCCGGTGCGGCGCGGGGGCAGCGCCATCACCACCGCCGCCGCCTCGATCTCGCGTGCCTCGAGCACGATCCTGCGTCCCGCCTCTCCCGCGCGGACGCGCTCGAAGTGCCCGCTCACGCGCCGCCGGCCTCGTAGCCGCGCCGAGTCGATCGCCGCCCGGGCCTTCGCCTCGGCGTCGGGCATGACGGCGTCGATCGGCGCGTTCGCGGGGACGGTGATCGTCACGAGCACGTGGATCGCCCTCCCCCTGCGGGCCGCCAGCTTGACCGCAGTGTTGACGGCCTCGGGCGAGTAGAGACCGTCCTCGAAGGCGAGCAGCACCGACTGGTACTCGACCTCGTGCTCGACGATCGGCCTGGGCATCACGATCTTCGTCGTCTCGGTCAGGCTCAGCCCGCGGCTGCGGCGGTAGAGCACGTAGGTCAGCCCACCGAAGGCCAGCCAGATGCCGCCGGCCGCCAGCGTCTCGCGGTTCAGCGCGGTCACGACCAGGAACGCGCTCCCGGTGCCGAGCCCGCCCAGGACGGCCGGCAGCGGCACCTCGACACCGCGCACGCGGAAGTTCAGCGGTGCCCGGTAGGGCCGCTCGCGCTCGGGCTCGCGCGCGCGCAGCGCGATCACCGAGGCGTGCGCGACGGTGAAGCTGAGCATCGCCCCGAAGGCGTAGACGGTGCCGAGGAACTCGGCCCGGCCGGGAAGGATCGCCAGGCAGGCGACGAAGCCGAACAGCACGATCGCCACGTAGGGCGTGCGATAGCGCGGATGCAGCCGGCGCAGCCGCTCGGGCAGCTGACGGTACTGGCCCATCGAGTAACTCAGCCGCGACAGGCCGATCAGCCCGGCGTTCGTCGCCACGAGCAGGATCGTCGCCGCCAGCAGACCGACGTAGACCTCTGCGATCGGCTGCACGCTGCCCAGGCCCAGGTTGACCACCACCCCGAGCACGGGGTTGTCGGCGAAGCCGCCCTCGTCCGCGTCGAGGGCCAGCAGGGTCTGGCCGTCCTGCACGGGCATCGCCGAGAGCGCCACGGCGGGGAGCGTGAGCGAGATCGTCATCACGGCCACCACCACGCCGCGCATCGCGCGCGGAATCGTGCGGCCGTGGTCGACGGCCTCCTCGGCCATGTTCGAGATCGTGTCGATCCCGGTGAACGCCACCATCCCGACCGGGATCGCGATCAGGAAGTCGCTCACCTTGGGCGCCACGCCGAAGTCGACGTTCCCGACGAGCGTCTCCGGCGAGAGCACGAGCGCCACGCCGATCACCACCAACGTCACCTGGGTCAGGAAGTCGGCCACCGCCAGCACGACGTTCAGGCCCGCAGCCTCCTGGGCGCCGCGCACGTTCAGCGCGCAGAGGAATGCCACCACCCCGACCGCGAGCAGGATGTCCCCGGGCGAGGTCAGGAGCGGCTCCCAGATCGTCCCGAGGTAGTGCGGGAGGAAGAAGGCCGAGATCGCGACCGTGATGATGTAGTTGAGCATCTGGCCCCAGGCCGTGATCGCCGAGGTGAGCTCGTTGAAGGCGCGCCGCGCGAATGACGAGGAGCCGCCCGCCTCCGGGTACATGGTGGTCGCCTCGGTGTAGCTGGCCGCGGTGCAGATGAAGATCAGCCCGGCGATCAGGAACACCACCGGCGTCATCCCGAGCGCGAAGACCGCGACCAACCCGAGCGCGTAGTAGATCGAGCTGCCGACGTTGCCGTAGGCGGTGCTGAAGAGCGCGCCCGTGCCCAGCACCCGCTCGAGTCCCGCATCCTTCGGGCGCCGTTCGGCCATCAGTCCGGCGAATCTACCGGCAGCGGCCGGGCTCGGGGACAGACCCCCCGCCGGAGGAATCGCCGACCTCCCTCGGCAGCTCACTCCCGCGGCGCGCACCGGCCGGGGTTATGACCACCCCTCGGTCAAAAGCTCGGCAGCTCACCCCGCGCCTGTCGGACGCGGGCCGCTAGACGAGGAACGGGATGATCAGGATCGCGACGATGTTGGCGACCTTGATCATCGGGTTGATCGCCGGGCCCGCGGTGTCCTTGTAGGGGTCGCCGACGGTGTCGCCGGTGATCGACGCCTCGTGGGCGCTCGAGCCCTTGCCGCCGTGCTCGCCGTCCTCGATCAGCTTCTTGGCGTTGTCCCACGCGCCGCCGCCCGAGGTCATCGAGACCGCCGCGAAGAAGCCGACGACGATCACGCCGATCAGCAGGCCCCCCAGCGCGGCGAACGAGAGCACGCCGACGACGACGGGGATCACGATCGGGATCAGCGCCGGGGCGATCATCTGCTTCTGGGCCGCAGCGGTCACGATCGATACGCACTGGCGGTAGTCGGGCTTCTCGGTGCCCTCCATGATGCCCGGCTTCTCGCGGAACTGGCGTCGAACCTCGTCCACGACGCCACCGGCGGCGCGGCCGACCGACTCGATCGAGAGCGCCGAGAAGAGGTAGACCATCATTCCGCCGATGAGCAGGCCGATCAGCACCTCGGGGTTCGAGATGTCGAACACGCCCGCGGTCAACTCGTCGAGCTTGCCCTCGGCGGCCGCCTCCTCGCGCAACTCCTCGATGAAGGCGGCGAACAGCACCAGCGCGGCCAGCACGGCGGAGCCGATCGCGTACCCCTTGGTGACCGCCTTCGTCGTGTTGCCGACGGCGTCGAGCGGGTCGGTCACGTCGCGCACGTCCTGCGGCAGCTCCGCCATCTCGGCGATCCCGCCGGCGTTGTCGGTGATCGGGCCGAAGGCATCGAGCGCGACGATCAGGCCCGTCAGCGAGAGCTGCGCCATCACGGCGACGCCGATCCCGTAGATGCCCGCCAGCTCGTTCGCGGCGAGGATCCCGAGCGCGAGCACGATCGCGGGGGCCGCCGTCGACTGGAAGCCCTGCGCGAGGCCCTGGATGATGTTCGTGGCGTGGCCGGTCTCCGAGGCCTTCGCGGTCGTCTTGACGGGGCGGAAGCGCGTCGAGGTGTAGTAGTCGGTGATCACGAACAGCAGCGCGGTGATGCCGATCCCGATCAACGTGCAGAGGTAGAAGTCGAAGCCCGTCGCGACCTCGCCGCCACCTGTGATGAGCGCCGAGGCGCCCGACTTGAAGGTCACGTCGTCCATCAGCCAGAGGGTGATCGGCAGGAAGGCGATCGCGGCGAGCAGCCCCGACACGGCGAGGCCCTGGTAGAGCGCGCGCTCGACGTTCCCGACGGCGCTCTTGACGGCGAGCGTGCCGATGATCGAGGCGACGATCGAAACGCCCCCGATCACGAGCGGATAGACGGAGACCGCGCCGATCTCCTGGAAGGTCAGTACCCCGAGCAGCATCACGGCGACGGCGGTGACCGCGTAGGTCTCGAACAGATCGGCCGCCATGCCGGCGCAGTCGCCGACGTTGTCGCCCACGTTGTCGGCGATCACGGCCGGGTTGCGCGGATCGTCCTCGGGGATGCCCGCCTCGATCTTGCCGACGATGTCCGCGCCCACGTCGGCAGCCTTGGTGAAGATACCTCCCCCCAGCCTGGCGAACACCGAGATCAGCGAGCCGCCGAACCCGAGGCCGACGAGCGCGTCGATCGCGTCCTTCTCGTCGACGTCTGCGAGCAGCAGCACGCCGTAGTAGCCCGCGACGCCGAGCAGCGCCAGCCCCGCGACGAGCATGCCCGTTATCGCACCGCCCTTGAAGGCCACGTCGAGTGCCGCGCCGACGCCGCCGCGGGCGCTCTCGGCGACACGCGCGTTGGCGCGCACGGACACGTTCATGCCGATGAAGCCGGCCGCGCCCGAGAACGCCCCGCCGATCACGAACCCGACCGCGGTCCGCACGTCGAGCGCTACCGCGAGCACGATCGCGAGCACCACGGCGACCGCGCCGATGATCTGGTACTGGCGCGTGAGGTAGGCGGCAGCCCCCTCCTGCACGGCCGCCGAGATCTCCTGCATACGCTCGTTGCCGGGGGACTTGGCCAGCAGCCAGCGTGTCGTGACGAGCCCGTAGAGCACGGCGGCACCCGAGCAGGCGAGCGCTACAAGGATTCCGTAGTCGGTCAGAAATTCGGTCAAGGGAACTGTCCTCCGGATGGATTCGGTCGGAAAGAAAGGCGGCGACGTCCGCCGGAGGGCCCGCCCCCGGGGTCAGTGGACGATGGCGCTCGACATGGCCGTGGCGCAGAGGTCTTCCGGCTGGGATCCGATCCTCGGCACCGCCCGGAACAAGAGCGCGCGCAGTCTATCGAGGTTGTCGGCGAAGACCCTGACAGCCGCCTCAACCGACACCGGGGGGACGTCCGGCATCCCTTCCAGGCCGACATCGTAGTCGGTCACGAGCGAGACGTTCGCGTAGCAGAGCTCAAGCTCGCGCGCGAGCCACGCCTCGGGGTACTGGGTCATGTTGACGACGTCCCAGCCTGACGCCGAGAACCAGCGCGACTCGGCGCGCGTGGAGAAGCGCGGACCCTGGATGACGACGACCGTGCCGCTCTCGGCGACCGGGATGTCGAGCTCGCGGGCGCACTCCGTCAGCGTCCGGCGCAGGTCCGGGCAGTATGGGTCGGCGGCGGAGACGTGTGTCGTCTGCGGCCCGTCGTAGAAGGTGTCCTCGCGCCCGCGCGTGCGATCCACGAACTGGTCGCAGAACACGAACGTCCCGGGCTCGAGCTCCGGCTTGAGCGCGCCGCAGGCGGTCGGGCCGACGATCCGCGTGACCCCGAGCTCCTTCATGGCCCAGATGTTGGCGCGGTAGTTGATCCGGTGCGGCGGCAGCGTGTGCTCGTCGCCGTGGCGGGGCATGAAGGCGACGCGCGCACCCTCGATCGCGCCGACGCGGATGTGCGCCGAGGGCGGGCCGTAGGGCGTGTCCACGGCCACCTCCTCCACGTCGTCGAGCAGGCGGTAGAGGCCCGACCCTCCGAAGATGCCGACCGTCACGCGCCCGGCGGTGTCCAGATCTGCGAGCGTGCCTTGGCGCGCTCGGCGGCATCGTCACCGGCCGGCGGAGGGGCGGCGGGGTCTGCCGTTCCCGCGTCCTTCCCGCCGCCGGCGGGGTCGGGCCCGGCGGCCGCAGGGTCGGGCTGCCCGGCTTCCGGGTCTCCCTGCGCCTCGCGCGCGAACGCGAGCTGAAGCTGGGAGAGCGCCTGACGGATCGAGTCCTGGTGGTCATCGGGGCACAATGGCGCGAGCGCGCGGGCGCCGTCGATCGCCAGCCGCGCCTGGGCGACGTCGCGCACCGCGGCCGGGTCCTCGCCCGGCTCGGCCACGAGGCCGAGTCGGCGCGCGCCGAGGTTCACGAGCGTCGCGACCGTCTGGAGGATCACGTCCTCGACGCCGACGTTGCGCATCTGCTCCTCGAAAGCCGCGCGGAGCTCCGCTTCGGTCGGCTCATGGGTCTCGTCGTTCATGGTCAGCTCCTCACCTCGGTCTCAGCATACGTGCGCCGCGACTGCTCCACCTCCGCGGCGTAGACCTGCTCGATCGATGCCCCCCCGGCGAGCGCGCGCCGCTGGCGCTGCGCGCCGTTCTCGGAGGGCAGCACGGAATCTATCCCGAGCGCGGCGCGGGCGGGAGCGGTCCAGGCGAGCAGCCTGTCGCCGGCCGCCGCGGCCGGGAACTGCTCGCCGCGCTCGAGGTCGATCAGCTTCCCGTCGAGGCCGTGGCGGATCGCCCGCCAGAGGTTCTCCTCGACGAGCCTGCGGGGCGGATGCTCGACCTCGACCCCGTCGTCGTGGTCGAGCGCGGCCTGCGCCGCACACGCGACGATCAGCCCGGCGAGCGCCGTGGAGTCCTCGCCGCTTGACTGCGCGTCGCAGATGCGCACCTCGACGGTCCCGAAGAAGTGGTGCGGCCGCACGCTCCACCAGAGCTGGGTGTGCTCCACGATCGAGCCGGTGCGCACGAGGAAGTCGACGTAGTCCGCGTAGGCGTCGTAGCCGCCGAAGGCATCGGGAACGCCGCAGCGGGGAAAGCTCTTCGTGAAGATCTGGCTGCGCGCCGAGTGCAGGCCCGAGTCGCGCCCGTCGAGGAAGATCGAGTTGGCGGAGATGGCGAGCAGCTCGGGCAGCACCGGACGCAGCCTGTCGCAGACGGCGATCGCGCGGTCCGCGCCGCGCACCCCGATGTGGACGTGGAGGCTGAAGGTGTTGTTGCGACGAGCGACGTACTGGAGCCCGTCCTCGACGCG
>JBPCKX010000084.1:0-12224 GCA_051003875.1 Thermoleophilaceae bacterium
TCTTTGTTTTGGGGCGAGCTTGCCCCCCTCCCAACGATTTGCTTCTCCTCTGTGGGGTCTGTTGGGGTCGGTGGCACCTGGGGTTTCCCCCACGGCCCTCGCGGGCTGTGCCTCTGCGACGGATGCCGCCGCGCCCACGCGCCCGGATGCTTCCGCCGCCCTGATCGCCGCGGACCTCGACCCGACGCCGAAGAAGGCCACGAAGGATCGCGGCCGAGTCTTCTACAAGGGTTGCCTCAAGCGGCGCGAGCCGCACCGCTGCGTCTTTCTCAAGGGTCGTGGGCGTCCGACGGTGGTCCTCTTCGGCGACTCGGAGGCGATGCAGTTCTGGCCGCCGCTGCTGCGGATCGCACGCGATCGTGGCTGGCGCCTGGTCACCCGCCTGCGGGCGGGATGCGGGCCGACGGACATCCACTTCGCGTTCAAGTGCGACCGCTGGCGCGAGAAGACCATGCGGCTGATCGCTAGCCGCGATCGGCCGCAGCTCGTGGTCGTGACGGGCGGCGTGGCCTACAAGGTCATCCGCCGCGGGCGGCGGCTCTCGAGCAGGGCGAGCGCCAAGTACCTGCGCCGCGGCTACACGCGCACGCTGCGAAGGTTAAGGCGGACGACCGGCGCCAGGATCGCCGTGGTCAAGGACACGCCCCGCTCGCAGCGCAACATCCCGACGTGCGTCCGGCGCCATCCGCGCAAGTTCTCGCGCTGTGACTTCTCGCCGCGCCAGAAGACCAACCGCGACTTCGACCGGCGCGCGGCGCGCCGGGTCAAGGGCGCGAAGCTGATCGACCCGACGCCGATCGTGTGCCCGAACCGCTGTCCGGCGGTGTTCGGCGACACGCTCGCCTACCGCGACGACGTCCACTTCACGGCGACGTTCGCGAAGACGCTCGAACCCTGGCTGCGCGAGCGACTGCCCGCACCCGCGCGCCGCTGAGCGCCGGCGCGCTGCCGTGAGCGAGTCCTCCTCGAACGTCGCCCTGCCCGATCGGTCCCGCGAGGGAGCGGGCAGCGCGCGCGAGCAACGCAAGTCCTTCCGGCGCGAGATCCAGGGGATGCGGACCTTCGGGCTGCTGCTCGTCTTCGTCGCCCACGCCGAGCTCGGCTTCGGGGAGGGCGGCTTCGTCGCGCTCGACACGTTCTTCGTGATGTCCGGCTTCCTGATCACCGGCCTGCTGCTGAAGGAGATGGAGAAGAGCGGGAACATCTCGCTCACCGCCTTCTACGGCCGCCGCGTCCGCCGCCTGCTGCCGCTGGCGTCGGTCGTGCTGATCGTCGTGATGATCGCCTCGTGGCTACTCTACTCGCCGGTCCAGACCGACCGCGTCGCCGGGGACGTGGTCGCCGCGAGCCTCTACGTCGTCAACTGGCACTTCGCCGCGCAGGAGGTCGACTATTTCGCCGTAGACCCCGACGACAGCCCGGTGCAGCACTTCTGGACGCTGTCGGTCGAGGAGCAGGTCTACCTGGGCTGGCCGGCACTGCTGCTGCTGGCGCTCGTGCTGGCCCGCCGACGAGGACCGCGCGCCGTCCGGCGCGCGCTGTGGGGGGTGATGGTCGGCGTCGGAGTCCCGGCGTTCGTCTACAGCGTCTTCGTGCTCGACTACACCGGCACCGGCGCCTACTTCTCGACGATCCCTCGCACATGGGAGTTCGCCGTCGGCGGCGCGCTCGCGCTCGGCCTGCCGAGCGCGCTCAAGCTGCACCCGGCGGTGAGCTCGGTGCTGACCTGGGGAGGGCTCGCGACGATCCTCGCGGGCACGTTGCTGTTCACCGAGGAGATGGCCTACCCGGGCATCCTGGCCCTCGCCCCCACGCTCGCAACCGTGGCGGTGCTGGTTGCCGGCACCGCCGAGCGGAAGGTCGTCCCGATCCGGCTCCTCTCCCTGCCCACGATGCAGCGCCTCGGGGACCTCACCTACGCGTGGTACCTCTGGCACTGGCCCGTGCTCGTGCTCGGGCGGGTCGCGACCGGCGAGAAGCTCACGGGCCTCAGCGCGCTCGGAATGTTCGCGCTCGCGGGCATCCCGACGGTGATCTCCCACGTCCTGATCGAGAACCCGTTGCGCTACTCGCGCACGCTGACGCGCGCCCCGCGCCGCGCGCTCGCCTTCGGCGGTACCTGCGTCGCCGCCGGCGTGGGCCTCGCGTTCATGCTGACCGCGCTCTCGCCGAAAGTTCCGACCGCACCGGTGGCGTCGGTCACCGGCGCCGCCACGGTGCTGGACGGAGACGCCACGCTCCAACGCGCGGCGACGGCGCTGCGGCCGGCGCCACGGACGGCCCCCGACGACCGCGGGAAGCTCTACACCGACGGCTGCCTCGTGCGCCGGGCCGAGCTCACCTCACCGGAGTGCGTCTACGGGAACCCGCGCTCCGACACGACCGTGGTCCTGTTCGGGAACTCCCACGCGATGCACTGGTTCCCCGCGATCGAGCGGATCGCGAAGGAGCGTGACTGGCGCCTGGTCGCACTCACCCGCGCGGGCTGCGCGATCGCGGACGTCAAGTTCTCGTCCCGCTGCGACTCCTGGCGCGAGGACACCCTGCGCCGGATCGAGGAAGACGAGAAGCCCGCGCGGGTGATCCTGGGGACCTCGACCGCGATGTCGCTCGGCGTGGTCGTCGACGGCGACCGCCTGAGCCGTGCGGGCAGCGTGCCGTTCCTGCGCCGCGGGTTCGAGCGCGTGCTGCGCCGGCTGCGGGACACGGGCGCGCGGGTGACCGTCCTGAAGAGCCTGCCGCGCCCGCCCCGCGACGTGCCGAGCTGCGTCTCGCGTCAGCCGAAGCGGCTCGAGCGCTGCGCGTTCGCGAAGTGGCGGGACCCCGCCGGCGCGTACGACTCGGTGAGCGCGACGACCGTCGACGGGACCGAGGTGCTCGACGCGAGCCCCATCGTGTGCCCCGACGGCCGCTGCCCGGCGGTGATGGGCAACGCGCTCGTCTACCGCGACGACAACCACTTCACGGCGACCTTCGCACGGACGCTGTCGCCGTGGCTCGAGACGAGGCTCCCGCGGCTGGATCAAACCGCATCGCTGGCGGCGTCGAGCGTGGGGGGCGCGGACGGCGGGGATTAGCGGGACGTCGGTCGCCGTCCGCACGGCGCGCGGGCGTCAGTCCTCGAGCAGGTCGGCGAGCTGCGCGCGAAGAGAGCGCAGCTCCCGCTCGAGCGCTGCGACGCGGCTCTCCAGACCGCCGGAGCCGTCCGGGTCGGTCGCGCTCGCGACGGCCCGGTCCTCGTCGGCGGGTCCGGCGACCCCGGTGGGCCCCGGCTCCGCAGAGCGCCCCGGCTCTCCGACCTCCCGCACGTCCTCGAGCCGGTCGGCTTCCTCCGCGCCCTCGCCGGCCTCCGCCTCCTCCGAGAGCAGGTGCGCCCAACGCGCCTCCTTCTGGCCGGGCCGGCGCTCGAAGCGCACGGCGAGCCGCGCGGCGGCCAGCCGGCCCAGGGCGTCGTCGACCTCCCCCGGCTCGGCGAAGCGGTGCAGCCGCTCGCTGCGGGCGCGCAGCTCGCCCGGAGTCTGCGGGCCGCGCAGCAGCAGCAGCGCGAGTACGGCCAGAGCGGGCTCGTCGAGCCCCAGGCTCTCACCGGCGAGCTGGCGGTACTTGGCCACCCGGCTCCCGCGTGCGCTGGTGAAGCGGACCAGCCCGTAGCGCCCGAGGCGCTCGACCGCGACGCGCAGCGTCGCGTCGTCGTAGTCGACGACGGGGTCGCGGTTGGTCGACTGGTTGCACGCCAGCCGCACCGCGTTGCGGGTGAGCGGGTACTGGTCGGGGGTCGTGCGCTGCTTCTCGATCAGGCAGCCGAGCACGCGCACCTCGGCGGGCGAGAGATCGCGGCGGATCACGGGTCGCGCAACTGTACACCGGCCTCCGCGAGCTCCGCCCCGGGCGGGAGCGCGACGGCGACGGAGTCCGGCGCTACCCTGATCCGCATGCGCTCCTCCCTGTCGGCACTGCTCGTCACCGCCGCCGTCGCCGCGGGCGGCCTCGCGATCTCCTCCTGCGGCGCGGAAGACGTCTCGGTCGACGTGGCAGAGGCGGCCGCGGCCACGGGCGAGCAGGGCACGGCCCGGATGGAGATGACCATGAAGATGGACGGGCTTGGCCTGCCGACACCGATCACGGTCAGGGCCGATGGCGTGACCGCGCTGCGCAAGCCCCGGACGCGCTTCGAGATGGACTTCGGCCCGCTGCTGTCACTCGCCGGCGCCGGCGGCGAGGGGACCGTCGAGATGGTTCTCGACGGAGCCTCGATCTACGTCAAGCCACCGCAACTCGACGGGCTCGACATCCCGGGCGACAAGCCCTGGGTCGCCGTCGACCTCGGCGCGGCGGCGGACGCGGCGGGGGTGCCGACGGAGGGGTTCGAGGCACTCGTCGCCGTCGACCCCGCCTCCCAGCTTCGCGCGCTGCGCGCCGCCAAGGGCCTCGAGGATCTCGGCACAGAGGAGATCGACGGGGTCGAGACGACGCACTACAAGGGCACCACCACCCCGACCGACATCATCGACGAGCTGCCGCAGGCCGAGCGCCGCGAGGGACGCAAGGCGCTCGAGACCTTGGAGGCCCTCAACGACGGCGCGCCCGGCGGCTTCGACGACTCGGCTCCGGTGGAGCTGTGGATCGACGGCGACGGGCTTGCGCGCCGGATGCGGACGAGCTCCGAGCTGCCCGCCGGAAACGGCATCCCCGGCGGCTCCTTCGAGGTCGACTACTCCCTGAGCGACTTCGGGGCCGAGCTCGACGTCAGCGCCCCGCCCGCCTCCGACAGCTACGACGCGACCGGAGCGCTCGCGTCGTTGCTGGAGCAGGTCGCGCCGGCCCTCCGCTAGCTCGGGGCCCGTGGCCGCCACCGGGCGCGAAACGCACGCGGCCCTCAACCAGGCGCCGCCGATCGCTCCCGATCAGCCGGGAGCGGACCCGGCCGCGGCGCCGATCGCGTGGAACCCGCCGTCGACGTGGATGATCTCGCCCGTGATGCCGCGCGCCAGGTCCGAGAGCAGGAAACAGACGACGTCCGCGACCGGTGCAGGGTCGCGCACGTCCCATCCGAGCGGCGCCTGCTGCTTCCAGGCACCAGCGAGCTCCTCGAACCCCGGGATGCCTCCGGCCGCGGGCGTGTCGAGCGGCCCGGCGGAGACCAGGTTCGCGCGGATCCCGGAGGGTCCGAGGTCACGAGCGAGGTAGCGGCCGACCGCCTCGAGCGCGGCCTTCGAGACCCCCATCCAGTCGTAGGCGGGCCAGGCCACCGAGGCGTCGAAGTCGAGCGCCACGAGGCCGCCGCCGTCGCCCATCAGCGGCTGCAGTGCCGCGGCGAGCGCCTTGTACGAGTAGGCACTGGTCTCGAAGGCCGCGGACGCGCTGGCGGCCGGCGCGGCGAGGAAGTTGCCCCCGAGCGCATCCTCGGGCGCGAAGGCGATCGCGTGCAGCGCGCCGTCGACGCCGCCCCAGCGGGAGTCGAGCTCCTTCGTCAGGGCGTCGAGGTCCTCCGGCTTGTTGACGTCCAGCTCGAGGACGTCCGGCGGCTCCGGCAGCTTCGCAGCGGCGCGCTCCGTCATCCGGCGGCCGCGGCCGAAGCCCGTCAGCAGCACCTCGGCGCCCGCGTGCTGGGCCTGCTCGGCGACCGCGAAGGCGATGCTGCGCCGGGTGATGACGCCCGTGATGAGCAGGCGCTTGCCCGCGAGCACTCAGCGACCCTTCGTCGCGGCACGCGCGATCGGGACCCCGGCCATCAGGCGCACTCCCGCTCATCGGCGCGGTGATCGGCGAGCGCCTCGAGCACCTCCGCCGCCGCGCGCCGGTGCCCGACCGCGGACGGGTGGAAGCCGTCGCTGCCGACGTTGGCGCGGTCCGCCACGCCGGGGTGCTCGCTCAGCTCGAGGCAGAGCGCGCCGTAGCTCCGGGCCGAGGCGCGGATCACCTCGTTGGCGCGCTCGATCCCCTCCACGACGCGGCGGCGGGTGCGCGGGCGCAGGTCTGCGAAGCGGCCCGGGTCCGGGTAGGTGGCGGTCACGAGCGTGGTCTCCGGGAGCTCCGAGCGCAGGCGCCCGAGAATCGTGTCGAAGGTCGCCTCGAAGGCGGCGAGGTCGGGCCGCACCGACAGCAGCACGTCGTTCGCGCCGCAGACGAGCGAGACGAGCGCCGGCCCGAGCTCGAGCGCCGGCTCGAGCTGGAGCTCGGCGACCTCGTCGGTCGTCGCGTTGACGCGCGCGAAGTTGAACAGCTCGACGCGCTCGCCGCGCTGGCGCAGCCCGCTCACGGTCAGCTCCGGCCACGGCGTCGAGCCATCGTCCAGCCCCGCGCTGAAGCTGTCGCCGAGGGCGACGTAGCGCTTGACGGCGGGGCTCACAGCGGAACGTTTCCGCGGCCGTAGCCGTGGCGGTGGTCGCCGTCGAAGACGCGCAGCGCCCACTGCAGCCGCTCGCGCGTCTGGGTCGGCTCGACGAGCTCGTCGACGTGGCCCTCGGCGACCGCGATCTGCGCCTTCAGCCGCTCGTCGGTGTAGGCCTCGGCGAGCCGGTCGCGCTCGGCGACCGGGTCGTCGGCGGCGGCGATGTCGCGCCGGTTGACGATCGAGACCGCCTGCTTGGCGCCGACGACGCCGATCTCGGCGCCCCACCATGCGAGCACGAGGTCGGCACCGAGCGACTTCGAGTTCATCGTGATGAAGCCACCGCCGTAGGCCTTGCGCAGGATCACGGTGATCTTCGGCACGCGCGCCTCGGCGAAGGCGTGCAGGAGCTTCGCGCCGTGGCGCAGCACGCCGGCCGCCTCCTGGCCGGTGCCGGGCAGGAAGCCTGGCGTGTCGACCAGCACGATGAGCGGCAGGCCGAACGCGTTGCACGTGCGCACGAAGCGCGCGCCCTTCTGCGCGGACGCAGCGTCGAGCACGCCGCCGAGCCAGCGTGGCTGGCTGGCCACGAACCCGACCGGCTGCCCGTCGATCCGCCCGAACGTCGTGACCAGGTTGCGGGCGAACTTCGATGAGAGCTCGAGCAGCTCGGACCCGTCGGCGATCCCGCGGATCACCTCCCTGACGTCGTACACCTTGCGCGCCTCGGTCGGGACGAGGTGGCCCGGATCGGCGACGACGGGCTCCGGCACCGCGGTGTCGCTGTCGCAGCGCTCGCCGGAGGCGCTCGGCAGGAAGCTGAGCAGGTCGCGCGCGATCTGGACGGCGCTCGCGTCGTCGTCGGCCTCGAGATGGCAGACACCGTTGCGGCCCTGGACCCACGGCCCGCCGAGCTCGGCGCCGGTGACGTCCTCGCCGGTGACCTCCTTCACGACGCCGGGGCCGGTGAGGAACATGCTCGCGGCCTTCGTCATCACGACGAAGTCGCCGAGCGCCGGGGAGTAGGCGCCGCCACCCGCCGCGGGACCGGTGATCACCGCGATCTGCGGCACGCGGCCCGAGAGGAACACCTGCTCGCGGAAGATCTTGCCGTAGCCGTCGAGCGCGGCAATCCCCTCGTCCATCCGCGCCCCCGCGGACTCGACGAACGACACCACGGGCGCGCGCGCGTCGCGCGCCATCTTCAGCAGCCGCACGATCGACTCGCCGTGCGCGGCGCCCAGCGAGCCGCCGACGAACGAGCCGTCCTGCGCGTAGCAGAACACGGCGCGGCCGTTGACCTGCCCGGCGCCCACGACGACCCCGTCGCCGGGCGCGCTGCGCTTGGAGCGCGAGGCAACCCGGGTCCGGAACACGTGCAGCGAGCCGGGGTCGCAGAGCCGCTCGAGTCGCGCCAGCGCCGGCAGGCGCTCGACCTCCTCGCCCTGCTCCGGGACACGCTCCGCAACTTCGGGTAGAACCGCGAGCTTCATGAGACCTCCAGGCAGATGACGGCGTTGTGTCCGCCGAAGCCGAACGAGTTTGAGATGCCGACGAACCCGTCGCCCTCGGGCGCGGCTCCGGCCGCGCCGCCGTTGGTGCCGGCGGGTGACGGTGCCCCTATCGCGGCCAGCTCGCGGTCGCGCGCGACGAGCGGCTTGGCCTCCGGCACGTAGTCGAGGTCGAGGTCCTCCTCGGCCTCCGCCCAGCCGACCGTCGGCGGAGCCGTGCCTGCCCGCAGCGCGAGCAGCGTCGCGACCGCCTCGACGGCGCCGGCGGCGCCGAGCAGGTGGCCGATGACCGACTTGGTCGATGAGACCGGCACCTCCCTGGCGTGATCGCCGAGCGCGGCCTTGATCGCCATCGTCTCGGCGCGGTCGTTCATCGGCGTCGAGGTGCCGTGCGCGTTCACATAGGCGAGCGCCTCGGGCTCGATGCCGGCGTCCGTCAGCGCCGCGCGGATCGCGCGCGCCGCGCCCTCGCCCGAGGGCTCGGGCGCCGTGATGTGGTGGGCGTCGGCGGTGGCGCCGTAGCCCGTCAGGTAGCCGAGCGGCACGGCGCCGCGCTCGAGCGCGACATCCTCCGCCTCGATCACCAGGATCCCGGCGCCCTCGCCCATCACGAAGCCGTCGCGACGGGCGTCGAAGGGACGCGAGATCCCGCTCGGGGAGAGCGCGGCCATGACCGCGAACGCCGCCTTCGTGAGCGGGGTGAGCGCGGACTCGGCGCCACCGACCACGCAGGCGTCGGCGTCTCCGTACTGGACCATGCGCAGCCCGGCGCCGATCGCGTGCGCGCCCGCGGCGCAGGCGGAGACGGTCCCGTAGCACTGGCCCTTGAGGTTGTGGCGCATCGCCACCGAGCCGCAGGCCGCGTTCGCCATCAGCATCGGGATCGCGAGCGCCGAGATCTTCTTCGGCCCCTCCTCGCGCAGCACGTCGTGCTGGGACTCGATCGTGCCGATGCCACCGGTGCCCGTTCCGATGATGCAGCCGGTTCGCTCGGGCTCCAGCTCGGCGTCGGCCCAGCCGGCCTGGTCGATCGCCTCCAGCGCCGCGACCTGAGCGAGCTGGGTGAAGCGATCGGCGCGCTTGGTCTCCTTGCGCGAGAGGTGCTCGGTGGGGTCGAAAGCGTCGCAGCGTCCGAGGCCGTCCTCGATCCCGCTCTCACCCGCGGTCCAGCGATCGATGAGCGCGGGCGCTCCCACGCCCAGCGGGGTCACTGCCCCGACTCCGGTTATCACGACGCGGCGGCTCATGACGCGCGCTGCTCCACGAGGTCGAGCGCCTGGCCGACGGTGCGCATGGTCTCCATGTCCTTCGCCGTGATCTCGACGCCCCACTCCTCCTCGACGATCTGCGCCAGCTCGACGAGATCGAGCGAGTCGAGATCGAGCGCCTCGAACTCGGCCTCGGGCTTGATCTGCTCGCGCTCGGCGCCGAGCTCGACGAGCGCCTCGGTGACGCGGTCGGTGATCTGCTGCTTGGTGACTGTCGCTGCCATCTCTCTCTGTTCCTCCTTGGTCGTTGTTCGGTTCAGGCGATCCGGTCTTCAGGCTGTCATACCGCCGTCCACCGTCAGGGTCGTTCCCGTCACGTAGGCGGCCTCCTCGGAGGCGAGGAAGCGCACGCAGGCGGCGACCTCCGCGGGCGTGCCGGCGCGCCTGGCCGGCACGGCCTCGAGCACCTCGTCGCCGAGATCGGCCGTCAGGTCGGTGGTGACGAACCCGGGCGCGACGGCGTTCACCGTCACCGAGCGGCGCGCGACCTCGGCCGCGACGCTGCGCGTCAACGCGATCAGGCCCGCCTTCGAGGCCGCGTAGTTGGCCTGCCCGGCGTTGCCGCGCAGCCCGACCACCGAGGCCACGTTGATCACGCGCCCGAAGCGCGCGCGCAGCATCGGCTTGATCGTGCGGCGGATAAGCCGGAAGGCGCCGGTGAGGTTGGTGTCGATGACCTTCGCCCACGCCTCGTCGTCGATCTGGGGGGTGAGCGCGTCGGCGCTCACGCCGGCGTTGTTGACCAGCACGAGCACGGGGCCGAAGCGCTCCTGCAGCGCGGAGACCAGTGCGTCCGGGGCCGCCGGGTCGGAGACGTCGCCCTGCAGGGCGACCGCCTTGCCACCGGCCGCCTCGATCTCTGAGACCACGCGCGCCGCGGCGTCCTCGCCGCTGCGGTAGTTGACGCCCACGGGCCAGCCCGCGTCCGCGAGCGCGTGGGCGGTGGCGGCGCCGATCCCGCGGGAGGCACCTGTCACGAGCGCGCAGCCCTCAGGCATCGGTGGCGTCCCACTCGAGCGTCATGGCTCCCCAGATGAAGCCGGCTCCGAAGGCGGCCATCAGCACACGCGCGCCCGGCACCAGCATCCCGGCGCGGTCGGCCTCGCAGAGCGCGATCGGGATCGTCGCCGCGGAGGTGTTGCCGTAGCTGCCGATGCAGTCGACGACGCGCTCCGGGCGAAGCTGGAGGCGCTCGCCGACGGCGCGCAGGATGCGGCCGTTGGCCTGGTGGTAGACGAAGACGTCGATGTCCTCGAGCTCCCAGCCGCTCGCCTCGGCCGCCATCTCGGTGGCCTCGCTCAGCCGCCTGACCGCGTGCTTGAAGGTGTCCTGACCGGCCATGTGCACCAGCCGCTCGTCGTTGGGCGCGTAGATCAGCGCGGGGCCGACGTCGCCGTCTGCGCGCTGCACGTCGGGCCCGAGGCGCGCGGGCCCGCCGGCGGAGACGACCGCCGCCCCGGCGCCGTCGCCGAAGAGCCCGGCGGTCGGCCGATCGTCGGGGTTGACGACCCGACTCATGATGTCCGCGCCGATCACGAGCACGTGCTCGGCGCGGCCCGTCTCCACCTGCGCGGCCGCGAGCGAGAGACCGGCGACGAAGCCGTTGCAGGCGGCGCCGACGTCGATCGCCCCGGCGCGCGCGAGGCCCAGCTCCGCGGCCACGAGCGGGGAGGTGTTGGGAAGCAGGTCGTCCTGGGTGGAGGTCGCGACCAGAACGAGGTCGACCGACTCCGGCGAGAGCTCCGCGCGCTCGAGCGCCTCACGGCCCGCGGCGGCGGCCAGCCCGGCGAGCGTCTCGCCGGGCGCGGCGCGGTGGCGCGCCCGGATCCCCGTGCGCGTCTCGATCCAGGCATCGTCGACGCCGAGCCGGCGGGAGATCGGCTCGTTGAGGACGACCTCCTGCGGAACCGCCATCCCGAGGCTCGCGATTCCGGCGGTGCGCAGGGCGGGGGCGGCGCCGTTCGAGGACGGCAGCGCGGTCGCGCCGGGGTGTTGGCTGGATTGCATGCTCGGGAGTCTCATCCCCCGTAGGCCGTTCCCCTAACGCCGAAGGCCCGGATACCCCCCGAACGGGGGGTGGTCTCGGCGGTCCCCGAAAGGGGCAGTCGCCCTGCGGGGCGGGTGAGCGGCGCCCCGGCCACCGCGGGCGACATCGGACCGCAAAGCGCGGTTCACAGTCTGGAAATCCTGCGCTCACGGGGACGACACCGCGGCGCCGTAGCTTGCCGGTTTGAGAGTTGCGGCGATGCACGCGGCGCTCGCAGAGAGGGTCACGCCAACGCGGGAGGACGCATGAGCAGCTCGATCGACACGGCCGTTGCGGGGCCGCGGAGAGGTGCCGCGAGGTTGCCGGCGCGCGGCCGCTGGATCGACCGCTGGGAGCCCGACGACGAGGAGTTCTGGGAGAGCACCGGGAAGAGCATCGCGCGGAAGAACCTGGCGTTCTCGATCTTCGCCGAGCACATCGGCTTCAGCATCTGGGTGCTGTGGACGATCGTCGTGCTCAACCTCGCGAACATCGGCATCACGATGTCGATCTCCGAGCTCTTCCTGCTCGTCGCGGTTCCCAACCTGGTCGGCTCCGCCCTGCGAATTCCGTACACGTTCGCGGTACCGAAATTCGGCGGGCGGGCCTGGACGGCGATCAGCGCGTCTCTGCTGCTGATCCCGGCGCTGCTGCTCGCGCTCGTCGTGCCCAGCGGGTGGCTGGCCGAGCAGAGCCACGGCACGCAGCTGTGGGTGCTGCTGGCGTGTGCCGCGACGGCGGGCTTCGGTGGCGGCAACTTCTCCTCCTCGATGGCCAACATCTCGTTCTTCTATCCCGAGGGCAAGAAGGGCTTCGCGCTCGGCATCAACGCCGCCGGCGGCAACCTCGGGGTCGCGCTGGCCCAGCTGGTCGTGCCGCTCGTGATCATCATCGGGGTTCCCGCCGCGGCGGTGAAGCTCCCCGTGCACGATGTGAACATGGCCTACGCGGGGCTGATGTGGCTCCCCTTCATCGCGATCGCCGCGATCGGCGCCTGGCTGTACATGGACAGCCTGACGCAGGCGAAGGCCGACACGAGGTCCTACGTGGTCTCGCTGCGCTACAGCCAGACGTGGATCATGTCCTTC
>JBPCKX010000085.1:0-6976 GCA_051003875.1 Thermoleophilaceae bacterium
CCTGTCCCCGCTCGCGGTCCGCTCCTACCCGGCGGCGCGCGAGCGGCCCGAGCGGGACTCGCCCCACCGCACGCCCTTCCAGCGCGATCGCGACCGGATCGTCCACACGAAGGCCTTCCGGCGCCTCAAGCACAAGACCCAGGTGTTCATCGCCCCCGAGGGTGACCACTACCGCACCCGTCTCACGCACACGCTCGAGGCCTGCGGGATCGCGCGCAACGTGGCGCGTGCGCTGGACCTGAACGAGGACCTCACCGAGGCGATCGGGCTCGGCCACGACCTCGGCCACCCGCCCTTCGGGCACATCGGCGAGAGCGTGCTCGACGAGTGCGTCCGTGAGCGCTGGGGCGCCGGATTTCGGCACAACGAGCACTCGCTGCGGGTGGTCGAGCGCCTCGAGCGCGGCGGCGAGGGCCTCAACCTGACCGACCCGGTCAGGGACGGGATCCTCAACCACACGGGAGCCGGCAGGCCGGCGACGCTCGAGGGGCGGATCGTGCGGGTCGTCGACCGGATCGCCTACATCAACCACGACATCGACGACGCGCTGCGAGCGGGCGTGATCGCCTACGAGGACCTCCCCGCCGACGAGATCGCGGTGCTCGGCGAGAGCGGCACGGAGCGGATCGGCACGCTCGTCGAGGACCTGATCGACCGCTCCGGCGCCGCGGGCGACATCGTCCAGGGCGAGGAGGTCGGCTCGGCGATGCTGCGGCTGCGCAAGTTCATGTTCGACCGCGTCTACCTCGGCGAGCACGCCCAGAGCGAGACCGCTCGGATCGAGCGGATGCTGCGGAGCCTCTTCGCCCACTACGCCGAGCATCCACCCGCGCCCGTGGCGCCGGACGCGGATGTGCGCGAGCGCGTCGTCGACTACCTCGCGGGGATGACCGACCGCTTCGCGATCCGCGCCTTCTCGGAGCTGTCCGTGCCGCAGGGGTTCTAGTGGCCCATCCTCCAACTTCGTTTGCGTTTGCCGGCTGCAAGTCTTCGCCTGGCTGTGTCCCCGCTCGTCGGGATAGCGCTGCTATCCCGGCTTCGCGGCTCCTTGCCATGCTTGACTTTCGCTCGGCAAAGCGACAACGAACCTGTCGGAGGGACCACTAGTGGCGGACCTGCGGCGAACGGGCGAGTAGGTCCGCCGTGGCCGCGCTCTACACGCAGGACTCGATCGAGCGCACCCGCGAGGCGGTCGACATGGTCGAGCTGGTGTCGACGAGGACCGAGCTGCGCCGCGTCGGCGCGCGCTGGGTCGGTCTCTGCCCGTTTCACGACGAGCGCACGCCGTCGTTCTCGGTTGACGCCGAGCGCAAGCTCTACAACTGCTTCGGGTGCGGCGTCGGCGGCGACGCGATCACCTTCGTGCGCGAGCTCGACGCGCTCGACTTCCCGGGGGCCGTCGAGTCGCTGGCCGAGCGCTACAACGTCGAGCTGAAGCGGGAGCGCGAGGATCCCGAGGCGGAGGAGCGCCGTCGCCGGCGTGAGCGGCTGCTGGCGCTGCTCGAGCGGGCTGCCGGCTTCTACGCCACCTACCTGCTCGAGTCGACCGAGGCGCGGCGCGCGCGCGAGTACCTCGCGGGGCGCGGGCTCTCGCCGCAGGTGCTCGGCTCCTTCCGCGTCGGCTACGCCCCGAAGGCGTGGGACCGCCTGCTCTTGGGCGCGCAGCGCGACGGCTTCAGGCCCGAGGAGCTGCTCGCGGCGGGGCTCGTCCAGCGGGGGCGCTCGGGCGGTCTGCTCGACCGCTTCCGGGGGCGGATCATGTTCCCGCTTGCCGACGCGCGCGGCCGCGTGCTCGGGTTCGGCGCGCGCGCGATGCGCGACGAGCAGGGTGCCAAGTACATCAACACCTCCGAGAACGAGATCTATCACAAGGGTCGCCAGCTCTTCGGGATCGACCGCGCGCGGGCGGCGGCAGCGAAGGCGGGGCGGGTGGTCGTGGTGGAGGGGTACACCGATGTCCTCGCCCTGCACCAGGCGGGCATCGAGGAGACCGTCGCGGTGATGGGGACCGCGCTCACCTCCGAGCAGCTCGGCGAGCTCGCGCGCGCGGCGGGGCGCGACGGGACGGTCTTTCTCTGCTTCGACGCCGATCGCTCGGGCCAGGACGCGATGCTGCGCGCTGCCGTGATCGCCCGCGACCGCGACCTCCAGTTGCGGGTCGTGCAGATGCCGGCGGGGCAGGACCCCGCCGATCTGGTGGCAGCCGAGGGCCCTGAGGGGGTGTCCGAGCGGCTCGCCGAGGCGCTGTCTGTGCTTGAGTTCGAGGTCGCGAGGGTTTTTGAAGATGAGGATCTGCAGAGGCCAGAGGGCAGAGACCGGGCGCTGGGGAGGGTCAGGGGCCTGATCGCGGCCGCCCCCGAGCGCAGCGCCGGCCGCGATCACCTCGTGCGCCTGGTCGCCGACCGGCTCGACGTGCCGGTCGACTACGTCGTCGCGAGCGTCGAGCGCGGCCCCGCGCCGGGCGAATCGCGGCCACCCGACGCGGCCGCCGCGCCGCGGCCCGAGGCCGTGAAGCTCGACGCCGAAGGGGGGTTCCTCGCCCTCTGCGCCGGTGCCGGCGAGCGCGGCGATGCCTACCTCGCGCGCCTGACCGATGCGCACCTGCCCTCCCCGACGCTGCGCGCCGCGCGCGACCACCTGCGTGCCCATCCCGGCGACCCGCTCGCCGAGCTGCCCGAGCAGGACCGCGACCTCGCCGCGCTGCTGACGGCGATAGCCGTGGCGGCCGACGCGCGCGCGCCCGCCACGGAGGGTCGCCTGCGCACCGACTTCCTCGGCCTCGAGCGCATCCTCACCGACAGGGAGCTGCGGCGGGCGACCGCGGCCGGGGACTTCCCGCGCCAGCGCGAGCTCGCCCAGGCGCGGCAGCGGCTGCGTAGCGAGCACGACGCCGCGGTGGGGGAGGAGCCGTGAGCGGGGGACTCGACCCGGGCGGGCCGTCCGATTCGGACCCCGCCGCCGCGCGGCAGACGGGCATCGACCCGGACGCCATTCGCGAGCCGGACCCCTACGCGGAGTTCGACGAGGGCGGTGTCGTCACCGCGCGGCTGCCGCAGGCCTCCCCCGAGGGCGCCGGCGAGGACACGGTCCGGCTCTACCTGCAGAACATCGGCCGCGTGCCGCTGCTCACCCGTGAGGACGAGGTTCGCCTGGCAAAGCGCGTCGAGCAGCACGACATGGCCGCCAAGGCGGCGCTGATCGAGGCCAACCTGCGGCTCGTGGTGTCGGTCGCCAAGCGCTACCAGGGTCGCGGGCTGAACCTGCTCGACCTGATCCAGGAGGGCAACATGGGCCTGATCCGCGCCGTCGAGAAGTTCGACTGGCGGCGCGGCTTCAAGTTCTCGACGTACGCGACGTGGTGGATCCGCCAGGCGGTGACGCGCGCCCTCGCCGACCATTCGCGCACGATCCGGATCCCGGTGCACGTCGTCGAGCGCCTGAACCGCGTCACCTACGCGCGCCGCGACCTCGCCCAGCGGCTGGGGCGCGACCCCACCCACGAGGAGATCGCCAAGGCGGTCGAGATGACCCCGGAGCGGGTCGAGGAGCTGCTCGAGGTGAGCCAGGACCCGGTGTCGCTGCAGGCGCCGGTCGGTGCCGGCGAGGACACCGCCGAGCTGGGCGACTTCCTCTCCGACGATGCCGCCGACAGGCCCCACGAGACGGTCGCGCGCACGCTTCGCGACGCCGGCGTGCACGATCTCCTGAAGGGCCTCCCGGCGCGCGAGCGGCGCGTGATCGAGCTGCGCTACGGGATCGACCCGGAGGGCCCGATGACGCTCGAGGACATCGGCACTCACGTCGGGCTCACGCGGGAGCGCGTGCGCCAGATCGAGGTCAAGACGCTGAAGATGCTCAAGAGCTCGGGCCGCGCGGCGGCGCTGGAGGGGATGGGGGAGGAGCCGTAGCCATTCCGTCCGCCAGGCGAACTAGTGTTCGTATTGTCGTGGAGCGCGGACTGCTTGACTCGTACCTGCGGGAGGGCCTCTCCCTCGAGGCCATCGCGGCGCGCGTTGGGCTCGACCGGTCGACCGTCGGCTATTGGGTCAGGCGTCACGGGCTGCGCGCCGTGCACCGCGACCGACATGCGAAGCGTGGAGCGCTCTCGCGCGCGACGCTGCAGGCCCTTGTCGATGATGGGCTCAGCACGCGCGAGATGGCGACCAAGCTCGACCGCAGCCAGTCGACAATCCGTCACTGGCTGCGCCGTCACGACCTCCAGACAGCGCGCGCGCTGCGGCGGAGAATCGCCGGCGAGGCGATGCGGCTCGGCGTCACCTCGCTCGAAGCGCGGTGCCATCGCCATGCCCTCACCGAACATGCGGTGCGCGTCGGCCACGGACTCATCTGCCTGCGCTGCCGCTCGGAGGCGGTTGCCCGCCGTAGGCGCGAGATCAAGCGGATCCTCGTGACCGAGGCCGGCGGCGCATGCCGCGTGTGTGGCTACTCGCAAGCGCCGGCCGCGCTGGCGTTTCACCACCTCGATCCGACCACGAAGAGCTTCAGCATCGCCGAGGCCGGGATGACTCGATCGCTGGAACGAGCTCGCCGGGAGGCGCGAAAGTGCGTGCTACTCTGCGCCAACTGCCACGCGGAGGTCGAGGCCGGGCTGATCGCGCCAAACTTCTCCGGGGTAGCTCGATCCGGGGTAGCTCAATTGGCAGACGCGCTCGGCTGTTAACCGAGAGGTTGTGGGTTCGAGTCCCACCCCCGGAGCTCAGGCTGGCCGCGCGGCCAGAGCCTCTACCGCCTCGGCCGCGATCGTCCCGCCGTCGTGGCGCGCGGCCCAGGCGCCCAGGTCGCGTGCGCGTTCCGCGTAAGCGGGCTCGGCGAGCAGCGCCCGCACCGCGAGCCTCACCCCGCGCGGGGTGACGAGCCGTCGCGGCAGCGAGATGCCGCAGCCCGCCCACGCCACGCGCGCGGCGTTCTCGGCCATGTCGCCTCCCGCCGGGCAGCCCACGACCGGAACCCCGCGTGCCAGCGCTGCGGCGATCGTCCCGTGGCCGGCGTGGCAGACGACGGCGGCGCAGTGCGGCATCGTGCGCGCGTAGGAGAGCCAGTCGACGACGCGCGCGTTGTCGGGCACGCTCAGCGCCGGGCCCGCCGTCGCCCCCGGGCCGGCCGCCCGCGCCTGCCCCCCCGTCGCCCGCGCGCCGGCCTCGCCGCGGTTCGTCGTCGCGATCACCCGCACGGGCTCATCAGCGAGGCCCGCGAGCGCGGCGGCGAGCAGGTGGCCCTCGGGGTCCTGCGAGGTGCTCGGAGCCACGAGCACCAGCGGCTCGTCTCCGGGCGGGAGCTCGACCGCCGGTGTCGGCGCCTCCCACAACAGCGGTCCCGTCACGCGCACCGAGGCGTGCCACGACCGCCGCGGGTACTCGAGCTGCGGGAAGGTAGCCACGAGCGCGAGCGAGCGCGAGATGCCGCCGTGCGGATGCGCGAGCGCCGGCAGGCCGAGCCGGGTGCGCGCGTCGTTCAGCTCGCGCCGCCCGCGCTCCTCCCCGCGCGCGAGCAGCGGGCGCCACGCGGTCCAGAGCGCCTCACCGGCGCGCGTGCGCGGGAGGCGCGCGCCGACCGAGTAGGCCGGCAGGCCGGGCTCCGAGGTCGGCAGCACGTGGGGCACGAGCGTCGCCCACCGCCGTCGCTCCACCTGCGCCGCGAGCGACCCCGCGACGGTGAGGATGTCCGCCACCACGACGTCGGGGTCGATCACGCGGATCAGCGGCACCGTCTCGTGCGCGGCGCGGACCGCCGCCGCATAGGGGGTCAGCGCTCCCTCGCCCGGCCATACCGCGTACTCGGGCGCGGGTGCGAAGGCGATCCCCTCGCGCTCGACGTGCTCGCGCCAGCGGCTCCAGGTCTGCAGCCAGACCGCGTGCCCGCGCGCGGCGAGCGCCCTTCCGAGCGCGATCGCCGGGAACGCGTGGCCGGGGTCCCCGAAGGCGGTCAGCAGGATGCGCCGCGCCGCGCGGCGCGGCGGGCCCTCGCTCAGACCATCTCCGCGAGGTCGTGGACCATCCGCTTGCGCGCCTCGGGGTCGATCGACATCGGCGAGCAGATCAGCGAGCCGACGCCCGCCTCGCGGTATACCTCGAGCCGCTCGGCGACCACCTCCTTCGAGCCCACCAGCGAGGTCTGGTCGATCAGCGCGTCGGGCAGCGCCGCGGCCGCCTCGTCACGCTTGCCGGCGAGGTAGAGGTCCTGCACCTCGTCGGCGGCCTGCTCGAACCCGTAGCGCCGCACCAGCGCGTTGTAGAAGTTCTTGTCCTTCGAGCCCATGCCGCCGACGTAGAGCGCGACCAGCGGGCGCACAGCATCGCGCGCGCGCTCGATGTCCGCGTCGATCGAGACGTTGACGTTCGGCGCGATGTCGAACGAGCCGTCGATCGCCTTGCCGGCGCCCGCCCGCGCCGCGCCCTCCTCGAGCAGCGCCCTGAAGTCGGCGACGTGCTCGGGGGAGAAGAACGTCGGCAGCCAGCCGTCGGCGATCTCGCCGGTCAGGCGGGTGTTGTTCGGCCCGATCGCGGCGATGTAGATCGGGATTCGCTCCTGCACGCTCGCGATCGTCAGCTTGAGCGCCTTGCCGGGGCCGTCGGGCAGCGGCAGCGTGTAGATCTCGCCGTCGTACTCGAGCCGCTCGCGCGCCAGCGCCTTGCGAACTATCTCGACGTACTCGCGCGTGCGGCGGAGCTGGCGCGCGAAGGGCTGACCGTGCCAACCCTCCGCCACCTGGGGCCCCGAGGAGCCGATCCCGAGGATCATCCGCCCGCCCGAGATGTTGTCGAGCGTGGCGGCGGTCATCGCGGTCATCGCCGGGGTCCGCGCCGGCATCTGGAAGATCGCCGAGCCGATCCGGATCCGCTCGGTGTTTGCGGCCAGCCACGCGAGCACCGACGCGGTGTCCGAGCCGTAGGCCTCCGCCGCCCAGACCGAGTCGAAGCCGGCGGACTCGGCGGCGTGCACGATGTCGAGCTGCTGC
>JBPCKX010000086.1:0-14944 GCA_051003875.1 Thermoleophilaceae bacterium
GAGCACCGCCTCGGCGTCGAGCGTGACGACGTAGGCGCCCGGCACGCGCCGCGGTCGCCGCGCGCGCTCGCCCTCCGCTCGCCCCGGCCAGCGCAGCGTGGCGCCGAACGGGTTGGCGGGATCGGTCGCCGCGAGCACCCGCGCCGCGCCGCGCTCGCCCGCATGCAGCGCGCCGGTCTCCCGCAGGGCCCGCAGCCGCTCGATCGCGCTCGGCAGCGCGAACTGGGCGCCGCCGAGCCCCTCGACGAAGTACCCCCGCCGGGCGGTGCCGAGCGTTTCGAGGTTCGTCAGTTCCCCGTAGAGGGCAGCGAAGCCGCCTGGGACTCCCTCGGCCAGGACCGTCTCGCGCGTCACGATCCCGTGGCGCTCGAGCAGCAGCTCGGCGAGCGCCCGCATCCGCTGCGAGTGCACGGGGGCGCCTGAGAACAGCGGCGCCGTGAGCGACCAGCGTCCCTGCACCCGGGGCGCGCCCGGCCGCCGGCGCCGGGCGAACCGCCGGCCCCCCCGGCTGTCGCCGTGGGCCAGGGCGAGCCGCGGCGCCCGCAGCGGCGCGAAGGCGTCGTTGGTCACCTCCCCGGCCCAGACGAGGTCCCACAGCGCCTGCTGCAGCTCGGCCGGTTCCGTCCCCATCCCCACGAGCTCGGTCCAGAACGCGGCGCCGGCGGAGAGCCGCTCTCGCAGGGCGTCGTGGAGCGCCAGCTCGGGTCGCGCCTGCCGGTTGGGCGGGGGCCCGAGCCATGCCGCGTCCTCGCGGAACAGCAGCGCCACCTTGCCGGAGTTGGGCCCGAGCGCCCCGGCCCCGACCCAGACGAGCTCGCCGGCGGCGCAGAGCTGGTCGATCCAGGCGGCCGAGTAGGCGCCCACCCTGCGCGGCAGGATGTCGCGCTCCCAGACCTCGGGCGCGAGCGCGACGCCCTGGAGCGCCACGAGAACCTCGCGCAGGCGGTCGACGCCGGCCACTCCCGGCGGTGAGGCGTCGACGCCCTGCCAGGCCGGCAGGAAGCGCGCGAGCGCGCGCTGCTCTGCGGGCTCGACCTCCTTGCGCATCGCCGCGAGCGAGGCGCGCCGCAGCCGGCGCAGCACGTCCGCGTCGCACCACTCGCGCTCCGCGCCACCGGGCCGCAACTCCCCGCGCACGAGCCCGCCCGCCCGCTCGAGCGCGCGCAGCACCGGCGTGGGGTCGACCCCGTAGCGGCCGGACAGCTCGCCGGTCGTGAACGGGCCGTGGGTGCGCGCGTAGCGGCGCACGATCCGCTCGAAGGGGTCGTCGACGGCCGCGAGGAAGGCGTCGGGCAGCCCGCCCGGGGGGACCGCGCCGAACGCGTCGCGGAAGAGCGCCGCATCCTCGGCGGCGACGAAGCGCTGCTCGCCGCCGATCCGCATCGCGACCGTCCGCCGCTCGCGCTCGAGCTCCGCCAGCATCCGCTCGGCCGAGACCACGCCGAGGCAGCGCTGCTGGGCCTCTGCTGCCGTCAGGTCGCCGAGCGCCCGCAGCACGTCGTGCAGCGCGTCGGCGCCGGCGGCACGCGTGCGCTCGCTGCGGCGCTGGAGGTCGGCCTCGACCCGGTCGAGCGCCGCCGGGTCGATCAGCTCGCGCAGCTCCTCCTGGCCGAGCAGCTCGCGCAGCAGGTCGCGGTCGAGCGACAGCGCCGCCGCGCGGCGCTCGGCGTTCGGCGCGTCGCCCTCGTACATGTAGGTGGCGACGTAGTCGAACAGCAGCGAGGAGGCGAACGGAGAGGCGTGCGCCGTCTCGACCTCCACCAGCGAGAGCTCGCGAGTGTGAAGCCCGCGCAGCAGGGCCTCGAGCGCCGGCAGGTCGAGCACGTCGCGCAGGCACTCGCGGTAGGTCTCGAGCACGATCGGGAACTGCCCGTAGCGCTGGGCGACCTCGAGCAGCGACTGGGCCTTCAGCCGCTGCTGCCACAGCGGCGTGCGCCTGCCCGGCCGCGCGCGCGGCAGCAGCAGCGCCCGCGCGGCGTTCTCGCGGAAGCGCGCGCCGTAGAGCGCGCTCGTGGACAGCTCGCGTACGACCAGCTCCTCGATCTCGTCGGGCTCGAAGAGCACAAGCTCGGCGCCCGGCGGCTCGTCTGCGTCGGGCAGGTGGACGATGATCCCGTCGTCCGACCAGATCGCGTCCGACTCGAGCTCGAACCGCTCCCGTATCCGCGCCGCGAGGGCGAGCCCCCAGGCGGCGTGGACCCGGCCGCCGAAGGGGGAGAGCACGCACAGGCGCCAGTCGCCGATCTCGTCGCGGAAGCGCTCGACCACGATCGTCCGGTCAGACGGTAGGACGCGGGTGGCCTCGCGCTGCTCGCGCAGGTACGCGACGAGGTTCGCGGCGGCGCGCTCGTCGAGGTGGTGGTCGGCGGCCAGCTCGGCGGGCTCGCGATCGACCGCCGTACGCGCGAGCTCGCCGATCGCGCGGCCCAGCTCGGCCGGCCGGCCGACGCCGTCCCCGCGCCAGAACGGGACGGCTCCGGGCGCACCGGGTGCGGGGGTGACAATCACGCGGTCACGGGTGATCTCCTCGATCCGCCAGGTCGAGGCGCCGAGCAGGAAGGTCTGCCCCGGGCGCGCCTCGTAGATCATCTCCTCGTCGAGCTCGCCGACGCGGCGGCCGTCGGGCAGGTGGACGCCGTAGAGGCCGCGGTCGGGGATCGTCCCGGCGTTCGTGACCGCGAGCTGGAGCGCTCCCCGCCGCGCCCTGATCGTGTCGGCGACCCGGTCCCAGACGATCCGCGGGCGCAGCTCGGCGAACTCCTCCGAGGGGTAGCGGCCGTCGAGCATGTCGAGCACTCCGTCGAGCAGCTCGCGCGTCAGGTCGGCGAAGGGATACGCGCGCCTGACGGTCTCGAGCAGCTCCGGCACGTGCCACTCCTCGTGCGGGTCGTCGGGCCGCGCGCCCCCCGCCGCGGCGGCCATCGCGACGATCTGCTGGGCGAGCACGTCGAGCGGGTTGCGCGGCACCACCGTCGTCTCGATCTCGCCTGCGCGCATCCGCTTGGCGACGACGGCGCACTCGAGCAGGTCGGCGCGGAACTTCGTGAAGATCCGGCCCTTCGAGGTGTCGCCGACGTTGTGCCCGGCGCGGCCGATGCGCTGCAGCCCCGCGGTCACGGACTTGGGCGACTCGACCTGCACGACGAGGTCGACGGCGCCCATGTCGATGCCGAGCTCGAGCGAGGAGGTCGCGACGATGCACGGCAGCTCGCCCGACTTCAGCAGGTCCTCGACGATCAGCCGCTCCTCGCGCGCGAGCGAGCCGTGGTGGGCGCGGGCGAGGGTCGTCTCGCCGGCGAGCTCGTTGAGGCGCATCGCGAGGCGCTCGGCGCCGCGGCGGCTGTTGACGAAGACGATCGTCGAGCGGTGCGCCCGCACGAGCTCGAGCAGCTCCGGGTAGATCGTGGGCCAGATCGAGCGGTCGGCGGTCGCCGGCTCGCTCATGTCCTCGACGGGCACCTGGATCTTCAGGTCGAGCGGCTTGCTCACGCCGGTATCGACCAGGCGGCAGTGGCGCCCGGTCCCGACCAGGAAGCGCCCGACCTCCTCCAGCGGCCGCTGCGTCGCCGAGAGGCCGATCCGCTGGACCTCGTGCTCCGATGCGTGCTCGAGGCGCTCGAGCGTCAGCGCCAGGTGCGCGCCGCGCTTGGTGCGCGCCACCGCGTGGATCTCGTCCACGATCGCCCACTCCACCCCGGTGAGGATCTCGCGCGCCTTCGAGGTCAGCATCAGGTAGAGCGACTCGGGCGTGGTGATGAGCACGTCGGGCGCCTTGCGCAGCATCGCCTGACGCTCGCGCTGGGGGGTGTCGCCGGTGCGGATGCCGACTGTGATGTCGCCGCCGATGCCCTTCAGCGGCGCGCGCAGGTTCTTCTCGACGTCGTAGGTGAGCGCCTTCAGGGGCGAGACGTAGATCAGCCGCGTGCGCCGCGGCTCCCCCTCGGGAGGCGGGCTCGCCACGAGCCGGTCGAGGCCCCAGAGGAAGGCGGCGAGCGTCTTCCCCGATCCGGTCGGGGCCGAGACGAGGACGTGCTCGCCGCCCGCGATCGTCGGCCACGCGAGCCGCTGCGCGTCGGTCGGGCGCTCGAAGGAGCGGGTGAACCAGTCACGGACCTGGTCGGTGAACGATGCGAGAGGATCGTCGGGCACGCGCGGGCTGAGCGTACCGCGCCGGCATCCGTTCGCGGGCGGCGCGCGAAGATGTCACCGATGCGTCGTCTCGGCTCGCTGCTCGCCCTCCTGCTCGCCCTCGCCCTGCCCGCCTGCGGCGGCGAGGACGAGGGCCCGGACGAGGTCCGCATCGGCGACGAGCCCGCCAGCTCGGCACCGACCCTGGTCGCCGCCCTCGGGGACTCGATCACCGCGGGGACGCCCCTGTGGGATCCGGCCCCCGCCATCCGCCGCCGGATCGGGCAGGTCGATCCCGAGAGCCAGTACGCCTACTGGGTCCAGCTACGCCTGAAGGGCACTCGCTTTCGCAACTGCGGCGTCCCCGGCGAGCGCACTGACGAGATCGCCGCCCGGCTCGAGCGCTGCGCGAAGGGGGCCGACGTGCTGATCGTCCAGGGCGGGATCAACGACATCGCCCAGGCGCGCGACGTGGGCGCCGCCGCGGAGGACCTGCGCTCGATGGTGAAGCGCGGCCGGGAGCTCGGCCTGCGCGTGGCGCTCGTCGAGCTATTGCCGTGGAACAACGGCTACCCCGCGGCCGCCCCCGCGGTGCGCGAGCTCAACCGGCTGATCGGGGGCATCGGGCGCGAGCTGGAGGTGCCCGTCTACCCCTGGTACGAGCAGCTCGAGGACCCGCGCGCCCCCGGACGCATGAAGCGCGAGTGGACGAGCGACGGGGACCACCCCTCGGTGGCGGGCTACCGGCGGCTCGCGCGCACCGTCGAGCTTCCCTGAGCGCGCAGCCCGGCCGCCTCCCGCGCGCGCACCAGCACGGCGTCGATCATCGGCTCGGTCAGGCGGCCGGTGAACGTGTTCTGCTGGCTCGGGTGGTAGCAGCCGAGCAGCAGCAGCCCGCGGCCGCCGTCGAGCTCGTGCTCGGCCGCGTGGCCGAAGCGCGGCCGCGGGCGCAGCGCAGGCGCGAGCAGCCGCAGCGCCGCGTCCCAGGCGAAGCCCCCGAGACAGACGACGACGCGCACGTCCTCGAGCAGCTCGAGCTCCTCGCCGGCGTAGGGGAGGCAGCGGTCGCGCTCCGCAGGCAGCGGCCGGTTCTTCGGCGGCGCGCAGCGCACGGCGGCGGTCACCCAGGCACCGTCGAGGCGGAGTCCGTCCCCACGCTCGACCGAGCGGGGCTGGTTGGCGAAGCCGGTGCGGTGGAGCGCCGCGAACAGCCAGTCGCCCGAGCGGTCGCCGGTGAACACGCGTCCGGTGCGGTTCGCGCCGTGCGCCGCGGGGGCGAGCCCGAGCAGGTAGACGCGCGCGGCCGGATCGCCGAAGCCGGATACGGGGCGGCCCCAGTAGCGCTCCTCGCGGAACGCCGCCCGCCGCTCACGCGCGACCCGTTCGCGCCACTCGACCAGGCGCGGGCAGCGGCGGCAGGACTCGACCCGCGCCGCGAGGTCGGTCAGGGCTTCAGCTTGCGCCCGCTGGTGAAGAGCCACTGCGCCCACAGGTAGGTCGGGACGGCGAGCGCCGCTGTCACGCCGAGCGCGAGCCAGATGCTGACGTCGCTCTCGCCGAGGAAGCCGTAGCGGACCGCCTGCACGAGGTAGAAGACGGGGTTGAAGTGCGAGATCTCCTGCCACGGCGAGGGCAGCAGGTCGACCGAGTAGAAGACGCCGCCGACGAACGCGAGCGGGAGGATCACGATGTTGGCGATGAAGGTCGTGTGGTCCCAGCTCTCGGCGAAGATGCCGACGACGGTCCCGAGCGCGGCGAACAGCACGAGCCCGAGCGCGACGGCGGTGAGCAGGGCGAGCGGTGCCACCACCGGCACGCCGACGAGCAGGACGGCGAGCACGAACAGAGCGATGCCGATCGCGGTGGCGCGGAACAGCCCGCCGATCGTGAACCCGAGCGTCATCTGCCACGGGTGCATCGGGGAGGACAGGATGTCGTTCAGGTAGCGGTCGTAGCGCGCCTGGAAGATCGTCGAGGCGTTGTTGGCGTAGGCGGCCTGCACCATCGCCATCGTCATCAGCCCGGGCACGATGAAGACGTCGTACTCGACGCCGCCGACGTTCTTGATCCGCCCGCCGAGCGAGAGCCCGAAGACGAGGATGAACAGAATCGAGGCGACGACCGGCGCGAGGATCGTCTGCGTCCACAGCTTCGAGACGCGCAGCGTCTCGCGGCGGGCGAGCCAGAGCAGCCCGCGGCTGCCGCTCACCCCGCCATCGCCTTCACGTAGACGCCCTCGAGCGTGTCGGCGCCGTAGTGCTCGCGCAGGCCGTCCGCCGTGTCGCGCGCGATCAGCCGCCCGCCGCGGATCAGCGCGATCTCCTCGCAGAGCGCCTCCGCCTCCTCGAGGTAGTGGGTCGTCAGCAGGATCGTCGTGCCGTCGGCGTGCAGCCTGCGGATCGTGGTCCACAGCTCCTGCCGCAGCTCGAAGTCGACCCCGGCGGTCGGCTCGTCGAGGATGATCAGGCGGGGGCGGTGCATCAGCGCGCGCGCCAGCAGCAGCCGGCGCCGCTGGCCGCCCGACAGCTTCGGCGCGAGCGAGGAAGCCTTCGTCCCCAGCTCGAAGAGCTCGACCATCTCGTCGGCGCGCCGCTCTGCGTCGGAGCGCTCCATCCCGAAGTAGCCGCCGTGGTAGAGCAGCGTCTCGCGCACGGTCAGGAAGCGGTCGAGGTTGATGTCCTGCTCTGCCAGCCCGATCCAGCGCCGCGCGCGCAGCGAGGTCGTCGGCTCGCCGAAGACGAGCACCTCTCCCTCGGTCACGCGGATGAGGTTCGAGACAGCGCTGATCACGGTCGTCTTGCCGGCGCCGTTGGGGCCGAGCAGGCCGAAGAACGCGCCGTCGGGGACGGTCAGGTCGAGCTGCTCGATGCCGACGGTCCCGTCGTCGTAGCGCTTGGTCAGCCCACGCAGCTCGAGCGCCGGGGGGCCGCTCATCGCCCGAGCGCGCGCCCGTACTGACGCTCGTAGTAGTCGCGGTAGTCCCCCGAGCGGATCGGCGCCCACCAGCGCTCATTGTCGCGGTACCAGCGCACCGTGCGCTCGAGCCCCGCGGCGAACGCCACCGCGGGCTCCCAGCCGAGCGCCCGGATGCGGTCTGAGGAGAGCGAGTAGCGCCGGTCGTGGCCGAGGCGGTCGGCGACGTGCCGGATCAGCGAATCCTCGCGCTCGGTCAGCTCGAGCACCCGTCGTACGACCTCGATGTTCTCGCACTCGTCGGGACCCCCCACGTTGTACGCGCAGCCGGGCTCGCCGCGCTCGAGCACGATCTGGATCGCGCGGGCGAAGTCCTCCACGAAGAGCCAGTTGCGCACCTGGCGCCCGTCGCCGTAGACGGGGAGCGGGTCGCGGTGAAGCGCGTTGAGCGTCATCAGCGGGACGAGCTTCTCCGGGTGCTGGCGCGGGCCGTAGTTGTTCGAGCCGCGGCAGATGACCGCCTCGATCCCGTGCGTGTGCGCGTGGGCGGAGACGAGCAGGTCGCCCGCCGCCTTCGTGGCGCTGTAGGGCGAGGAGGGATCGAGCGGCGAGGTCTCGCTGAACGTGCCGCTCTCGATCGACCCGTAGACCTCGTCGGTCGAGACCTGCAGGAAGCGGCCGACGCCGAGCTCGCGGGCGGCGTCGAGCAGCACCCCCGTGCCGATCACGTGGGTCTCCACGAACGGGTCCTGACCGGAGATCGAGCGGTCGACGTGGGACTCGGCGGCGAAGTTGACGACCGCGTCGCAGCCCTCCATCGCCTGCAGCACGACGTCCCTGTCGGCGATCGACCCGTGCACGAAGGTGTGCTCGACCCCGTCGAGGTTCTCCCGCCGGCCCGCGTAGGTGAGCTTGTCGAGCACCGTCAGGCGGTGCTCGTCGGCGACCAGCCGCGCGTAGGTGGACCCGATGAAGCCCGCGGCACCTGTGACGAGCAGCTTCATCGCTCGGTGATGTAGTCGTCGAGGCCGGTGCGCCAGTCCGGCAGGTGCACGCCGTCGCCGCGCTCGGTCGAGAGCACCGAGTGCTCGGGTCGCGGCGCGGGCCGCCCCAGCTCCGCGGTGGTGGTCGAGAGCACGTCGCAGGCGAGGCCCGCGCGGTTGAAGATCGCCACCGCGAAGTCGTACCACGAGCATTCGCCCGCAGCGGCGGTGTGGTGCAGGCCGTAGGACTCGCCCGCGCTCAGCCGCACGATCGCCTCGGCGAGATGGGCGGTGTAGGTGGGCGAGCCGACCTGATCGCAGACGACGGTGACCTCCCGCCGGCTGCTGCCGAGCTCGATCATCGTCTCGACGAAGTTGCGCCCCGCGGTGCCGAACAGCCAGGAGGTGCGCACCACCTGGTGGTTGGGGTTGACGGCCGCCGTCTCGACCTCGCCGGCGAGCTTCGAGGCGCCGTAGCTGCCGAGCGGACGCGGCTCGTCGGACTCGACGTAGGCCTCGCCCTTCGTCCCGTCGAAGACGTAGTCGGTCGACACGTAGAGCACCGAGGCGCCCACCCGCGCGGCCGCGCCCGCGACGTTGCGCGCACCCCCCGCGTTCACCCGCAGGGCGGTGTCGGGCTCGCGCTCGGCGCCGTCGACGTCGGTGTAGGCGGCGCAGTTGACGACCGAATCCGGCCGCTCGCGCTCGAACAGCGGCGCGATCGCGTCGGGGTCGGTCACGTCGAGCGCGCGGCGGTCCAGCGCGAGCACCTCGTGGTCGGCGAGCTCGGCGGCACGCACGACATCTTGACCGAGCATGCCGGCTGCGCCACAAACGATGAGCTTCACCGTCAAAGGACTAGCAGGGTTAGGATTGGTCCGGTGCTCTCGGCCGGGTTCTCCCGTGTGTTGGCGGTTGCGGCCTTGGCGCTGCCCGCGCCGCTCGTCGGCGGGGAGTGGCCCGATCCCTCGGTGATCTTTAGCGACGCGGATGGCTACACGGCCGTGACCACCAGCAACGGGTGGGCGCCGACGTTCAGGATCATGCAGTCGAACGACCTGACCGACTGGCGTATCACCGGGGCGGTCTTCCGGCGGCCACCGCGCTGGGCCAAGACGGACTTCTGGGCACCCGAGATCACGAAGCTGGCTGACGGCTACGCCGTCTTCTACAGCGCGTTTCCGCGCGGGCGCAAGGGGTCGTGGTACTGCCTCGGGGTGGCGACGGCACCCGCCGCGGCCGGTCCCTACCGCGACCGGGGCAGCCCGCTGCGCTGCAGCCGGTACGGATCGATCGATCCATTCTCGGTCCGCGACGAGCACGGCGCGCTGCAGCTGCTCTTCAAGGAGGACGGCAACGCCTTCCGGCGGCCGACGCCGATCCTGTCCCAGCAGATCAGCGAGGACGGGCTGCGGCTGCTCGGCGAGCCGCGCGAGCTGATCCGCAACACCGCGCCGTGGGAGGGGAGCGTGGTCGAGGCGCCGGCCGTGATCCGCCGGGACGGGACCTTCTACCTCTTCTACTCGGCCAACCTCTGCTGCTCGCGCCGTTGCGCGTACGCGATCGGCGTGGCGCGGTCGCCGACCCTGGCGGGGCCGTGGGAGAAGTACCCCGGCAATCCGATCATGCGCAGCGGCAACGGCTGGCGCTGCCCCGGCCACGCCGCCGTGGCCCCCGACGCCACGGGAGCCTTCCGCGCCTACTTCCACGCCTACCGTGACGGAAGCGGCATCCTCGCCGGGCGCCAACTCCTCTCGGAAACGGTGAGCTTCGGGCCCGACGGCTGGCCCGCGATCGGGGCGGGGATCCCGCCGGCCCCGACCGCGGGCGCGCGCTCGACGGCCTTCTCGGATCGCTTCCGCGGCCGGCTCGCCCCGGAGTGGGAGTGGCTCGCCGACCGCGCTCCGCGCATCCGCTCGCGCCGCGGCCTGCGGATGACCGCCGCCGCCTCCGGGAGGCGGCGGATCGACGCCGCCGTGCTCACCCGCCGCGTGCGGACACCGGACTACGTGGCGAGCGCGGTCGTCGATCGCCGCGCCCTGCGCGGGAGGGCCCTCGCGGGGCTCGCCACCTACCGCAGCGGGTTTCGCGCGACGGGCGGCAGTGGCTTCGAGGCGCTCGGCGCCGCGGTCGGGCGGCGGCGGCTGATCGTGTGGCGGCGCGCCGGCGGCCGCACGCGCATCGTCGCCCGGAGGCGCGCTCCCGCGGCGCGGCGCGTGCATCTGCGCCTCTCCGCGCGCGGCCGGCGGATGCGGTTTCAGGTCAGCAGCGACGGGCGCCGCTGGCGAGGCCTGGGGCGCGGCTTCCGCACGCCGGTGAAGGAGTCTGCGCGCCTTGCGCTCACGGTTGGCGGCCGCCCCCGCGCGACGGGCCGCTTCGTGCGCGCGGCGCTCGCCGAGCGGTAGGTGCGCCGGATGCTGCGCCGAGTGGCGACCCTTCGCCGCCGATTCGCGACCCTCCGCGGCCGATCGGCCATCCTCCGCCGCCGACCCGCGACCCTCCGCCGCCCGGTCGCGACCCTTCGCCTCTCCGGTGCCGCCGTCGGCGCCGTGATGGCGCTCCCGGTGCCGCTGCTCGGCGGAAACTGGCCCGACCCGTCGGTCATCCGCGACGGTGAGGGCTACGCCGCGGTGACCACGAGCGCCGGCTGGGCGCCGAGCTTCCGTGTCCTGCGCTCGCCCGACCTGCGTAGCTGGCAGATCGCGGGCTCGGTCTTCAGGCGCCCCCCGCGCTGGGCCAAGGGGGACTTCTGGGCGCCCGAGCTGACGCGTCTGGGCAGCGGCTACGCGGTCTACTACAGCGCCCGCCCGCGCCGGCGCCCGGGGTCGAGCTACTGCCTCGGGGTCGCGACCGCGCGCACCGCCTCTGGCCCCTACCGCGACCGGGGACGCCCGCTGCGGTGCAGCCGCCAGGGGTCGATCGACCCCTTCGCCGTCCGCGATGAGCGCGGGCGGCTGAACCTCCTCTGGAAGGAGGACGGCAACGCCTTCGGGCGCCCGACGCCGATCCTCGCGCAGCGGCTCAGCCGCGACGGGCGGCGCCTACGCGGCTCGCCCCACCGGTTGATCCGCAACGGCGCGCCCTGGGAGCGTCGCGTCGTCGAGGCGCCCGCGGTGATCCGCCGCGACGGCTGGTTCTACCTCTTCTACTCGGGCAACCTCTGCTGCACCAAGCGCTGCCGCTACGCCGTCGGCGTCGCGCGCTCGCGCACGCTGCTCGGCCGCTGGCGGAAGTTCCGCGGCAACCCGATCCTGCGCGGCGGCAACGGCTGGCGCTGCCCGGGCCACACCTCCGTTCTCTCCGACGGCGCCGACGGCTTCCAGGCGATCTTCCACGCCTACAGGCCGGGCGCGGGGCTGCTGCTCGGCCGGCAGATGCTCGCCGACGAGGTGACCTTCCGGCGGGACGGCTGGCCCCGGATCGGGGACGGCAGACCGCCCGCGCCGCTCGCCGGGGCGGCCTCGACCGCCTTCTCCGACGCATTCGACGAGCGGCGGCTGGCGCCGGAGTGGGAGTGGCCCGTCGAGCGCGTCCCCGGCAGGCGCACCGGTGCGGGCCTGCGCCTCACCGCGCCGCCGCGCGCAGGCAAGCGCGTCGACGCCGGACTGCTCTCCCGGAGGGTCGGGACCGATCGCTACGTCGCCACCGCGGTCGTCGACCGCCGCGCGCTGCGCGGCCGAGCACTCGGCGGCCTCGCCTTCTACCGCAGCCGCCTGGCGGCCGTCGGCGCGGCGGTGGGCAGGCGGCGGCTGATCGTCTGGCGGCGCAGCAGCGGCCGTCTGCGCCTGATCGCCGCGCGCCGCGCCCCGCGGACGGGGCAGGTTCACCTGAGGATGCGCGCCCGCGGGCGCCGGATGCGCTTCGAGGTCAGCGCCGACGGGAGCGCGTGGCGGTTGCTTGGCCCGGCGGTCAGGACGCCCGTGGAGGAGTCCGGGCGGCTGACGCTGACCGCGGGCGGCAGCCGGCGCGCCGTCGCGCGCTTCGTGCGGGCGGATCTGATGGAGGGGACGGCACCTGCGGTGCCCGTCCCGCCGCCCGCCGGACCGTGACGCCCGCTCGCCACCGGGTGGTGGCCTGGACCGGCTGCCAACGCTCGAAAGCACACACGAACGTCCCGCGATAGCGGCTATAGCGCGCAACGCGGGACGTTCGTCGGGCTCTCCCGGGGGCGACATGGCCTGCGCTGGAGCGCGCGCTACCGGCTCGAGTGGGGCGAGGTCGTCGGCGGCGGGCTCGGGCGGCTGCGGCTCGCGCGCGGTGGGCGGCTCTACGACCTGGCGTTTATCGCGTCCTCGCCGTGACGCTCCGCGAGCGGCGCCCGAGCCGGCCCGACACGTTGTCGCGCGCACGCACGACGTAGTGGTAGGTGGTGTGCGGGCGCAGGCCGGTCACGGTCAGGGTGATCCGCGCGCCGATCCGCCTCACCTTCGGGAAGCGGCAGGTCCCCCTGCAGAGCGATCCCGCGCGACGCAGGCGGCGCCGGCCCCGCAGCGGGCGACGCGACTGCTTGACGACGTAACGCCGGGCGGCGGGCGGTCGCCGCCCGCTGCTGCCGGGCGCCTTGAACGTGAGCACGATCCTTCGCCGGGCGACGCCGCGCGCGGTCAGCCCTGTGACGCGGCCCGGTGTCCGTCCGTAGCGCTTGCGGCAGGCGCGCAGCCTGATCCGCCTGTGTCGCCGCAGGTGACTCCGCGCTCGTGCACGGCGGCGCGGGGTGCCGCGCCGCGAGCGGCGCCGCTCGCGCCGCGCATGCCGCCGAACCCTCGCCGAGCACGTGCGCAGCCTGCGCGCCCTACGCCGCTCGGCTGCGAGCGCGCCGTGGAGCGGGTCGGCGGGCGGCGGCGGCTCGCTCTCGGAAGGGGGGACCGGGGGCCGCGCGGCTGGGCAGGCGATCGGCGCGAGGCTGACGGGCCCGACCGAGCTCGGCGCCTCGTCGTCTCCGACATCGAGTTCGTTGCAGTACCCGAGCCGGCCGTTCGCGCCCGAGCCCCAGCAGCGCACGCTCCCGCCCTCGAGCCGCGCGCAGGTGTGACGTCCGCCGGCGGCGATCGCCACCGCCGGGCTGTCGGGGTCGAGGTCGACGGGCCCGACCGAGCCGGGCGTCTCGTCGTCGCCGATGTCGTCGGCCGCGGCATAGCCGAGCCGGCCGCGGGTGGCGAACCCCCAGCAGCGCACGCTGCCGTCATCGAGCAGCGCGCAGGTGTGGGCCCCGCCGGCGCTGATCGCCCGCGCGGTGCGGTCCGCGCCGAGGTCGACGGGCCCGACCGAGCCGGGGGTCTCGTCGTCGCCGATCGTCGCCGTGCTCCGATAGCCGAGCTGGCCGTTGGCGCCGAGGCCCCAGCACCGCACGCTGTAGTCGTCGAGCAGCGCGCAGACGTGGCTCTCGCCGGCGCTGATGGCGCGCGCGGTGCGGCCCGCGCCGAGATCGACGGGGTCGACCGAGCCCGGGGTCTCGTCGTCGCCGATCTGATCCCTGTTGCCCTGTCCGAGCCGGCCGTCGCCTGCCCAGCCCCAGCAGCGCACGCTGCCGCCGTCGAGCACGGCGCAGGTGTGCGCGCCGCCGGTGCTGATCGCGCGCGCGGTGCGGCCCGCGCCGAGATCGACGGGGTCGACCGAGCCCGGGGTCTCGTCGTCGCCGACCGTCGCCGTGCTCCCGTAGCCGAGCCGCCCGTCGCCCCCGAAGCCCCAGCAGCGCACGCGGGCATCCTCGAGCAGCGCGCAGGTGTGGAAGGCGCCGGCGGCGATCGCCACCGCCGGGCTGCCGGGCCCGAGGTCGACGGGCCCGGCCGAGCCGGGGGTCTCGTCGTCGCCGATCGTCGTCTTGCTCGCGTAGCCGAGTCGCCCGTCGCCCCCGAAGCCCCAGCAGCGCACGCCGTCGTCGGGGAAGAGTGCACAGCTGTGGCCGGAGGTGTCCCCGCTGCCGCTGACGTCGAGCCCGGCCGCAGCGGGGGCCGCCGGCTGGGAGGCCTGCTCGGCGGCTGCGCCGGCGGGGAGCGCCATCGCAACGGCTGCGACCACGGCGAGCGCCGCATGCCAAGCCAAGAGCCGTGTCCTGCACCGCGAAATAGAGGACACTTGAGGCCGGTGCGCAGGCCGCGCCGGCGAATGTTTCCTAAACGACACCTCGACGATAGTCAGACTGTATAGCAATGTCGCTGCTCAACCGCGTATCGACGACAGATGCGCTCGTCGATGCCCTGCGCGATCAGATCGTCTCCGGCGAGCTGCCGCCGGGGACGGTCCTGCCCGAGCAGCCGCTCGGCCAGACCTTCGGTGTTGCCCGGCCGACGGTTCGCGCGGCCGTCCAGACGCTCGTCTTCGAGGGGCTGCTGCGACGCGAGCCCAACCGCAGCGCCTACGTCCCCCGGCTGACCTCCTCCGACGTGCGCGATCTCTTCCTCGTTCGCATCCCGCTGGAGCTCCACGCCGTCAGCACGCTGATCGAGCGCGGGGTGCGGCCACTGGCCGCCGAGCGGGCGCTCGAGCCGGCCGCGGTCGCTGGCCGGGAGCCCTCGTGGACCGAGCAGGTCGACGCCGTCCTCGGCTTTCACCGCGGTCTGGTGGATGCAGTCGAGAGCCCGCGGCTCACGCGCACGTTCGCGATGCTCGAGATCGAGCTGCGCCTCTGCCTCGCCCAGTGGCGGCGCGAGCACGGGGGGACGCTGGCCGGTCGGGCCGCCGAGCACCGGCGCATCCTCGACGCGATCGTGTCCGGCGATCGGGAGCGGGCCCTCGAAATGCTGCGCGAGCACCTCGAGGAGGGAGCGAGGCTCAGCCTGGAGTCGGCTCCCTGAGCCTGAATCCACCGATCCTGACGGCGTTTCCTCACCGGATGCCGTCGCCATCCGGGATCGGGCTCGATCCCAGGGGTCACCCTTGTGATGTTCGCCCGATCCCGCCTGACTCGGCCTCCGGCGCGG
>JBPCKX010000087.1:0-6386 GCA_051003875.1 Thermoleophilaceae bacterium
GCGAAAGCCCTCTCGACCTATATGGGCCACGCCAGCGTCAGGATCACGCTCGACCGCTACGGGCACCTGATGCCGGGGAACGAGGCCGAGGCCGCCGGCCTGCTCGACCGCTACCTCAGCGCCGCCAGCCGATAAACAGAGCGTCGCGCCGAGGCCAAGCTCCAAAGGCCGAGCGCGGGTGAGACGTGCGCCCGGTGGGACAGCCAATGGGACAACTCCCGGCGGCTTCGAGCGTCCTCCAGCCAACTCGACTGTCCCATCGCGTCCCATCAGCCGCCACGGACTCAGCCTTGGGAAGCGGAATACCGCTCTGGAATCAACGCGAGCGACCGGACTCGAACCGGCGACCTCCGGCGTGACAGGCCGGCGCTCTAACCAACTGAGCTACGCCCGCTGGCGCCGTGCGAGGATAGCGGACCGGCGCGGCATCGATCCGCCCTGCGGGGTCAGGCGGGCGCGACCACCAGCCGGGCGATCACGAGCTCGCCCCCGCCGTCCTCCGCCGCGTGGCGCTCGATCTCGAAGACCCCCTCGACCTCGGCGCGGAAGGAGACCCGGAAGGGCTCTCGCGGCGCGGCGCGGCCGTCGACGTCGTAGCCGTGCACGTGGATCTCGTCGGGGGCATCCGACTCCACCACTAGGCGCACGAAGTCGCCCCTGGCCACCTCGATCCGCGCGGGCCCGCCGACCGGGGCGTGGTCGCGCAGCACGATCCGCTGCTCGGGGCGGGCGTCGGTGGTCGCGGTCGGCTCGGGCGGCCGCTCGCCGGGCTGGTCGCGCGGCGTGGTCTCACCGACATCGCCGGCGCGCACGGGGCCGGGCGGGTCGTCGTCGTCGGCCGGCCGGGCGAGCAGGAACCCACCTGCGACGAGCGCGAGCACGACGGCTGCGAGCCCGACCCGTTGCGCTCTCGACATCGACCGGCCCACCCCTTCCGCACCACAGTTGCGACCACGACGTGAGGCCCGCGGGCCTCTCGGTCAGTATGGCAACGGCGTGCGGCTGAGAGCCCGATCGCGAAGCCGGCGGAGCTGCGCGCTACACCAAGCTCGGGCGCGGCCGTGCAGGCGCGGGGTTCCCGCCCGCGCCGACGTTACCGCCCGCCGCCGCGCCATCCCCGTGCCCGGCCCGCGGCTCGGGATCAAACCGATACCCCACCCCGAAGTGCGTGTGCAGGTACTTCCAGCCGGGCGAGGCGTCCTCGAGCTTCTGGCGCAGCTTGCGGATGAAGACGTCGACGGAGCGATCGCCGTGCGCCATCGCGTAGCCCCAGCCCTGCTGGTAGATCTCCTCGCGCTGGAGCACCCTGCCCTCGGCGCGCGCGAGCAGCCGCAGCACCTCGAACTCCTTGCGCGTGAGGTCGACGCTGCGCCCGGCGGCGAACGCCTGGAACTGGTCGGCGCGGATCTCGAGGTCGCCGGCGATCACCGGCGCCTCGCCGGGACGCCCCTCGGCCCGCTTGCGCCGCCTGACGACCGCCTCGACGCGCGCCAGCACCTCCTGGGGGTGGCAGGGCTTGGTGACCCAGTCGTCGGCGCCCATTCGTAGCCCGCGCACCCGCTGAGCGACGCTCGAGCGCCCGGTGCAGACGACCACGCCCAGCCCCGGGATCGTCTCGCAGAGCCGGTCGAGGAACTCCCACGCGCCCGGCCCGAGCAGCGCGAGGTCGACGACCAGGGCGTTTACGCGCATCGCGACGAGCTCCTCGAGGCGCGGAGCCGCCTCAAGGCGGCGGTACTGCCAGCCGATCCCGTCGAGCCGGTTCACGAGCACGCTCACGAAACCGGAGTCGGAATCGAGGATCGCGAGCCGGACGGGTCCTGGATCGGGTCCGTTCACCGCGAACGAGCATACGACAAACGGCGGTCGCACAACCGTCCTTTACAGCTTCTTCACAGTCGGGTCACGCGCACATAACGGGCGCCGCGCGAGCACCTGCGAGCTTCCCCGACGATGGCGGTGGCAACGACTCGCAGCTCGATGCAGGCCGGCGACCTCGAGATCCGCCCGCGCGAGTTCATGGCGATCGCCGGCGACCGGCCGCTGCACCTCACCGCCCGCGAGCTCGACCTGCTCACGGCGCTCGTCGAGCGCGAGGGAAGGATCGTCGGCCGCGCGGAGCTCTACCGCACCGTCTGGGGCGAGGACTACCGCAAGCAGGACCGCTCGGTCGACGTCTACATCGGCAGGCTGCGCCAGAAGCTCGAAGACGCGCTGCCGGGGCGGCGCTTCATCCACACCCACTTCGGCTTCGGCTACCGCTTCCAGCGCGACCACGGCGAGCGAGGCCCGCGCTGAGGGGCGTCGGCGCGTGGCGGGTCGCCCGCGCGCGCCGGCAGCCCGGCGGGCCTTTCACATCTCCTTCACATGCGGGCGACAAGTCCGCAACAGACTGCCGGGGGGATCGTGGAAGTCTCGCCGTCAACCGAATGACCGAACCAAGGGAGACATCCATGAGGAAGTGGCTCGCACTGGCCGCCACATGCGTGGTGGCGCTCGGCATCGCCGCCTGCGGCGATGACGACGACGGCGACAGCGGATCCGGATCGAGCGGCGGCGGAGGCGCCGGCCTCTCGGGCAACATCAGGATCGACGGGTCGAGCACGGTGGCGCCGCTCAGCGAGCCCGCCGGCGAGCAGTTCAACAACGAGAACCCCGACGTCAAGGTCACCGTCGGCACCTCCGGCACCGGCGGCGGATTCGAGAAGTTCTGCGCGGGGGAGACCGACATCTCCGACGCCTCGCGCCAGATCGAGGACGACGAGAAGAAGCTCTGCGCCAAGAACGGGGTCGAGTTCACCGAGATCGCCGTCGCTAACGACGCGCTCACGGTGGTCGTCAACCCGAAGAACCCGGTCACCTGTCTCACGGTCGCCCAGCTCAAGGCGATCTGGGAGCCGAAGAGCTCCGTCGAGGGCTGGGGCGAGGTGCCGAAGCTCGAGGAGGACTTCGACGCCGAGCTGAAGCTGTTCGGGCCGGGGACGGACTCGGGCACCTTCGACTACTTCACCGAGGCGATCAACGGCGAGGAGAGCGCGTCGCGCACCGACTACAACAACGTCGGCGAGGACGACAACGCCACCGTGACAGGCGTCTCGAGCGCCGAGGGCGGGATGGGCTACTTCGGCTTCTCCTTCTTCCAGGAGAACACGGACACGCTGAAGGCGCTCGAGGTCGACGACGGCGACGGCTGCGTCGCCCCGTCGCTCGAGACCGCACAGGACGGGACCTACAAGCCACTCGCGAGGGAGCTCTACATCTACCCCTCGAAGAAGGCACTGGAGCAGCCCGCGGTGCGGCAGTTCGTCGAGTTCTACATCGAGAGCTCGGAGGCGCTGGCCGAGCAGGCCGGCTTCATCCCGCTGACCGCCGAGCAGAAGCAGCAGGCCACCGAGAAGGTGAACCAGCTCGCCGGCTAGCGAGCGGGAACCGGCAACACGCATGGCGACACGGGACACCACGGCCTCCGGCCCCGCGCTCGGAGCGCGGGCGCTGGAGGCCGTCCCGCGCCGGGGCGAGCAGGCGATCTTCTGCCTGCTCGTCCTCTGCGCCGGCCTGTCGGTCCTCACGACGACGGCGATCGTCGTCTCGCTGCTCGGCCCGACGATCGGGTTCTTCGGCGAGGTCGGGGTGACCGCCTTCCTCTTCGGCACCGAGTGGTCGCCGCAGTTCGGCGAGCAGGCCCAGTTCGGCGTGCTGCCGATCGTCGCCGGCACGCTCAACGTGACCTTCTGGGCGCTGCTCGTCGCGGTGCCCGCGGGCCTCGGCGCGGCGGTCTATCTCAGCGAGTACGCGAGCCGCCGCGTGCGCAGGGTTCTCAAGCCGGCGCTCGAGGTGCTCGCGGGCATCCCGACGGTCGCGTTCGGGTTCTTCGCGCTCAGCTTCATCACCCCGGCGATGCAGGGCATCTGGCCCGGCTTCCTCGGCGAGGAGCCGTTCATCTTCAGCGCCGGGTCGGCGGGGATCGCGATCGGCATCCTGATCATCCCGATCATCGCCTCGATCTCCGAGGACGCGATGGGGTCGGTGCCGGGCGGCCTGCGCGAGGGCGCACTCGCGCTCGGGGCGACGAAGATGCACGTCGCCACGCGGGTCGTCTTCCCGGCGGCCCTGTCGGGCATCGTCGCCTCGATCGTGCTCGCGATCTCGCGTGCGATCGGCGAGACGATGGTCGTCCTGATCGCGGCCGGCAACACCCCCAACCTCACGCTCGCGTTCAACGAGTCGATCCAGGCGATGACCGCCTACATCGGGACGACCGCGACGGGCGACATCGGCACCGGCACGATCGAGTACGAGACGATCTTCGCGGTCGGGACGTTGCTGTTCGTGATGACGCTCGTGATGAACGTCTTCAGCATCCGCCTCGTGCGGCGCTTCCGCGAGGTCTACGAGTGAGCGCCGGGCCGGGCAGCGAGCGCACGCGGCTGGCCGTCGCCGGGGCGCGTGCGACCACGCTCGGCGCGCTGGCACGACAGCCGCGGGGCGACCTCGTGCGCGGGCGGCTCTTCTACGCGGGGCTGCTGCTCGCGCTCGGCGTCGGGCTGCTCGGGCTCGTGATGCTGATCGGCGACGCGCTCGTCGACGGCTGGCCGCGGCTCGGCTTCGACCTGCTCACCGAGAAGGGCTCGGGCAACCCCGAGATCGCGGGGCTGCAGTCGGCGATCCTCGGCACGATCTACCTGATCGGCGGGGTGCTCGTGACCGTCGTCCCGGTCGGGCTCGGCGCTGCGATCTACCTCGAGGAGTACGCCGACGAGTCGCGCTGGTGGAACCGCGCGATCGAGCTGAACGTCCAGAACCTCGCCGCGGTGCCCTCGATCGTCTACGGGATCCTCGGCCTCGCCTTCATCGTGCGCGGGCCGCTCTCGCTCGGCTTCATCGTCGTCGCGGGATCGCTGACGCTCGGCCTGCTCGTGCTCCCGACGGTGATCCTCGCCGCCCGCGAGGCGCTGCGCTCGGTGCCCAGCTCGATCCGCGAGGGGGCGCTCGCGCTGGGAGCGACGAGGTGGCAGACGATCCGCCGCCAGGTGCTGCCGGTGGCGGTGCCGGGCATCGTGACCGGGGTGATCCTCGCCGTGTCACGCGCGATCGGCGAGACGGCGCCGCTGCTGCTCGTCGGCGCCGCAACCTTCGTGACCTTCAACCCGCAGCCCTTCGACGGCGGCTACAGCGCCCTTCCGGTCCAGATCTTCCAGTGGGTCACACGGCCCCAGGACGAGTTCCGCACGCTCGCGGCGGCCGGCATCGTGATCATGCTGGTGCTGCTGCTCGCGATGAACTCGTTCGCGATCTGGCTTCGCAACCGCTACGAACGACAGTTCTAGGAGATCAAGTGACCGATCGAATGACCGTCGACCCCACAGGAGACCCCAGCGAGCGGACCCGTCCGCCGGAGACGGCGGACGGGAGCTCCGACCGCGCCGTCTCGATCCAAACGCGCGCAGAACGACGCGAGCGCGGCTCCGAGCAGGGCCGGGAGGCGGTCTTCGAGCTCGACGGGGTCACCGTCAGCTACGGCGGGGTGGCGGCCGTGCGCGACGTCGACCTCGACGTCACCAGCAACGAGATCTGCGCGCTGATCGGGCCCTCGGGCTGTGGCAAGAGCACCTTGCTGCGCTGCCTCAACCGCATGAACGACCTGATCCCGACCGCGCGCGTCGAGGGAAAGGTCCTCTACCACGGCGAGAACCTCTACGGCCCCAAGGTCGACCCGGTCCAGGTGCGCAAGCTGATCGGGATGGTCTTCCAGAAGCCGAACCCGTTCCCGAAGTCGATCTACGACAACGTCGCCTTCGGCCCGAAGGTGCTCGGGATGAAGGGCGACATGGACGAGATCGTGGAGGGCGCGCTGCGCCGCGGCGCGCTCTGGGACGAGGTCAAGGACCGCCTCAAGACGAACGCGTTCGGCATGTCCGGAGGCCAGCAGCAGCGCCTCTGCATCGCGCGCGCGCTCGCCACCGACCCCGACGTGATCCTGATGGACGAGCCGTGCTCGGCGCTCGACCCGATCTCGACCGGCAAGATCGAGGACCTGATGCTGGAGCTGCGCGAGAAGTACGCGATCGTGATCGTCACGCACAACATGCAGCAGGCCGCGCGCGTCTCCGACGTGACGGCCTTCTTTACCGTCGAGCTGGACGACGACGGCAGGCAGCGCACGGGCCGCGTCGTCGAGTTCGACGAGACCGAGAAGGTCTTCACGAACCCCGGCGACCCGCGCACCGAGGCGTACGTCACCGGCAAGGTCGGCTAGGGCTCCCGTGGCCGATCTCACCACCCGCACCCAGTTCCAGGACGAGCTGAAGCAGCTCGAGCAGGCGGCGCTCGGCGGCCTCGATCTGGTCTGCGCCTCGCTCCAGCGCGCGATCGAGACCGTCCAGCAG
>JBPCKX010000088.1:0-6031 GCA_051003875.1 Thermoleophilaceae bacterium
CCTAAGATCCCGGGCGATGAGCACCTGGGCGCAGCTTGCGGAGCTCCCCGTCGAGGTCGACTCGTACTCGCTCGAGGGTCTCGAGCAGCAGTACACGCCGGAGTTCAGCCGCCTCTCGACGGTGATCCGGATGTTCGGAGCCGGCGAGCAGGGTGCGGGCGAGGATGTCGTCTACGAGGGCCTCGACCACGTCTCCCTTCAGGCCGGCGGCCCGGTGCTCGACCTCGCCGGCTCGCACACGCTCGGCTCGTTCGCGGAGCGCCTCGACAAGCTCGACCTGTTCTCCGACCCGCCCGTGCGCGAGGTCTCGCGCCTCTACCGTCGCTGGGCATTCGAGTCCGCCGCGCTGGATCTCGCGCTGCGCCAGGGGGGGCGGTCGCTCGGGGAGGTCGTCGGTCGGCGGCCGCGGCCGCTCACGTACGTCGTCTCGATGCGGCTCGGCGCTGTCGGCGACGAGGGCCCGGAGACCGCCGACAAGCTGACGCGCCTGCTCGACCGCTATCCGGGGACGCGCTTCAAGCTCGACCCGACGAACACCTGGAGCGACGAGCTGATGGCGGAGCTCGCGGCCACCGGCGCGGTGGACTCGGTCGACCTCAAGGGCCACTACAGGGGGACCCCGGTCGACGTCGAGACCGACCCGGAGCTCTACCGCAAGGTCGCGGAGGCGTTCCCCGATGCGTGGATCGAGGATCCCGACCTGACCGACGCCGCGGCGGCGGCGGTACTCGAGCCCCATCGCGACCGCATCACGTGGGACGCGCCGATCCACTCGATCGCGGACATCGAGGCGCTCCCCTTCAAGCCGCGCATTGTGAACATCAAGCCCTCGCGCCTGGGGCCGCTCGAGGCGCTCGGCAACGCGTATGACTTCTGCGAGCGGGAGGGCATCGGGGCCTACGGCGGCGGGCAGTCGGAGCTCTCCGTCGGCCGCGACCACATCCAGTACCTCGCCGCCGTCTTCCACCCCGACACCCCCAACGACACCGCGCCGAAGGACTTCAACCTCTCCGAGCCGCCGGACGGGCTGCCCGCCAGCCCGATCGACCTGCCGCTGGCGGCGACCGGCTTCCGCTTCGCCTGACCCTTCGCTGTGACGACTGCCGGATAGGCTGAACCGACGTTGATCGCCATCCTCGACATCGACGGCACGCTCGTCGACACCAACTACCACCATGCGCTCGCCTGGTACCGCGCCTTTCGCGACCACGATCTGACGCTGCCGCTCTGGCGCATCCACCGCTCGATGGGCATGGGCGGCGACCAGCTCGTCGTGGCGCTCGCGGGTGAGGAGTGGGACGAGCGCCACGGGGACGGCGTACGCGCAGCGGAGAAGGAGCGCTACCTCGAGCTGATCGAGGAGGTGGAGCCGCTGCCCGAGGCGCGCAGGCTGCTCGAGGTGCTATCAGAGCGCGGGCACAGCATCGTCCTCGCCAGCTCCGCCAAGCAGGATGAGGTCGACCACTACCTTGATCTGCTGGACGCGCGCGAGCTGGCCGATTCCTGGACCACCTCGGCCGACGTCGATGCCACGAAGCCCGAGCCCGACCTGATCAGGGCCGCACTGGAGCAGGGGGGCGGTGGTCGCGGAGGGCAAGCCGTCCTGATCGGGGACTCGACCTACGACTGCGAGGCGGCGGCACGCGCCGGCGTTGCGACGATCGCCGTGCGCACGGGAGGCTTCGCGGATGACGAGTTGCGCGCCGCCGGCGCGGCGGCGGTTTATATCTCGCTCGAGGAGCTGATCGAGCACCTGGACGATGGACCGCTCGGCGACCGCTCCGGCGGGTAGAGGGCCTGTGACCGGGGGGGCTCCGGGCCTCAGCGTTCCGGCGTGACCGGCTCGTCCCCCTCGCCGTACTCGGCTCCTGAGAGGTCCGCTTCGCCCTCGGCGCTGAACGCGTCGCCCTTGGGATCGGACGGCACGTCGTCGTCGTGGGCGGCCTGACGCTCGAGCTCCTGCTCGGCTAGCTCGAAGCCCTCGGCCTCCCCACCGCCGCCCTCCGACACCGGCTGCTCGGCGGGGTCGAGGTCGGGGTCGGGGTCGGGCCCGCCGATCTGGCCGGCTTCCGCTGCGGCCAGCTCCTCCTGCTCCCGGGCTCGGGCGTCCGCGTCGCGGTGAGACTCGTCGCCGTGAGATTCGTCGCGACGCGGGTCGCTGTCTTCGTGCTGCTCGGTCATCGGCGGGTCCTCTCGTCGCGTTCAGGAGTCGGCTCGGGGAGGTTCCCCGCGCCGGTCAAGGCCTAAACAGGCTAAACCCGCGACGGCGCGTCCGCAGGCGCGCTACGTCCCGTAGCGCGAGAGCCGTTCCTTCTCGCGCAGGAAGCTCTCCTCGTCGATCTTGCCCGCCGCGTGCAACTCGGTCAGCCGTTCGATCGCCGCCGTGCGGGCAACGCTCATGGGTGCCTGTCTGCGCGCGGGAAACAGTCCGCCCGCCTCCGCGTTCGCGCGCACGTGCGAGAACTCCGACGCGGAGGAGAGCCCCGACGAAGCCGCCGCGACCGCCTCCGGGCTCGCGTCGCGCAGCAGCTCGGACATTCGCAGGCGGTGGTCCTCCGGCGAGATCTCGCCCGTCATGAGCTGCTCGCGGCTGCGGGCGATCGCGTCGATCAGCTCCGTTCCGGGCTCGCGCTCCTCCTCTGGGCGAGCGTCTTCGTCGTTGGTGCCGAATCCCTCTGGTGCCACAGATCCTCCCCGATCGGGTGGTCGCGCCGAGGCCCCGGGCATGGCCGCGACCCGGGAACCGTAGGCTAACGCCCGCGCGTCGCCGACAGCGTCGCGCTCCCCCCACCGCCAAGGAGGTCTCCGATGCCCGCCCAGCAGTTCGTCGAGGAGTTGAACGCGCAGATCGGCCGCGAGCTCGCCGCCGCGCAGCAGTACGTCGCGGCCGCCGTCTTCTACGACGACATGACCCTGGCGCGGCTCGCCGCGTTCTTCTACGAGCAGTCCGCCGAGGAGCGTACGCACGCGATGATGATGGTCCAGTACCTGCTCGACGGAGGGGTGCGGCCGACGATCGCGGGCGTCGCGGCGCCGCTGACGGAGTTCGACGACTGGGCCGGCCCGATCGTCCTCGCGCTCGAGCAGGAGCGCGCCGTCACCGACCAGATCTCGAACCTCGCCGCGATCGCGCGCAACGAGAACGACTACCTCAGCGAGCAGTTCATGCAGTGGTTCCTCAAGGAGCAGGTGGAGGAGGTGGCGACGATGTCCGACCTGGCCGCCATCGCCGAGCGTTGCAGTGACCGCCCGATGGACTTCGAGGACTACCTCGCTCGCGAGCGGTCCGGTGGCGAGGACGCGGACCCCACCGCGCCTCCGGTCGCGGGCGGCGGCTGAGCCGCCCCCGGGCCGGTGAGCGGCAGCAGCCTAGAGCGCCAGCGCGAGCGGCTGCTCGAGCAGGGTGCGCACGCGCGCGAGGAACTCGGCGCCGTCGGCGCCGTAGAGGATGCGGTGGTCGCACACGAGCGTGAGCGTCATCAGGTCGCGGGCGACGACCCGGCCGCGGTCGTCCACGGCGGGCTTGCGCATCAGCGCGCCCACGGTGAGGATCGCCGCCTGGGGGGCGTTCACGATCGCCGTGAACCGCTCGATCCCGTACATGCCGAGGTTCGAGACTGTGAAGGTTCCGCCGCTGAGCTCCGGCGGGGTGATCTCGCCCGAGCGTACCCGTTCGACCAGCCGGCGCGTCGTGCGTGAGACCTCTCCGAGGGACTTCTGGTCGGCGTCCGGCACGACCGGCACCACGAGTGCGTCCTGCGCGGCCACGGCCACCCCGACGTTGACCCGTCCGTAGAGCTCGAAGCGGCCGTCGCGGTAGGCGCCGTTGACGCGCGGGTGGTCGCGCAGCGCCGACGCCGCCGCCTTCACGACCATGTCGTTGAAGGAGGGAGCCGCGTCCGTCTGCTCCTTGAGCCGCTCGCGCAGCTCGATGCAGAGCGTCATGTCCACGTCGAGCTCGAGCGAGAAGTCGGGCACGGTCGCCTTTGACTCGGCCATCCGGCGCGACACCGTGCGCTGCAGCCGGGTCAGCTCGCTGGTGGTCACCTCGCCCTTGGCGCCGGTCTCCGCCGCCTTCGCGGGCGCGGCCTCGCCGGCGGGCGCGGCAACGTCGGGCGCCTCGGGTTGTCCATCGCTCTGACTCTGCGCCGACCCTTCACCCTGGTCCTCGGGCCCAGCCGCGGCAGGCGCGGGGCCCCGCTCGGCCGCGCTCTCGACATCGGCCTTCACGATCCGGCCCCCGGGGCCGCTCCCCTCGATCCGCTCGAGGTCGACCCCCAGCTCGCCGGCCATCCTGCGCGCGACCGGCGAGGCCCTCAGTCGCTCGCCTCCGGCTCGCGGGCCGGGGGGACTGCCCTGCGTGGCGGGTTTGGCGCCGCCGCCCGGCTGCGGGGCGGTCGCGGGCTGGTCGCCCACACCGGCCGGGTCCGCGGCCTCTGCTCCGCCGCCGTCCTTCTCGGCTTCGCCACCCTCCTCCGTGGCCGCGGCCCGATCGCCAACCGCTTCCGCGGCCTCGGCCTTCTCGCCGTTCTCCCCTTCGGCCGCGGGCGCCTCGGGGGCGGGCTGCGCGGACTCGCCCGCCTCGCCGATGCGCGCGATCGGCTCTCCGATCGCCAGCGTGTCGCCCTCCCGGGCGAGCACCTCGAGCAGGACGCCGTCGGAATCCGCGTCGTAGGTCATGTTCGCCTTGTCGGTCTCGATCTCGACCAGCGGGCTGCCGCGCTGCACGTCGCCGCCCTCCTCGACCAGCCACTTCAGCACGGTCCCCTCCTCCATCGAGTCGGAGAGACGCGGCATGAGAACGTCGGAGGCCACCGCTCAGCGCCCCCGGGTGGTTGCGAGCGCGGCGTGCACGACGTGCTCCTCGTGGGGGAAGGCGGCCTGTTCCAGCGGCTTCGAGTACGGCATCGGCACGTCACCGCCCGTCACCCGCCCGATCGGGGCGTCCAGGTGGTCGAAGGCCTGCTCCTGGATCAGCGCCGCGAGGTTCGCGCCGACGCCGCCGTGCGGCCAGCCCTCCTCGACGATCACGGCGCGGTTGGTCTTTCGCACCGACGTCAGGATCGTGTCGAGGTCGAGCGGCCGCAGTGTGCGCGGGTCGATCACCTCCGCCTCCATGCCGTGCTCGGAGGCGAGCTGCTCGGCGCCCCTCAGTGCGGTCTCGGCCATCCGCGAGATGCCGATCAGCGTCACGTCGTCCCCCTCGCGGCGGATCGCCGCTTCGCCGAAGCGGATCGGCGGAGCACCGTCGGGTACCTCACCGCGGCGACCGTAGAGCGTCTCGTGCTCGATGAAGATCACCGGGTTGTCGTCGCGGATCGCCGCCTTGAGCAGCCCGCGCGCGTCGGCCGCCGTCGAGGGCACCGCGACCAACAGGCCCGGCACGTGGAGGTACATCGCCTCGAAGGAGTGCGAGTGCGTGGGGCCGAGCTGGTGGCCCGCGCCTTGGGGCATGCGGATCACCAGCGGCACCGCGACCTGCGCGCCGAACATGTACCGGATCGAGGCGGCCGAGTTCACGATCTGGTCGAGGGCGAGTAGCGAGAAGTTGATCGTCATCAGCTCGACCACTGGCCGCAGCCCGGTCATGGCCGCGCCCACACCCATCCCCACGATCGTGTTCTCGGAGATCGGCGTGTCGCGCACGCGCTTCTCGCCGAACTCCTCGAGCAGCCCGGCGGTGACCTTGAAAGCGCCCTGGAAGACACCAATGTCCTCGCCCATAAGGAACACGTTCTCGTCGGCCTGCATCTCCTCGCGCAGCGCCAGGTTCAGCGCCTCGCGGTAGCGCATCGTCTCGGCGGCCATCAGCCGCCCTCGCCGCGGCCGCGGGCCTCGCGCTGCTCGGGCTCGGTGTCGTCGTCGTGGGCGGCCCCGGCCTCGGCCAGCTCGCGCGCCACGTCGCCGGCGTCACGCTCCTGCTCGCCGCGGTGGGCGCCGGGGGAGCGCGCGTCGGTGGACCACCACGGGTCGCGCACCTGCTCGCCGATCACGTAGATGTCGTCGTACATCGAGGCAAGGTCCGGGAACG
>JBPCKX010000089.1:0-7613 GCA_051003875.1 Thermoleophilaceae bacterium
CCGCGGGGGCACGGCGCGCGAGCGCCGCCGGCGCCGAGCGCGACGGGCAGGGCACGGAGCGGGTGCCGGTGGCCGCGGTAGCGGGAGCGGCGCTCGCGGCGCTGCTCATGATCGGCCTCCTGCGCGCGTGGCTGCGGCGCCGGCGCCCGGCCGTGTAGCGGGCCTGCCGCCTTCCGGGAGGTCCACGAGATCCGCTAGCGTCGCCCGGGTGGAGTTGGATGAGGCTATTCGCGGTCGGCGTACCCACAAGGCCTACGCGCCCGAGCCGATCCCCCGCGAGACGCTCGACGAGCTGTTCGAGCTCGCGCGCTGGGCTCCCAACCACCACCTGACCAACCCCTGGCGCTTCCGCGTGCTTGGCCCCGAGACGATCGCGCGCCTGAAGCGCTCGGCGACGCCCGAGGCCGCCGGCAAGCTCGACCGCGCGCCGACGCTCGTGTGCGCGTCGGTGAAGCTGGGCGGCGACCCGGTGCAGGACGAGGAGGACCTCTGCGCGGCCGCCTGTGCTGTCTACGTCGTCCTGCTCGCCGCCCACGACCGCGGGCTCGCCGGCTACTGGCGCACGCCCGGGGTGCTGCGCACCGCCGACGGGCGCGAGGCGGTCGGGATCGAGCAGGACGAGCTGTTCGTCGCACTGATCCACCTCGGGCACGCGCGTGGCGAGAAGCCGGCGCCCGAGCGCCTCGCCCCGCCCGACTTCGTGCGGTACCTGCCGTGATCCCGCGCGCGGCGGCGCTGCGGGCCTTCGAGAGCGACGAGTTCGACATCGTCGTGATCGGCGGCGGCATCACCGGCGCCGGCGTCGCGCTCGACGCCGCCTCGCGCGGGTACAGCGTGGCGCTCGTGGAGCGCGCCGACTACGCCTCGGGGACCTCGTCGCGGTCTTCGAAGCTCGTGCACGGCGGGCTGCGCTACCTGCAGAGCTTCGATCTCGGGCTCGTTCGCGAGGCGCTGCTCGAGCGCCGGCTGCTCGTGAACCTCGCTCCCCATCTGGTCAAGCCGCTTGCGCTGCTGATTCCCGCCTTCGACGGCAGGCGCCCCGACCGCCTCGCCGGCGTCGGGCTGAACATGTACGACGTGATGGCCTCCGACGGCATCCGCCGCCGGCGCGGGGGCGAGGAGGAGTGGAGCCCCGCCCGCCACCGCACGATCGACGCGCAGGAGACCGTGAAGCTCGCGCCCGCCCTGGCCGCGCGCGAACCGACCTCGGCCTACCTCTTCTACGACTGCCAGACCGATGATGTCCGGCTCGTCCTGACGGTCCTCGGGGAGGCCGAGCGCTTCGGCGCGGTGTGCTGCAACTCGGTCGAGGCGACGGGCCTGATCGAGCGCGGAGGGCGGGCGGCCGGCGTCCTCTGCCGCGACGCGATCGGCGGCGGCGAGTTCGAGCTGGCGGGCGAGAACGTGATCAACGCGACCGGCGTCTGGGCCGACCGGCTCAGGCCCGACGAGCTCCACGACGAGGCCGAGGTGCCGCGCATCAGGCCGAGCCGCGGCACCCACCTGACCGTCTCGCAGGAGAGCCTGCCGGTGCACGTCGGGACGATCGTCCCGGCGGGCTCCGGCCGCTCGATCTTCGTGCTGCCGTGGCTCGGGCGCACCTTGATCGGGACGACCGACAACGACTACGAGGGCCCGCTCGACCACGTCAAGCCCGCCGATGAGGACGTCCGCTACCTGCTGGAGGCGACCAACGAGTTCTTCGGCTGCTCGCTCTCGAGCCGGGACCTGACCGGCGCCTACGCCGGCGTGCGGCCGCTGATCTCGAGCGGCGACCCGAGGAAGTCGGTCGACATCTCGCGCAAGGCGGAGCTGTATGAGACCAGCTCGGGGCTCGTGACGATCACCGGCGGCAAGCTGACGACGTGGCGGCGGATGGCAAAGCTCGCCGTCGACCGGATCGTCGAGCGCGAGGGGCGCGACGCGCCCTGCCGCACCCAGGAGATCCCGCTCGGCATGCCGGCCGCGCACGGGGAGCTGCCGGAGGTCGAGGGCGTCGACGAGGACTCGCGCGACGCGCTCGCCGCGCGCTACGGGCACGCGGCGCGCGACGTGCTGACGCTCGCCGCCGGCACGCCCGAGCTCGCCCGCAGGATCACGCCGGGACTGCCGGACCTGCTCGCCGAGGCGGCGTTCGCCGCCCGCCGCGAGCAGACGCGGTCGGTCGCGGACGTGCTGCTGCGCCGCACCCGGCTCGGGTTGCTCGACGCGCGCGCGCTGACGGCCTCGGACTCGGCGGGCGCGCGCGCGGTCGCCCACGCCGTCGGGGGAGAGCTCGGCTGGGACGGGGCGCGGATCGCCGCGGAGCTCGAGCGCTGGCGCGAGGTCGCGGGGCTCGAGGGACTGGTCGGGGCCGCCGACCCGCGGGCATGAGGCTGCGGCTCGGCGGCGAGTCGATCGAGCTCGAGCGCGGCTGCCCGCTGCTGATGGGGATCGTCAACGCCACGCCCGACTCGTTCTCGGACCGGCCCGGACAGAGGTCGCTCGCAGAGCTGACCGACCACGCGCTGGCGCTCGTGGAGGCGGGGGCGGCGATCGTCGATGCGGGCGGGGAGTCCGGGCGCAGCGATCGCCCGGCCGTCTCCGAGGCCGAGGAGATCGCGCGGGTCGTTCCGCTCGTCGAGCGGCTCGCCCGGCGCGGGGTGCGGGTATCGGTCGACACCTGGCGCGCCGGGCCCGCACGGGCGGCGCTGGCGGCGGGCGCGACGATGGTCAACGACGTGTCGGGCCTCGCCGACCCGGTGCTGGCCGAGCTCTGCGCCGAGTCGGGTGCAGGCCTCGTCGTGACCCATACCCGGCTCGCGCCCAAGACGAAGGGCTTTCCCGCCTACGACGACGTGGTCGCCGACGTGATCGAGCTGCTCGGCGAGCGGGCGCGCCGCGCGCGCGAGCTCGGCGTCGGCGAGGAGCAGCTCGTGCTCGACCCCGGGCTCGACCTCGCAAAGACGCCCGCTCAGTCGATCGAGTTGCTGCGCCGAGCGGGCGAGCTGGCGGCGCTGGGACGCCCGCTGCTGCTCGCGGTCTCGCGCAAGGACTTCGTCGGCGCGCTCACGGGCAGCGCGCCGGGCGCGCGCGATCCCGGCACCCTCGGGGCGCTCGAGCCCGCGCTCGAGCTGCCCGCGGCGATCGTGCGGGTGCACGACGTCGCCGGTGCGTCCGACTTCCTGCGCGTCAGGCGCGCGCTGCGCGGGGAGGAGGACCCCCCCGAGGGGCCGCTCGACCCCTCGCTGCGGCGCAGCGCAGCGGCCTGACCGGCCCCCGGGGCACCGGAGCGGAGCGCGCTGCGCGTCAGCCCGACTCGCGCACCGAGAGCTCGAGCCAGAGCGGGTAGTGGTCAGAGACGTGGAAGGTCTTCGACGGGGTGTCCGAGAGGATGTGGTCGTCCCAGGGAACGAGCCGCCGCCCAGCCGCGGCAGTGGCACCGGCCGCGAGCCTAGCGGTCCATCCTCCAAGTTCGCACCCGTTTGGCGGCCCCTGGACCCGCCCGGCGGCGTCGCGTGGGATCGCCGATGCTCCGACATCGACTCACCCACTCGACTTGCTGGCCACGCCCAGTGGCTCGCCAAAGCGACCACGAACCTGTCGGACGAACCGCTCGCGCCGGCTGCCGGGGTCCGCCACGCGAGTCCTCTCGGCGCGGGTCCGGGGCGGCCACTAGCCTAGGGGCCTTCGCCAACGATTCGAAGGAGCCTCGCCCACCGTGTCAGTCCTCCAGCGCACCGAGCTCGAAGAGAGCCCACTCGCCGACCTCCACGCGATCGCATCCGAGCTCGGCATCGAGGGCTATCGCGCGCTGGGACGCGACGATCTCGTCGCCGCGATCCTCAAGGCGCAGGGGGGCGACTCCGCCGACGCGGGCGACGCCGAGGCCGACGCCGGCGGCTCCGGCTCCGACACGGGCGACGCCGAGGACGACGCCGGTGACGCCGGGGACGAGGAGCGTGACTCCGGCGGCGATGACGGGGGCGCCGACGGCCGCGACGATGCCGGCGAGCCCCGCGCCGCCCGGGCGCGCGGACGCGGCCGGGCCTCGCGGCGCGACTCCGAGGAAGAGGACGGAGGCAGTGCCGAGACGGTGACCGGGCTGCTCGACATCCTGCCCAACGGAAGCGGGTTCATCCGCGCGAGCGAGACCGGCCAGTCGAGCGGGGACGTCTACGTCTCGTCGGCGCAGATCCGGCGTTGCGAGCTGCGCGCGGGCGACGAGGTCACCGGCCCGGTCCGCCCGCCGCGCCGGCGCGAGCGCCACCCGTCGCTGTTGCGCGTGTCGAGCGTCAACGGCGTCGACGCCGAGGCGCCCGACCGGCGCCCCGGGTTCGGATCCCTGACGCCCGTGCACCCGACCGAGCGGCTGCCCGCGCCGCCGGCGCTCGACACCGTCCCGTTCGGCAAGGGCTCTCGGGTCGCGATCGCCGGCGCCCCGGGTGCCGGCGCGACGAGGCTTCTGCGCGAGATCGCGCGCGGGCTCGCGGACTCCGGGGGCGACCTCGTCGTGGCCGTCGCGCTCGTCGGGGCGCGCCCCGAGGAGGTCACCGAGTGGGAGCGCGAGGAGGGAATCGTGGTCACGGGTGGAGCGTTCGACGGGTCGCTCGAGGAGCAGACCCAGTCGGCCGAGCTCGTCGTCGAGCGCGCGAAGCGCACGGTCGAGGGCGGCGGTGACGCCGTCGTCGTGATGGACTCGCTCGAGGCGCTCCCGAGCGCCCCGGCGCGCCGCCTGTTCGGAGCCGGACGCCGCGTCGAGCAGGGAGGCTCGCTCACGGTGATCGCCGCGATCGGCAACTCGCTCGAGGCGATGCGCCAGGCAAGCACCCGCGTCACGCTCGACGCCGTCACCGCCGAGCCGACCGTGCTCGCGGCGCGCTCGAGCACGCAGCGCGCCGACCTGCTCGTGTGACCGGGCCCCGCGACCCGAGTAGCCCCGACGAGGAGCTGCTCGAGGCCGAGTCGCACGCGATCCTCTCCGAGCTGGATGACTCTGCCCGCATCGCGCGGGTGGAGGGTGAGCTCGAGCGCGGCTTCCGGGAGCTGGCCGGGGTCACGCGCGGGGTCTCGATCTTCGGGTCCGCCCGGACCGCGCGCGAGGACCCGGCCTACGGGCGGGCGCGCGCGCTGGCGCGGCTGCTCGGCGAGCACGGGTTCGCCGTCATCACCGGCGGCGGCCCGGGGATCATGGAGGCGGCCAACCGCGGCGCCCGCGATGCCGGCGCGCCCTCGATCGGCCTCGGCATCGACCTCCCGGGCGAGGAGGGCATGAACGAGTGGGTCGAGCTTCCGCTCGCCTTCCACTACTTCTTCACGCGCAAGGTCATGTTCGTACGCTACGCCGGCGCCTTCGTCGTGTTCCCCGGCGGCCTCGGGACGCTCGACGAGCTCTTCGAGGCGGCGGCCCTGCGCCAGACCGGGAAGATCCGCGACTTCCCGATCGTGCTGTTCGGAAGCGCCTACTGGGAGGGCCTCGTCGCGTGGCTGCGCGACCCCGTCCTGGCCGAGGGCAAGCTCTCCGCGCCCGACGTGGAGATGCTCGAGGTCACCGACGATCCGCAACGGGTGCTCGAGATCGTGAGCAGCGGAGAGCCCCGACCCCCGCGGAGCAGCGCCGGCGCTTGACGGGCCCCGACCGCGGGAGCGCCGGTGGGGCCTGACGGGCGCCGACCGCCCGGCAAGCTAGGCTTCGCGCGATGGGTGGTCTATCCCGCAGAAAGCGCGAGAAGCGCGCCTACTCGCTGACGCTCGTGTCGGGCGGCGCGGCCGCGGCCACGGTCGTCTTCCTCGTGCTCTGGGTGATCGGGGTGCTGGGCTTCGGGCCGGTGTTCCTCGCCGCCCTGATCGCCGCCGTCGCGGGGTTCCTCCTGCGCGGCACGATGAGCCGCTGAGGCGCGCTCGCGAAGGTCGCCGCGGCCCGAGCCGAACGGCCGGGGCCACGGGAGCGCCTGTTCGCGCGATCAGCCCTCGAAGCTGCCTCGAACGCGATGTCGACGGACGAACGTCCCGCGTTGCGCCCTATCGCCGTCATTGCGGGACGTTCGTGCGCTTTGAGCGGGCGGAGGGACCTCAGCGGCGGTAGGCGACGCGTTCCCAGGAGGGCTCGGCCGAGAGCTCGATCAGCTCGAAGTCGCGGTCGGGCTGGGCGTAGCCGAAGGAGATCGTCGCCTGGTCGAAGACGATCTCGAGCTCGCCCTCCATCACGCGCTGGTCGAGCCAGGCGCCGCGGAAGACGAGCCTGCGCAGCCAGTGCACCAGCGAGCGGTCGGAGGGGCCGTGCAGATCCCCCCAGCAGTCGACGATGTGCTCGCCCAGCGAGGAGAGCGCGTCGGTGACCTCGCCGTTGACCGCGAGGTTGACGAGGTCCTCGCGCTCGTCCTCGTCGAGCGGCCCGCCGACGAACCCGAGCTTGACCGCCGCCTGCTCGATCCGCTCGGTGAAGTCGCGCTCGTTGAAGGTGAAGCGCAACTCGCCGTACTCGAGTACGTAGTCGGCTCCAGATTCGTAGTTTCCGCGTGTAGTGCTGTCCATGGGATCGGCTCGATGCCCGGTCCGGGGAGAACGTTTCCCGACCGAGCGCGTCGGCATCGTAGCCCCGATCCCTGCCTCGGCGTAACCCCTTGCAACGTGACTTGCACGAGCAGGGGGGCGAGTCTTCACTTCCAGCGCCTGGATGCGGCATGAGACACTCACTGCTGATCGTCGAGGACGACGCGCCGACCGCCGCGTTCCTCGCGGACAACCTCGCGGCCGACGGCTTTCGGGTGGCGATCGCGAGCGGTGCGGGGGAGGGCATGCGGGCGATCGAGGTACGGCACCCCGCGCTGGTCCTGCTCGACCTGGCGCTCGAGGAGGGCAGCGGCCTCGAGCTGCTCGACCGCGTGCGCAGCGCCGACGGCCTCGCCTCGCGCGTCGACCCCGAGCTTCCGGTGGTGGTTTTGACCGGACGCGGCAGCGAGGCCGACCGCGTGCGCGGCTTCGCCCGCGGCGCGGATGACTACGTCGTGAAGCCCTTCCACTACGGCGAGCTGCTGGGCAGGGTGCGCGCGGTGATCAGGCGTGCCGAGGGCCGCCCCCAGCGCGGGGTGGTGCGGGTCGCGGGGCTCACGCTCGATCCGGTCACGCGCGCGGTGCGGCTCGACGGGCGCCCGGTCCATCTCTCGGTGAAGGAGTTCGCGCTGCTGCAGGCGCTCGCCGACGAGCCGACGCGCGTGCGCTCAAAGAACGAGCTGCTGCGCGACGTCTGGGGCTACGTCTCGATCGGGCAGACGCGCACGGTCGACGCGCACGCCTGCCGCCTGCGCAAGAAGCTGAGCGGCTCCTCGCGGCCGTGGGTGCTCAACGTGCGCGGGGTCGGCTACCGGCTCACCGAGGCGCTGTGACGATCGCGCTCTGCGTGTCCGGCTGGGCGGTGGCGGCGCTGCTCGTCCTCGCGGTGAATGAGATGCGCGGACGGCTGGAGCTGGTCGCGGCCGCCGACCACGAGCTGCGCGGCCCCGCGACGGCGATCGGCCTGGCCGCGGCGGCGCTGCGGCGCGAGCCCGGTGGGCCGCGCCGGGCGCTCGCCTTCGAGGCCCAGCTCGACAGGATGCGCGTCGCCCTCTCAGACCTCGAGGCGGCCCGCTCCGGGG
>JBPCKX010000090.1:0-5078 GCA_051003875.1 Thermoleophilaceae bacterium
CTCATGGCCCGCCGGGCCCCGCCCCGCCGCGGGCCGGTCACGCCGGCTCGGCGCCGCGGGCCGGTCGCCCCGGATCGGCGCTCACCCCGACCGGCGCCGGCGGACCTCGCGCATGACGCGGTAGGCCAACACGATCAGCCGGCTCATCACCGTGTTCACGGCCACCGGCAGCGGATGGCCCGCCCCGTGCAGCCGCGCGATCTCGGCGTGCTCCGAGAACTGGCGCTCGAAGCCCTCCATGCTCGCGGTGCCCTCCGTCATGCGAAAGCTCGACAGCGTCCGCTGGAGCACGAGCGGCGCCCCGCGCGCGCCGACCCGCAGCCAGAGGTCGTAGTCGTGCGAGATCGCGTAGCGCTCGTCGAGCGGCCCCGCCGCCTCGAGCGCCGCGCGGCGGACGAAGGTGGCCGGGTCGGCGACGAAGTTCTGGGTCAGGTGGAGCGGAAGGCTCCAGCGCCGCAGCAACATGTTCTTGTAGGCGGTGATCGGGGCGCGGATCTCCTCGCCGTCGCCGTCGACGATGCGGCAGAAGCCGGTCGCCCACCTCGCCTCCGGGTCGCGCGCGAGCGCCTCGCCGACGGCGATCAGCGCACCGGGCTCGTAGCGGTCGTCCGCGTTCAGCCAGCCGATCACCTCGCCGGAGCTCATCGCCACGCCCTTGTTGACGGCGTGCGCGCGGCCGCGGTCGGGCTCGCTCACGAAGCGCACCCCCTCGGCGCGCTCGAGCAGCGCGACCGTACCGTCCGTCGAGCCGCCGTCGACGACGACGTGCTCGAGCCGCGGGTAGCCCTGCGCGCGCACGCTCGCGAGCGCCTCGCCGATCGTCGAGGCGGCGTTCAGGCAGGGCGTGACGACGGTGATCGAGGGGAGCTCGGGCACGGGCGCGGCGAGTCTTGCACGTAGCATCGGCACCCGTGCACGTCGCGTTCGCCCTGCTGACCCTGTTCCCCGGGCGGGTGGGCGGCTCGGAGTCGAACGTGCGCGGGCTGCTCGACCAGTTCGCCGCGGGCAACGGGCCCGAGCGGCTGACCGTGCTCGCCAGCGAGCGCGTCGCGGCGGCCTACGCGGGCTATGCCCGGGGTCCGGTCGCGCTGCACCCGATGCCGCGCTACCGCACCGGGTCCTCGGACGCGACGCGGCTGCTCGCGATGCTCGCCGCGCGCCCGCTCGGGCGCTTCCTCGCGGGCGGCGCACCGGCCGGGATCGACGTGCTCCACCACCCGGTCACCGTCCCGACCCCGCGCCTTCCGGGAACACCAACGGTGACGACCGTCTACGACCCCCAGCACCACGAGCTGCCGGACTTCTTCTCGCGCGCGGAGCGCGCGTTCCGGCGCTGGGCATACGACGGTGCCGCCCGCCGCGCGGACCTCGTCCTGACGACGAGCGAGTACTCGCGCACCCGGCTCGTTGAGCTGGCGGGGATCTCCCCCGAGCGCGTCGAGGCGGTGGCGATGGGGATCGACCACGGCCGCTTCACGGCGGCGCCGGACGAGCGCGACGAGCGCCTCGCGCGGCGGCTCGGGCTGCCCGAGCGCTTCCTCGTCTACCCCGCGAACCTGTGGCCGCACAAGAACCACCGCCGCCTGATCGAGGCGCTGGCGCTCGCCCGCGACCGGGAGCTCGGGCTCGTGCTGACCGGGCAGGAGCTCGGCCGCGCCGGCGAGCTCGCCGAGCTCGCGCGCGGGCACGGCGTCGGCGACCGCGTGCGTCACCTCGGCTACCTCGAGCCCGCCGACATGCCGGCGCTGCTGCGCCGCGCGAGCGCGATGGTCTTCCCGAGCCTCTACGAGGGGTTCGGCTCGCCGCCGCTCGAGGCGATGGCCTGCGGCCTGCCGGTCGCCTCCTCGACGCGCGGCTCGCTCGGCGAGGTGATCGGCGACGCCGCGCTCGCGATCGAGGACCCCGAGTCGGCCGAGTCGATCGCGGCCGCCATCGACCAGGTCTGCGCGGGCGGCGAGCAGCTCGCACGTCGCGGCGCCGAGCGCGCGGCGCGCTACACGTGGGAGGCGGCGGCGCGCGCCCACCGCGCCGCCTACGAGCGCCTGATCCAGAACGCGGCCGGCGCCGCCCCCTCGCTCCAGCCGCGCACGTGACGCGCCATCAGCTCCGGCCGCGCGCGCGAGAGCGCGTGGTTCGATAGGACGACCTCGTAGCCCGGGTTCATCGCGAGGAAGGCCTGCAGCAGGTACTGCTCCTGCCAGATCAGGCCGAGGTCCTCGATCCACGAGCGCGGGTACTCGTGGGGCAGGAAGATGTCGTGGAAGTGGACGACGACCCCCGGCGCGAGCTCGGGCAGGATCTCGAGCACGATCCGGTTGACGTCGCCGCCGACCTTGACGGTGTGCGTCGTGTCGACGAGCAGCACGTCGCCCTCGCCGAGCGCGCGGAATCGCTCGAGCGGGACGTCCCGGGCGGTGAGCGGCTCGAGCGCCGTCACCCCGGGGATGGCTGCGCTCGCGACGTCTGGCCACGGGTCGAACACGCGGTACTCCGGCGCCTCGCCGTCGGCGGCGTTGGCGCGCGCGGCGAGCGCGGCGACGAGCGTCGAGTGGCCCGAGCCGAGCTCGACGATCCTGCGCGGGCGCAGCCGACGGACCATCGCGAAGAGCAGGTCCGCGTCGACCGGCGGGTAGGAGGCATTCGCGGGGTCGTACTCGGCGACGGTGGGGCGGAACTCCGCCAGGTGGGGCGCGAGCTCGCCGGCGAGGAACGCGGCCTGGCGCTCGAGGCCGAGATCGATCCCCGCGAGCGGGCTCTGACGCTCCCACGGCGCGTCCGAGAGCCCCCGCAACTGCGGGATCGGCGTGTAGAAGCTCCGCACGAGGAACTGAATGCCGACCCGCTCGGCGAGCCGGCGGGAGCTGCGGTAGGCCCCCACCACGTAGCGGCTGCGATCGGGACGCAGCGTGCGCAGGCGCGCCCCGAGGTCCATGACCGTGCAATATATGGAGGCGCCCACCGCAACTTCCTCTCCGCGGCGCGCTTCGGTGAGCATGCACGCCCGTAACTCAAACCTGGCAGTCGTTCCCGCCTACAACGAGTCGACCACGATCGGGGGCGTGATCCACTCGCTGCGCGAGCATGTGCCGGACTTCGACGTGCTGGTCGTCGACGACGGCTCGACCGACGGCACCGACGCACTCGCGCGGCACGCCGGCGCCCGCGTCGTGCGCCATCCGTTCAACCTCGGGATCGGCGGCGCGGTCCAGTCGGGATTCTCCTTCGCGCTCGAGAACGGCTACGACCGGATGGTCCAGGTGGACGGCGACGGCCAGCACGTGGCCGGCGAGATCGGGGCGCTGCGCGAGGCGATGGACTCCGACGGGGAGATCGACATGGTCTGCGGCTCGCGCTTTCTCACCGAGAGCGGCTACCTCGCGCCGATCAGCCGGCGGACCGGGATCCACATCTTCGCCTTCCTGCTCTCGCGCATCGTCGGGCAGCCCGTCACCGACCCGACGTCCGGCTTTCGCCTCTACAACAGGCGCGCGATCGCGCTCTTCGCGCGTGACTACCCGCACGACTACCCCGAAGTCGAGGCGGTGCTGATGGTGCACTTCCACCGGCTGCGGATGCGCGAGGTGCCCGTGCGGATGCTCGAGCGCGGCGGCGGCCAGTCCTCGATCAGGTCGGGCAAGTCTGTCTACTACATGGTCAAGGTGCTGCTCGCGATCTTCGTCGGGCTGGTGCGTCGCCGCCCGGTGGTCGAGCCGGGCGACGCCGCGCCCGTGACCGCGAGCCACGGGCTCTAGTCCATGGAGCTGCGGATCCAGATCGTGGCGATCGTCGCCAGCGCGGGGCTGCTGCTCGGCATCCTCGAGCTGGTCCGCCAGCGCAAGCTGCTCGAGCGCTACGCGCTGCTGTGGCTGTTCAGCGCGCTCGTGCTGCTCGCGCTCGCCGCCTGGAGCGACTTCCTCGAGACGATCTCGAAGACGATCGGGATCATCTACCCGCCGAACGCCCTGTTCCTGATCGCGTTCGGCTTCGTGATGCTGCTGCTGCTGCACTTCTCGATGGCGGTCTCGCGGCTGGCGGACCAGTCGAAAGTGCTCGCCCAGCGCGTCGCGATGCTCGAGGAGCGCCAGCGTCGCGAGGACTCCGGCCAGGAGCGCGAACAGCCCACGCTCGAGCCCAGCGGGCGGCGGTGAGCCCGTACACTCCCTGAACCGCTCGCCCGCAGCACGAAGAAGGAATTGGCGAGTAGAGACGGTACATTTGGGGTACTAGGGACTGACCTGGAACTTCCATGACCCGCGCGACCGCCCATCTGAGCAACGTTTCCGAGCAGCCCCGGCCCATGCCGGGTGCGAACGTGAAGCGGCGCGACATCCTCGGCATCCCGATCGCGATGATCGACTACGAGCGCGCGATGGACGTGATGGACGAGATGGTCGCCGCGGGCCACCGTGGCTGGGTCTGCGCGGCGGCGGTGCACTCGGTGATGGTCGCCCAGGACGACGCGCTGATGAAGCGGGCGCTCAGCGACGCGGTTATCACCGTCCCGGACGGCATGCCGATCGTCTGGGCCGCCAACCGCCTCGGTGAGCACCTCCCCAACCGCGTCTACGGGCCCGAGCTGATGCGCCACTACTGCAACCGCGCCGTCGAGCGCGGTCACCGCGTCTGGCTCTACGGAGGACGCGACCAGGGCGCGCTGGTCCAGCTCGCGCTGAACCTGCGCCGCAAGCATCCGGGCATCCGCATCGTGGGCGGCTACTCGCCGCCGTTCCGCTCGCTGACCCCCGAGGAGGACGAGGCGATCGCCGAGCAGATCAACGCGGCGCGCCCGGACGTGCTGTGGGTCGGCATCGGCGTGCCCAAGCAGGAGAAGTGGATGGTGCGGATGCGCGCCGCCCTCGACGTCCCCGTCATGTGCGCGGTGGGCGCGGCCTTCGACTTCCACGCCGGCCGGGTATCCCAGGCGCCCCACTGGATGCAGGAGCGCGGGCTCGAGTGGACATACCGCATCGCCCAGGAGCCGCGGCGCCTGCTGCCGCGCTACCTCTACACGAACCCGCGCTTCATGCTCGCCTCGGCCCGCCAGTACGCGGCCGAGCGCCGCGCCGCGGCGGAGTAGG
>JBPCKX010000091.1:0-8990 GCA_051003875.1 Thermoleophilaceae bacterium
GAAAGCGTAGAGAGAGAGTTTCTTTTTTGGCTTGTGCTGGCGCCGGCGGACCCCGGCGGCGCTGTCTGTTGCGCCCTCTTTCGCCCGCCCGATCGCTCCCTTGGCGGGCTCCCTCACGCTGCGCGCTCGAGCTCGAGCATCGTCTGGCGCAGGTCGTACAGCACCAGCGCGGGGAGCGCCAGCCGGCGCGCGACGCACGCGAGCGTGTGCCGTACCGTGCGCACGGCGAAGACGGCGCCGCCGTCCACGCGCGCCTCGATCTGCTCGGTCGGCTCGGGCGCCGCCGCGTCGGCCGCCTCGATCAGCTCGCGGGCGAGCTCGGCGAGGCGCCGGGCGCGGTCGCGGTCGTCGTCGCTGGCCGCGACGAGCGCTCCGGCGGAGTCGACGAGGACCGCGGCCCGCACATCGGTCGAGAGCTCGACGAGCCGGCCCGGCGCGCTGCGCGCGGCCGGCGGCCGCGAGCTCACCGCGGGGCTCCCGGTCGGTGCGCAGGTGAGGGTGCGCGCTCGGCCGCGGGCATTGCAGTCACAATAGCGGCGTGCCACTCTCGCGAATCGCGTGGATCGTGACCGTCGGGATCTGCCTGATCGCGTCGCTGCTGCTGGTGGTGAACGACTACTCGGGATACTCCGGCGTGCTGCTCGCGGTGGCGGCCGCCGCCGCGGTGAACCTGCGCTGAGCCGGGCGGGCGCGGGCTTCCACCCCCGCGCGCAACATCACTCACGCGGGGCGAGATCGCTCGGCTCGAGGTGAATCAGCACGTCGGCGCCGCGCAGGCGCCCGCCGATGTCGCGCTGCAGCTCGTGCGCGAGCTCGTGCGCGCGGATCAGGCTCGTGCCCTCGGCGAACTGGACGTGCAGGTCGATGTGCCGGCGGCTCCCGGCGCGGCGGGCGCGCAGCTTGTGGAAGCCGGCCAGCTCGCTCGCGCCGTGCTGCTCGAAGGCCTCGCGCACGGCGTCGAGCTCCGAGTCCGGAAGCGCCTCGTCGACCAGGACACGCGAGGAGCGCGAGAGGATCTTCACCCCCGCGAACACGATCGCCGCCGCGACCGTCAGCGCCGCCGCCGAGTCGATCCAGTCGAGCCCCGTCAGCTCGACCAGCACGAGCGCCACCAGCACGCCCGCCGAGGTGGCGGAGTCGGTGCGCAGGTGGGCGGCGTCGCCCTCGAGCGCCGGCGACTCGGTCGCGCGCGCCTGGCGGTAGAGATAGGTCGAGACCGCGAAGTTGGCGACGGCCGAGAAGCCGATCACGGCGATCCCGACGCCCAGCGAGCTGATCTCGGCGGGGTCGACCAGCCGCCGCACCGACTCGAAGACGATGATCCCGGCGCCGACCAGGATCAGCATCCCCTCGATCGCCGCGGCCAGGTTCTCGACCTTCTCGTGGCCGTAGGGATGGTCGGCGTCGGCCGGCTCGTCGGCCTTGCGGACCGAGGCGAAGGCGACCACCGACGCGAGCAGGTCGATCCCCGAGTGCACCGCCTCGGTGAGGATCGCGATCGAGCCGGTGATCGCGCCGGCCGCCAGCTTGAGCGCGATCAGGAGCGAGTTCGACGCGATCGAGAGGCCGGCCGCGCGCGTCTTCCCCGCGGTCCGCACGGGCAGACCCCCCGCCCCGGGCGAGCCGATCACTCCGCCTCGATCCGCTCCAGCCGCGCCACGAGCGCGCGCGCCGCGCGACCGCGGTGGCTGATCGCGTCCTTCTCGGGCGGCGAGAGCTGCGCCATCGTCCGCTGACCGGGCACGTCGTCGGGCACGAAGGCCGGGTCGTAGCCGAACCCGCCCTCGCCGCGTGGCTCATGCGTCAGGCGCCCGCCGCAGCGGCCCTCGGCGAGCAGCTCGGTCCCGTCCGGCCAGACGACCGCCAGCCAGCAGACGTAGGCGACGCGCGTGTCCCCCCCGGCCGGCACCTCGCGCAGCAGCTTGGCGAGATTCTGCTCGTCGGTGGCGCGCTCGCCCGCGTAGCGCGCCGAGCGCACGCCGGGCACGCCGTCGAGCGCACGCGCCTCGATCCCCGAGTCGTCCGCTAGTGCCTCCGACCCCGTCAGCGTCCGCGCGGCGCGCGCCTTCGCGAGGGCGTTGGCACGGAAGCTGTCCCCGACCTCCGGCCCAAGCTCCAGCTCGGCGGGGAGCGCCAGCAGCTCGCGCGGGGCGAGCAGCGCAGCCAGCTCCCGGAGCTTGCCGGCGTTGCGGGATGCGAGCACGAACGGCACCGCGGGAGAAGGTCCAGGCCTACGCCGTGGCCGACCGCTGGGCCTCGCGCAGCCGCTCGATCCCCACCGCCGCGAGCGACAGGAGCGCGTCGAGCGAGGTCCGCGAGAGCGGGGTGCGCTCGCCCGTCGCCTGCACCTCGACGAGGCCGTCGTCGCCGGTCATGACGACGTTCATGTCGACCTCGGCGGTCGAGTCCTCGGGGTAGTCGAGGTCGAGCACCGGGACCCCCTCCACCACGCCGCACGAGACGGCCGCGACGGACTCCGTCAGCGGCCGCGCTTCGAGCAGCCCCTGATCGACGAGACCGGCGAGCGCCAGCTCGAGCGCGACGAAACCGCCGGTGATCGCCGCGCAGCGGGTACCGCCGTCGGCCTCGAGCACGTCGCAGTCGATCCAGACCGTGCGCTCGCCGAGGGCGTCGAAGTCGACCACCCCGCGCAGCGCGCGACCGATCAGGCGCTGGATCTCGACGGTGCGCCCGTCGGCGCGACCCTTCGTGATGTCGCGCTGCTTGCGCCGGCCGGTGGAGGCCGGCAGCATTCCGTACTCGGCGGTGACCCAGCCGCTGCCGCGGCCCCGCATCCAGCGCGGCACCTCCTCGGTCACCGAGGCCGTGCAGATGACGCGCGTCCCGCCCTGGCTGATCAGCGCCGAGCCACTGGCCGTGCTGACGAAGCCGGGCTCGATCGTGACCTCCCTGAGCTGGTCGGCGGCGCGCCCGTCGTGGCGGCTCACGCGGGAGCCCCCGCGGGCTCGGAGGGGCCGCCCCGGGCGCGCTCGGCGGCGGCGCCGGGCGGCAGTCCCGCCGCGGCGACCGGCACGCGCTGAACGGTCGTGATCGGCAGCTGCAGGAAACGAGTGCCGAGCCTGCGGAACTCCTCCGGGTCCCCGGAGGCGAGAAAGCGGTAGGTCCCGCGCCGCTCGGCGGGAGCGGCGACGCCGGCCGCCTCGAGCTCTCCCGCGACCTCGGCCGCGATCGGCTCGCCGGAGCCGACGATCCTGACCTCGCGGCCGAGCGTCCGCTGCAGCGGCGGACGCACGAGCGGATAGTGCGTGCAGCCCAGGATCACGGTGTCCACGCGCGCCGCCCGCAGCGGATCGCAGGCGCGCTCGACGCACGCGACGGTGCGCTCGTCGACCTCGCCCCCGCGCTGGATCAGCGACGCGAGATCGGCGGAGGCGACCGAATGCAACCGCGCCCGACCGCCCGAGGCCTCGGCCAGCGCGCGCTCGTAGGCGCCGCTCGCCACCGTGGCGGGCGTGGCGATCAGCCCGACGCTGCCGTTGCGGGTGGCGGCGGCGGCCAGCCGCGCCTCGGGAGCGACGACGCCGATCACCGGCACCCGCCCCGCCAGCTCCTCGCGCAGGGCCGGCAGAGCCGCCGCCGTGGCCGAGTTGCAGGCGACGACGATCAGCTTCGTGCCCTCGGCGAGCAGGATCGCGGAGAGCTCGCGCGCAAACGCCAGCAGCTCGCCGGGTGCGCGCCGGCCGTAGGGGAAGCGCTGCGTGTCGCCGAGGTAGACGTAGTCCTCGTGGGGCAGCCGCACGAGGCACTCGTGCAGGACCGTCAGCCCGCCGACGCCGGAGTCGAAGACGGCGACGGGCAGCTCTCGGGCGGTGCGCGGCATCGGCGCATCGTGGCACGGCGCGCGGTCGCGGCGGGCCCCGGGGCGGCCCGCTCAGAACCGGACCTTGCGCACCGCCTCCTTGATCTTCCCGAGGATCACGTCGCCGAGCTCCTTGCCCTCGTCCGAGCGAAAGCCCTTCATCGCCGCCACGACCCCTGCCATCACCAGCGCGACCAGCAGGATCAGCGCGACGTACTCGACCGTCCCCTGGCCGCTCTCGCGGCGCAGTCGTGAGAGCGCGAGCGAGCACCTTGCGTGTGCGAGTCCCATCAAGCTGTACATCGGTCTCTCCTTCGTTCGATCGGCGTTGAGGCGATCGTCCGCGCACGGCACCCAAGGCTCCACACCCGCGGGTGACGACTTCGCCCGCCGCGGGTCACGGACGCGTGCGCGAAGATGGACCCATGTGCGGCATCGGCGCCCTGCTCGATCCGGCCGGAACGGCGCCCGCCGACTGCGGGCGCAGGATGATCGACGCGCTGCGCCACCGCGGCCCCGACGGCCAGGGGGAGCACCGGGCGGGACCCGTCACGCTCGCCCACACCCGCCTCGCGATCATCGATGTCGCGGGCGGCGATCAGCCCCTGCACTCCGAGGACGGCACCGTCTGCGCCGTCGTCAACGGCGAGATCTACAACCACTCGGAGCTGCGCGCAGAGCTCGAGTCCGACGGCCACCGCTTCGCGACCCGATCGGACTCGGAGGTCGTGCTGCACGGATACGAGGAACACGGCACGGAGTTCGTTCACCGGCTCAACGGCATGTTCGCCTTCGTGCTCTGGGACGGGCGACGGCGCCGGCTCGTCGCCGCGCGCGATCCGCTCGGAGTCAAGCCGCTCTACTGGTGGGGCGACGGCCGGCGCCTGGCGATCGCCTCCGAGATCGGCGCGCTGCTCGCGACCGGCCTCGTCGATCCGCGCGTGGACCCCACGGCGCTCGACCACTACCTCGCCTGCCGCTTCGTCCCCGCGCCGCGAACCCTGTTCGCGGGCATCTCAAAGCTCCCCGCGGCGTCGCTGCTGGTGGCCTCCGAGGACGCCGCGCCCGTATCCTCGAGCTACCGAGAGGCCCCGGGCGAGCCGCTCCGCGAGAACGAGGACGAGCTCGAGCGCGAGCTGACGCGTCGGTTCGCCGACGCCGTCGAGCGCCAGATGATGTCCGACGTTCCCTACGGCGCCTTCCTCTCGGGCGGCGTCGACTCGGCCGCGATCGCCGCCGCGATGGCCGCAAGGGGTGAGCGCCCGCCGGCGACCTTCACGATCGGCTTCCCGGGGCACGGGACGGTGCTCGACGAGCGCGAGTACGCGTCCGAGTCCGCACGCCTGATCGGGACCGACCACCGCGACACGGCGATGGAGCAGGCCGATTTCCTCGGCGAGCTCGCCCGCTGCGTGCGGCGGCTGGAAGAGCCCTGTGGCATCCCGTCCGCCCCGGCGCTGATGCAGCTCGCGCGCTTCGCGGCCGGGTCGGTGAAGGTCGTGCTCTCCGGCCAGGGCGCCGACGAGCCGCACGGCGGCTACGGGCGCCACCAGGCGGCCGCGGTGCTCAGTGCCGCCGGGCGGATGGGCTCGCTCGCGCGCCCGCTGCGGGCCGCCACCGGGCTGCTGGCGGGCAACGAGCGCGCGCGCCGCGCGGGGAGACTGCTCGGCGACCTCTCGGACGCCGAGCGGCTCGTGCGTCTGGTCGAGATCACGGACGACCCGCTGCGCACGGCGCTCGTCGGCGGTGCCGGGGAGGAGGCCGCCCGTGAGCGCGTCGCGCTCGCCGAGGACGTCCTCGGCGACATGGAGGGCAGGGGCCTCGTCGAGCAGGCGCTCTACCTCGACACCCGCCTCTTCCTGGGGGACGGGCTGCTGATCTGCGCCGACAAGATGTCGATGGCCGCGGGCCTCGAGCAGCGCGTCCCCTTCCTCGACCTCGAGCTGATGCGCTTCGTGGAGCGGATACCCGCGCGCATGCGGGTGCGACCACGTGCGGGCAAGCGGCTCCACCGCCGCGCGCTGCGACGCATGCTCCCGGCCGAGATCGTGCGCCGGCCGAAGCACGGGTTCTCCACCCCCTACGACGGCTGGCTGCGGCGCGAGCTCGGCGAGGAGGTCGAGCGCCGCTACGCGCCCGGAGCGGGTGCGAGCACGCTGATCGACCCGGCGACGGTCTCCCGGCTCGCCGTCGCGCACCGCTCCGGGCGCTCGGACAACAAGCGCATCCTCTACTGCCTGCTCGAGCTCTCAGAGTGGCACCGGACCTTCATCGAGGGCGGGGCGCGCGAGCACGAGCCGGTTGCCGGAGAGGGGCGATGAGCGGGCGCAAGCGCATCCTCTACGTCCACAGCCGCAAGGCGAGCTTCGTCGCGATCGACCGCGAGATCCTCGCCGAGCGGTGGGAGGTCGAGGACCTGTACCAGCCCGGTCGCGTGCCCAACCCGCTCCGGCTCGTGCCCGCGGTGCTGCGCACCGACCTGGTGTTCGGCTGGTTCGCCTCCTGGCACACCTTCCTGCCGATCACGCTGGCATGGCTGCTCCGAAGGCCGTCGGTTCAGATCGTCGGCGGGTTCGACACCGCCGACATGCCCGACATCGGCTACGGCTACCAGCAGGGCGGGCTGCGCCGCTGGGCCAGCCGGTGGATCATGGCGCGCGCGACGCGGCTCGTCACCAACTCCCACTACTCGCGCAGCGAGATCGCCGCCAACACCCCGATCGCGCCCGAGCGCGTCACCGTCGTCCACCACGGGGTGCCGGACCCGTTCGGCCCACTCGAGCAGGGCCGTGCGCGTGAGCCGCTCGCGCTCACGGTCGGCCATCTGGTCAAGACGACGCTGATGCAGAAGGGCCACCAGCCCTTCGTCGAGGCGGCGCGACACCTGCCCGACGTGCGGTTCGTCTTCGTCGGTGCCTGGCACGACGACGCGATCGAGCAGCTCCGCCGGCTCGCGCCGCCGAACGTCGAGTTCACCGGCTGGCTGTCGGACGAGGACCTCGAGCAGCTCTACGCGCGGGCCTCGGTCTATGTGCAGGCCTCGCGACACGAGGGGTTCGGGCTCGCGGTCGCCGAGGCGATGCTCGCTGGCTGTGTTCCGGTGGTGATGGACGTCACGGCGATGCCCGAGGTCGTCGGCGGAGCCGGGGTCCTGATCTCCTCGCAGGCTCCCGAGGCGGTCGCCGCCGGCGTGCGCGAGGCGCTGGCGCTCGGACCCGCGGCGCACGACCGCGCACGGGAGCGGATTCTGACGGAGTTTCCGCTCGCGACCCGCCGCGAGGGAATCCAGCGCATCGTCGAGGAGGCGCTCGCAGCGTAGATATAGTCAGTCGTGGTCGGGTAGGCCCTGCGGGGCGTTCCGCTGCGCCCGGCCCCGGCCACCCCGATCTTCCGGACGTGCGGCCCGACCCACCCTGATGTCAGATCGAGCCACCCAGATCCACAGCCCCGGCGCCCACCGGGCGAGCGTTCGCGAGCGGGGACGCATGCGCCGCCGGCTGCGCGAGCAGCGGCGGATGCACGAGGCGCTGCTGCTCGACCTCGGCGCGCTCGTCTTCGAGCTCCAGCGCCAGGGCCGGCGCGAGCCGGAGCTGCTGCAGGCGAAGGTCGCCGAGCTGAGCGCGGTCGACGGCGAGGTGCGCGCGCTGGCGCAAGCCCTGGACGCGGGCAGCACGGTGCTCGAGCTGGTCGCCACCGGTGTCGCCGGGAGCTGCGCGAGCTGCGGCTCGCTGCTTTCGACCGATGCCCGCTACTGCTCTGCCTGCGGCGCCGCGGCGGTCCCCTCGCTGGGCGCCGATCGGGGCGCCGCGGACGCCCATGCGCTGGGCACCGACCGGCGGCCGGGCGGCGACGGCCGCGAGGTGCCGGGGCTGCCCTCACCGGGGCGGCTCTCGCGCATCCGCGACAAGGCCCGACGGCGAAGCCCGGACGGCTAGCGGTCGCCTCCGTGTCGAGCTATCGGACAGGGCCACGGCGGGGCGGCGGCGCAACCTGCCCCACCTGCGGCGCGCCGGCGAAGGACAACCAGCTCGTCTGCCTCGAGTGCGGCTCGCGGGTCGCGCTCGACTACCGCCGTCCGCCGGGCTGGCGCCTGCCGGTGGCGATCGTCGCGGTGGTCCTGCTGCTCGCCGCGGCGGGCACGGCGCTCGCCCTGAAGTCGATCGGCGACGACGCCGAGCGCGAGGTCGCCCGCACGCCGATCAAGGCCGGCGGCGGAGGTACCGCCGATGTGCCGGCCTCCAGCGACGAGAAGAAGGCAGGCGGGAAGAAGAAGCGGGCGGCCCGGGACGAGCAGGACATGCGGGCACAGGCCAAGCGCGAGCAGGACAAGCGGGCACAGGACAAACGGGCACAGGCCAAGCGCGAGCAGGCCAAGCGCGAGGACGAGCGGGCCGCGCGCGAGGAGACCGCGCCGGAGCCGGCCGAGCCTGGGCCCTCCCCCGGCTCGGGCTCCGGCGGCCTCGTCAAGCGGGGCGCGCTCTACACCTGGCCGCGCGACCTGAAGGCCTTCACGGTCATCCTGCTCTCGGCCGAGGACCGCGGCAGCGCCCAGCGCTTCGCGGAGTCCGCCGCGAAGGGCGCGCGGGAGGAGATCGGCGTGATCCGCGCAGCCGACTTCGACAGCCTCCCGAAGGGCTTCTTCGTCGTATTCGCCGGGGAGTACGACACCCGCGCGGCCGCCGACCGCGCCGCGGGCCGCCTCGGCGGCCGCTTCTCCGGCGCCTTCCCGCAGCTCGTCGCGCGGTAGCGGCCGGCCGAGCCGGAGCACCTCGCGGCGGTCGCAGATGCGCCTCCCCGGGGCGATCGCAGCGCGGTCATCCCGACTTCGCGCCCTGCGGTAGCCGCGACCGTGCCGATCGCCGCCGTGAGCCGCGCCTACCGGTCCCTCTGGCGCTTCTCGTCCTTGCCCTTGAAATCGTCGTCAATCTCGTTGCCCTGCTTCTCGACCTCATCGACGCCCTTCTTCACGCCCTGCTCGATCTCCTCCGCGGCACCCTCGCCGTCGTCGTCGCCACAGGCGGACAGGGCGACGGTGGTGAACGCAAGCGCAGCGAGTGCGGAGGCAAGCCGGCTTCGGAATACGTACACAGGAGTTCCTCGCGGTCGGGTGGGCAACGGGCTCGGGAGCGCTTTCGAGCCCGTTGGAATGCTGACTACTACACCTCTACCC
>JBPCKX010000092.1:0-7519 GCA_051003875.1 Thermoleophilaceae bacterium
GCAGCCGGCGGCCGGCGGCGCGGCGACGGTCGGCGGGGTCGGCCACGCCGCGGTCGATCGCCTCGCGCACCACGGTCGCCACGGAAACCCCTCGCTGGCGGGCCACGGCGGTGATCCGCCGGTGGCGCTCGTCATCGAGCAGGATCTGGAGTCGATGCTCAAGCGGCATACACATACATTCGCATGGTGCACGCCTCTGCGGTGGCCAAGCGCGAAGCTCCACACCGGTCGACTCGCGCCGATCGCCCCCAGCGGCGATGATTGGCGCTCGCCCCCGTAGCTCAGCGGATCAGAGCGAGGGACTTCTAATCCCTAGGCCGCAGGTTCGAATCCTGCCGGGGGCGCTCCAAGAGCCCTGCAAAGAGGCACGTTCAGACTGGGCCGGGGCAGGGAGGGAACACCGAAGCGCGGGCGGGAAAGGGCCGATGATGGAGGGGGTCGCACAGGCGCGGCCCGGCAGGGCCAGCGCGAGCGCTTCGCCGGCGACCAGGACCTCGCCGTCTGCGACATCCGAGCGCGGGTTGACCCGCGGCGACCGCTCGGTAGGATACCGCGACCGCCTGCCGATGAGCGCCGTCGACCCACCGACCACTCCGAGTACCCATGGCGACGTTCTGACGGCGATTTCCGACGGCATGGTGGCGTTGCTGAAGGAGTTCTACGGCCGCGGACCGACGCGCGCGAAATCCTACTACCAGGATGATCTCGTGGTCTGCCTGCTGCGCGGCGGCTTCTCGCAGGTGGAGCAGACGCTGCTTGAGGGCGGTCGCGGTTCGGCGGTGATCCAGCAGCGCATGGAGTTTCAAGATCTCATGCGTGACCGCTTCACAGCAGTGATCGAAGCCGCGACCGGTCGTGAGGTGATCGGGTTCATGAGCGGCAACCAGCAGGGCCCGGACATCATGTGCGAGGTCTTCATCCTGGCCCCGACCGACCTGCTCGACGACGGCGGCTCGGCCGCCCAGCCCCCACCGGCGGCGTGACGCGCCCGGCCCAGCGAGCGCGGCGCCGGGCGCAAACACGAACGTCGTCGCCGTCGCTTGATTGTTTCGTGCTCGTGAATGCTGCTTGCTGCTTGCTGCTTGCGGGGCGGGGTCTGGTATCGTGGACGGGCAGAGGGCACGAAGGTGAGGTCGGCGCCTCCCGGTAAGCGCGCGCGGGCAACATGATTCTGACTTCCGAGGTCTAACGGTGTTCTTGACCCACGGAGGTCCCAATTGCCCAAGACGCATCCCAACTATGGCCTGAGCACCAGTCGCCCTGTCGAAGGACCACAGGCGCCGAGTGACGCTCAATCCCGGGCGGCGCGCCGCGTTGCCTGCAGCTCGCCGCACCGACTCGGTTTCGGTCGCCGGCGGGTAGCGACCGCGCTAGGTGCCCCACCGCACGAACTCACGCTCATCGAGCAGATCTCCGGCCGCTCGTGTCCCTGAGCCCATGGAGCTCGTCGACATCGGTCGGCTCGTGCCAGAACCTGCACCGCGCGCCCGCGTTGGGCACCCGGAGCGCCCCGCAGCGCAACATCTCCCCGGTTCGCGATCGCACCAGTGGTTGGCCATGGCGACGGCGCTGACGCCGACGGCGCTGACGCAGGCGATCTCCTCGGAGATCGGGGCGCTCTACGCGCGGGTTTACGGGCACGATCGGGCGACCGCGACGACCTACATCAACGACAACGTCGTGGTCTGCGTCCTGGAGAACATCCTCACCGACCAGGAGGCGACGCTGATCGAGGCTGGGTCCAGTGCGCAGGTCATCGACGGGCGCGTCGCGTTTCAGACCGACACCCAAGACGAGTTCACCGCCGCCGTCGAACGGCTGACCCACCGACGCGTCGTCGCGTTCATGAGCGCCAATCAGAGCACGCCTGGTGTCGCGGCCGAGCTGTTCTTTCTCGACGCAACCCCGCTCGCCGCAGCGAGCCGCACATGAGTGCCCTGGACTGCGCCGCCGACAGCGGCGCGGGCGACGACAACGAGGTCATGAACGGCGTCAAGGCCGGCTCGGTTGACGCGCTCGGCGTGTTGTACGACCGCTACAGCGATCGGGCCTACCGCATCGCGCGGTCGGTGTGTCGCGACGACGGCCGCGCCCAGGAAGCCGTCCAGTAGACCTTCATCTCGATCTGGATGACCCGCGGAACCTACGAGAAGGAGCGCGGGAAGGTCGCTGCGTTCGTGCTGACGATCGCGCGGCACCGTGCGATCGACATCGCGCGACGCAACGACCCGCACGCCGCGCACCGCGCCGGCGACGAGCGCCTGCACACGCTGCCCGCGCCCGACAGCGTCGCCGAGCACGTCGCCGACCGGGCACAGGCCTGCGATCTGCACATCCTGCTCGCCCAGCTCCCCGATACTCAGCGAGAAGTCATCACGCTCGCCTTCTACGGCCAGCTGACCCACACAGAGATCGCCGAGCACCTGCACCTTCCCGCCGGCACCGTCAAAGGGCGCATGCGCCTCGGCCTGCAACGACTACGAAAAGACATCCGAGGCGTCGCGTCCTAGACCATCCGACCCGGTTCCGGCGTGCCACCGCCGTAGGCCGTGAACCGGTCGGCGCCCCGCCTCGCACGAGCGAGCATGAACATGATCGGTGAACGGTCGTCACGATCGAGGAGAAGTCGGGATCTGCCTGCTCGCCAACCGCTGGATGCGCGTCGCCGTCTGGCTGCCTCGCCGTCGAGTTCGTAGCCTCCGAGCGAGTTGCCGACGATGTGAGCGGTCTCGAAGCCCGCCTCGTCCAGCGCGGACTCGACGGCGTCGGCGAGGACGTCGTGGCGGCGCTCGAGCGCGGGCAGGACGAGCTCCCAGACCCGCCACGTGTCCATGAAACCGTGCAGGCACACCAGCGGCGGCCCGGAGCCGCCCCGGTGAGATGGGGTGAAGGTCGAGTGCGGGCGCCGGCTAGCCGCTCGCGGCTCCCGGCGCTTGCTCGCGCATGCCCTTCACCGCCGTGCCGATCTCCTCCGCCTCGAGCACGTCGGCCATGACGCCGATCTGGTCCTCCCAGACGTCGTCGCCGATCTCGCTGCGGAACTCGGGCTCGAGTGCGTGGTAAACGGGGAGGCCCAACTGGGCCTCGGCCAGGGCACCTGCGTAGGTCGGATCGCCGAGCACTACCGTCTCGGCGGCGATCTCCGCGCTCTCGGGGTCCGGCGCGCCCAGGATCACGAGGAGCTGCTCGGATCCGTGCTCGTCGGCGAGACGCTTGATCGTTTCCTGACTATTCAGGTCCATGGCCCCTGAGGCCGTTCAGACGAAGCACTCGGTCGACGCGAAGGCCACGGTACCGCCCGCGCTCTTGACGCACGCGGCGATCGCGGGACCCGCGATGCCGTCGCGCTCACCGAGCACGATGATCTGCTTGCCGTCGAACATGGGTGCTAGCTCACCTCCTCCTTCATCTCTTCGAGGCTCTTGTCGAGCCAGTCGGACAACTCAGCCGGTTTGATCGTAGACGCCGACAGCCGCGCCGCCTCCTCACCCTCGTGCATCAGCAGGAAGGTCGGCAGCCCGTGCACGCCCAGCTTGATGCAGACCCGCCGCGCCTTCGGCGCCTCCAGCTTGACGACTTGCAGCTCGTCCGCGTGCTTCTCGGCGAGCTTCTCGACGTGGGGCATCAGCGCCAGGCACGGCTTGCAGTCGGGGCCCCAGACGTCGACGAGCGTCGTCCCGCTCGCGACCAGCTCGTCGAAGTTCTCGCGCGTTGCCTCGGTCAGGTCCGCCATGCGGTCATCATCCTCCTCCTCCTTCGTTTCGCTCGAGTATCACGCTCATGCCGTCGGACTGCTCGGACATCCGCCCGAGGAACAGGCTCCCCTTGGCGATCAGCTGGACGCGCGTCGCCTCGCCGCTCGAGAGCCGCGCGAGCGCGTGCGGCAGATAGCAGAGCGCCGAGGCGATGTGCCCCTGCGTCGGCGCGAAGCCCGGCATCCCGCGCTGCGCGACGAAGGCCCCGATCTCCTCGCGGGCGAGCTCGCCGCGGCGCACCGCCAGCGCGGCGATCGTCTTGTAGTTGCGCTCGGGGACGTTGCCCGACCCCTGCGGCTCGGTGATCTCGGGGTTGTGCAGCTCGGTCGCGTAGTCGTCGACGTCGAGCATCCCCATCCCGAGCCGCTCGAGCGGGCTGACGACGAGCGCCTCCATCACCTTCGGGTTCGAGGAGCCCGCGTCGACCGGGTGGCGACCGACCGAGTCGAGCCGCACGCGCGGCGAGCCGCCGTCGTCGGCCTCGACGAGCAGCGCCGAGCCGCCGAGCACGTCCTCGAGCACCGGCAGGTCGTGCTTGAGGTGCCCCTGGAACTTCATTCCGAGCTTCGGCAGCGAGCCGCCCGCGACCACGACCACGCGCCGGAAGACGCCCGCGGCGACGAGGCTGCCCGCCACGACGAGCGCCGGCACGGGCGCGGCGCAGAAGTTCTTGACGTCCATCCCCGACGCGTTGCCGAGGCCCGCCGCCGCCGCGATGGCCTTCCCCAGGTTGCCGCCGCCGCGCTGGTAGCGGTCGCCGATCGCCTCCTCGCCGGCGCCGATCACGTAGTCGATCGAGTCGGGGTCGAGCTCGTGGTCTTGAAGCAGGCGCAGCAGCGCGAGCGTCCCGCTCGCCTTGCCGGCGAGGTTCTCGAGCAGTACCGGGGCGCTGAGCGCCCCGTCGTGCTCGTCGGCGCGGCGGATCGCTCCCGCGAGGCGGTCGGCACCGAGGTGCAGCGTGACCGCGCCCGGCTCGGCGGCGACGGCCTCGGCGTCGCCGGCCGCGGCCGCGAGCCGCTCGAGGTCGATCCGCTCCGCGAGCGGATGCCGCTCCAGCACGCCGGAGGCCGCGTCGGCGGCGCCCTGCTCGAGCTTGACGAGGTCGAACTCGTCGACGGCGGCCATCAGCCCGAGGAACTCCTCCTCGGGCATCAGCTCGCCGGCGCCCGCGAAGCGGCCCTCGCCGTCGGGCGGCGCGTCGACCCACGGCCGCTCGGGCAGCTCGCGTGGGTGGCGGGCGCCGAGGAACGCCTGGTGGGGGGCGTAGGCGACCGCCTGCTCGAAGGTGCGCAGCGAGCCGAGGAAGCGCTGCTCGACCTCGGGGTCGCGTCCGAGCTCGCGCGCGGGCTTCGAGCCGTGGCGGGCGAGCCCGGGAGTGTGCGCGAGCACCGCGCTCGCGGCGGAGATGACGGGGTCGCTCACGGTCTCCTCACGCGGCCTGCTCGCCGTCGAAGACGGTCGGCTCGGTGACCGGTGTGGTGAGCGCGCCGAGCGCCCGCTCGAGCAGCTCGCGGCGCCAGGCGTGCTCGGCCTCGGCGCTCAGCTTCGGATCCCCCATCGGGTAGGGGATGCCGCGCGTCGGCACGATCCGCGGCGCCCCGACGCGGCGGGCGATCGACACGAGGTTGCACAGCAGCACGGTCGGAATGCCCGCGCGCTCCAGCTCTTTGCTCAGCGTTGACCCGCAACGCGTACCGGTTCCTCACGTCGCCGTCAGGATCGCTGCCTGGATGTGGGACTGGTGCAGTTCGGCGGCCCACTCGACACCGAAGCGGCGCGCGTCGGCGACGGTCGTGCCGTTGCCGGTGGTGGCGAAGTACTCGCCGTGCAGGGTGCCGATCGCCCCCTCCTGCTCGAGCTCGCGCGCGGCGTCGAGCGGCAGGATGCGGTTCGGGTCGGCGTTCGCCCACTGGGTCGAGAACCCGCCGTGGACTGACTCGAACTCGCCCTCGGCCACGGAGGTGAGGCCTTCGAGCGAGTGCCTGATCCACTTGCTCGCGCGGGCGGACTCGAGCCGGTCGGGGTTGCCGGCGGGGACGAAGCCGCCCTCGGTCAGCAGCACGAGGAGCGCGTCGGCGGGATCTGCGATCGGCGCCGCGGGCGTGACGTTGTCGAAGCGCGGCAGCGGGATCTCGGTCGCCTCGTCGTCGCCTCCCAGCCGCTTCAGCACGAGCGCGACGGCGCGCTCGGACGCGCTCTGCTCGGCCATGCGGTTGGTGCGCGGGACGGTGCCGACGCGGCCGTCTTCGGCGGTCAGCTCCTCGCCGGCGGCGACCTTGAGCGCCGCCGCGGCGAGGCGCTCGAGCGAGGGGCGCATCTCGCGCGCGGTCTCCCCGCTCGCGACGAGCGGCGCGCCCTCCGCCTCGGCGACCCCCGGGTTGTCGGCGTGCATCGCACCGAGCGCGGGGAGTCCCGCCTCGACGGCGGCCGCGACGATCCGCGCGCAGGCGAGCCCGTAGCGCCCGCTCGTGAACGCGGGCCCCGCGATCAGCAGCTCGGCCCCCGCGGCGCGCGCCTGCTCGACGAGCTCCGCGGCGAACTCGGGCGTGCCGGAGGCGTGGTCGTCGCCGCAGAGGGCTGTCGCGACGATCTCGTGCTCGTCTCCAAGCAGCGCGTCGAGGCGCTTGCCCGGGCCGATCGCTCCCTCGCGCAGCGCGGGGGCGGTCCCCGCCTCCTCCTCGCCGCCGATCCCCGCGAAGAACTGGTTGACGTAGTGGACGACCTTCACGCCGGCACCTCCTCGAAGCAGGTCAGTCTGCCCCAGCCCAGCGGGCTGAGCGCGCAGTAGATCACGGCGACGGGGAGGTCGAGCTCGTCGGTCGCGGGGCGGTCGACCAGCTCGACGCGCTCGCGCCCGAGCGCGCGCTCGCAGGCGGGGAGCACGAGGCGCTCGTCGTAGTTGCCGACGCTCACCATCGATCCCGCGCGGCTCGGAGGCACGACGAGCGAGGGGCCCGAGCCGTCGCGCCCGGCCATCTCGCCGAAGATCCCGACCGCCGGGATCCCCTCCTCCTCGAGCCGGTCCATCTTGAGCGACACGTCGGCATCGGCGTTGCCGCCGCCCTCCTTGGTGAGGATCGCCGCGTCGAGGCCGAGCGACGCGCACAGCCGCGCCGCGTGGGCGGAGACGAGCTCCTTCGTGCCCTGGTCGACCGGCTCGGGGCAGAGCACGAGCGCCGCCGGCCAGAGCTCCTCGTGCTCGCGCAGCGCGGCGAGGACCGGGTGGGTCTGGTGCATGATCGTCGGGTTCTTGAGCGCCGGATGCCCGTACTGCCCGCTGACGACCGCGCCGTCGTCGAGCTCCGCGGGCGAGATCACCGTCGGCAGCCCCTCGGAGAGGCTGTTGCCGTAGACGAAGACGTCCTTGAAGCGCCCCTGTGTCTGGATGTTCGTCACGACGCCCACGCGGGCGCGCCCCTCGGGCGCCTCGCCGGTGGGGTCGGGCAGCTCCTCGACCGCGTCGGGCTCTGCGTCGAGCGCGGCGTCGGCGACGTGTACCGCGAGCCGCAGCACGGCGCGCCGGACGGCCGCCTCGACCTCCTCCCACGGGGCGTCGGGCGCGCGCTCGAACTCGACCACGAGGTTGTGCGTGGCGGCCAGCGGCGAGAGCGGCGCGACCGGGCCGGACATGTCGATCACGGCCTCCTGGGCTCGCGGCAGGTAGCCCGCCGCGAGCACCGCCACGCCGCGCAGGATGTGCGTCTCTCCCCGTCCCGGCGGGAGCGCCGCGCCGATGAACCCGGGGAAGACCCCGCCGCCGCCGG
>JBPCKX010000093.1:0-3728 GCA_051003875.1 Thermoleophilaceae bacterium
CAGGGACACCGTCGAGGGGAGCCCCGCCGAGGCTGCCGCGCTCGGCCGGGCGGCGGCCGAGCGCCTGCTCGCCGCAGGCGCGGGTGAGCTGCTCGAGCAGGCGGAGCGCTGGAGCATGTGACGGGAGCGCTCGCGGCTGGTCCGGCGCCGGGTTACCGAAGCATAGGTGGCTAAGGTTCGGTAAAATGGATGAGGCCGAACCTCGCACGATGAGACACGCTCGCGGCCATTTCGAGGACCGCCGCTGGGAAGCGAACCCCGGCGCCATGGGTGGGCGGCGCAACCGGCGCGCGTTCACCTACCAAGCGTTCGTGCCCGACGCGATCGCGCAGTGGACGATGGAACTCCGCTCAGACGCGGTCGCTGCGGTAACCGAGGCCACCAGTGCCGTCGCGCACCTCAACCAGTGGCCGCCGAAGCTCCAGCCCCTCGAAGCGCTTGCCCGCCAGCTCTTGCGCGCGGAGTCGGTTGCCTCCTCGCGCATCGAGGGGTTGGAGCTCTCCCATCGGCGGCTCGCCCGGGCGGCCTTCCGGGGCGATGGGGCTCATGACTCAAGAGCCGCCGATGTCCTCGGCAACATCGCAGCCATGGAGCGGGCGATCGAGCTCGGTGCCCACGCCGGCCCGTTCACCGTCTCCGACGTAAGGGAGATCCACTCGGCGCTGCTGGGCTTTGGCCTTGACAGGCCGATCGCCGGGGTCATCCGTACGAAGCAGAGTTGGATCGGGCGCAATCCCCACATGCCCCGGGGCGCCGACTACGTGCCCCCGCCCCCGGAGCACGTCGAGGGTCTGTTGGAGGACCTCTGCGCATTCATGAGCCGCACCGACCTTCCGGCGGTAGTTCAGGCCGCGGTAGCGCACGCCCAGTTCGAGACGATCCACCCGTTCATCGACGGCAACGGGCGAGTCGGCCGCTGCCTCATCCACGCGGTACTGAGGCGTCACGGCGCCGCTCGGACCTACGTGCCGCCGATCAGCCTCATCCTCGCGGCCCGGCGAGAGCAGTACATACAAGGGCTCGTCGACTTCCGCGAGGGCCGCAACGACGAATGGCTGGAGGTCTTCTCCGACGCGACGAGGCTCGCGTCTGAGGCGGCCGAGCGCTTCGCGGACCAGATCGCCCGCCTGCAGCAAGGCTGGGCTGAGGCCCTCGGCCGCCCGCGACGGGACTCCGCCGCGCACAAGATCCTCGCCGCGCTCCCTGCCTACCCGGTGATCGACGTCGCGACCGCGCAAGGCATCGCCGGGGTCTCCGATGTGGCGGCCGGCCGCGCTCTGAACGCGATGCAAGACGTCGGCATCCTCGACAACCTCGGGGCGAGGCAACGCCGGCGCACCTGGGAATGCCGGCCGCTCTTTGACCTCGTCAACGACTTCGAACGCGACCTCGCTGCACCGTGAAGCGGCTCCCGAGCCTCGTAGCGGGACCTCGCGGGCTGCCCCACCCCCGCCGCCGGAGCCTCCGCCGCTCCGAGCCACGCCCGGCCGGCGGCCGAGCCCCGCGGCGCCCCGCTCACCCCGCGGGTAACGTTCGATCGGTGACCGGAATCGCCTATCTCGTCGGGGCGGGGCCGGGCGATCCCGGGCTGATCACCGCACGCGCGCTCGAGCTGATCGCGAGCGCCGAGGCGATCCTGTACGACCGACTGATTCCCGCGGGCGCGCTCGCCGGCGCGCCCGCCGGGTGCGAGCTGCGCTACGTCGGCAAGCGGCCGGGCGAGGCGGCGCTCGGGCAGGAGCAGATCAACGCGCTGCTCGTCGAGCTCGCGGGCGCCGGGCGGCGCGTCGTGCGGCTGAAGGGGGGCGACCCGTTCGTCTTCGGCCGCGGCGGCGAGGAGGCGGAGGCGCTCGCGGCCGCGGGGCTGCGCTTCGAGGTCGTGCCCGGGGTCACCTCCGGGGTCGCGGCGCCGGCCTACGCGGGCGTCCCCGTGACCCACCGCGACGCGGCCTCCGCCGTCGCGTTCGTGACCGGCCACGAGGACCCTGAGAAGGCCGAGAGCGCGCTCGACTGGGCGGCCCTCGCGGCCTTTCCCGGCACGCTCGTGCTCTACATGGGGATCGCCAACCTCGCGGCTATCGCAGCGCGGTTGGTCGCGGGGGGGCGGGCGGCGAGCGAGCCGGTGGCGGTCGTCGAGCGTGGCACGCTGCCCGAGCAGCGCACGGTCACCGGAACGCTCGACGACATCGCCGCCCGGGTTGCCGAGTCGGGCCTCGGGGCGCCCGCGATCACCGTCATCGGTGCCGTGGCCGGGATGGGAGAGCCGATCGCCTGGCGCGAGCTGCGGCCGCTGCACGGCCGCACGATCGCCGTAACCCGGGCGCGCGCGCAGGCGAGCGGGCTCGCCACGCGGCTGCACGATCTGGGCGCCGAGGTCGTCGAGGCGCCCGCGATCCGGATCGAGCCGCGCCCGGTCGAGGGCGCGCTGGCGCGCGCGATCGATGCGATCGGCGACTACTCGCTCGTCTGCCTCACGAGCCCCAACGGCGCGGAGCTGCTGCTCGACGCCCTCGTCGCCGCCGGGCGCGACGCCCGCGCGCTCGCGGGCGCGACGGTCGCCGCGATCGGGCCGGGGACCGCGGCGGCGCTCGCGCGGCGCGGGATCGCCGCCGACGTGGTGCCCGAGCGCTCGGTCGCCGAGGCGCTCGTGGAGGCGCTCGTAGAGGTCCCCGTGGAGGGCAGGAGGGTACTCGTCGCCCGCGCGGCCGAGGCGCGCGAGCTGCTGCCCGCGGCGCTGCGCGCGCGCGGCGCGGAGGTCGACGTCGCGGCGCTGTACGAGACCGTCGCCGAGCCGCTGTCGGACGCCGCCCGCGCCGGCCTCGCGCGCGCCGACTACGTGACCTTCACCTCGAGCTCGACAGTGACGATGCTGCTCGCGGCACTCGGGCCGGACGGTGGGCTGCCGGATGGGGCACGGGTCGTCTCGATCGGCCCGATCACGAGCGGTACCGCGCGCGAGCACGGGCTGCGCGTCGCGGTGGAGGCAGAGCGACATGACATCGACGGGCTGCTGGAGGCGCTCGTCGCCGACGCGGCGACGAGCACGGGCACGGGCACGGGCACAGGCACAGGCACAGGCACAGGCACAGGCACAGGCACAGGCACAGGCCGATGATCGTCACGCTGCTCACCGACTACGGCCACGAGGACGAGTTCGTCGGCGTCTGCCACGGGGTGCTGCGCTCGATCGACGCGCGCACCCCGATCGTCGACATCACCCACGGCATCCCGCGCCACGATGTCCGCCGCGGCGCGCTCGTTCTGCGCAACGCACTTCCCTACATGCCGCTCGGGGTCCACGTCGCGATCGTCGACCCCGAGGTGGGCGACGGGCGACGGGCGCTCGCGCTCAGGTGTCGCGACGGGCGCCTGCTCGTGGGGCCCGACAACGGGCTGCTCTCGCTCGCGTGGCGCAGCTCGGGTGGGATCGAGCGCGCCCTGGACGTGACGCGCTCGCGACACAGGCGCGAGCCCGTGTCGGCCACCTTCCACGGACGTGACGTCTTCGCTCCCGTCGCCGCCGCGCTGGCCTCGGGCGCGGACCTGGCCGGAGCAGGGGAGACGGTCGACCCCGACACGCTCGTACACCTGGACCTGGCGCCGCCGCGCACGGAGGACGGCGTGCTCATCGCCCACACGCTGCTCGTCGACGGCTTCGGCAACGCCGCGCTCGACGCGACCTGCGAGCAGCTCGGCGGCGAGCCGGGCGCGGCGGTCGAGGTCGAGGC
>JBPCKX010000094.1:0-15027 GCA_051003875.1 Thermoleophilaceae bacterium
GGCGGCCGCCCGGGGATGCCGGGCACCGTCCCCGAGCAGCGCGCCGCCGCCCCCCGGAGCGCGCCGCCGCCCCCCGGAGCGCGCCGCCGCCCCCCGGAGCGCGCCAACAGCCGGCGCCTTCGTGACAACTTCGCAACGGCTCGCGACAAGTCGCCCCGTGCGGCCCCCGCGGATGGCCGGGAGCGTCTACCGTCGGCTGCATGCCGCGCACGCCCGCCACCATCCGCCGCTCCCTGCTGCCGGCCGTGATCGCGATCGCCGCGCTCGGCGCCCTCACCGCCGACTCCGCCGGCGCCGCGGTGCCGGGGTGGCGCTGGCCCGTCAATGGCGACGTGATAACCGCCTACAGCAACGGCGGGAACCCCTACGCGGCGGGCCGGCACCGCGGCATCGACGTCGCGGCCGCCCCGGGGACGCCGGTGCTCGCCGCGGCGGCGGGCAGGGTGCGCTTCGCGGGCGTCGCCGGGTCCTCGGGGCTGACGGTGTCCGTGCGCACAGGCGACGCGGCCTTCGACACCGCCTACCTGCACCTGTCCGCAGCCGCGGTGCGCGAGGGGGACGAGGTGGCGGCGGGCGAGCGGATCGGCGCGGTCGGCACGAGCGGCCGCCGCTCGGCGACCGCCCCGCACCTGCACTTCGGCATCCGCGTCGCGGGCACCCGCCACGCCTACCGCGACCCACTCGAGTTCCTGCCGCCCGCCGCGACCCCGGTGCGGGAACCCCCGCGCGGGGCGCCGCTGCGCCTGCCGGTCCCGGTCCCGCTCGTGCCTGCTCCTATGCGCGTGCGGGCACCGGCGAGGGCTCGCGCGCCCCGTCCCGTGCCCGCCGGCGGACGACGGCCCGCGCCCGCTCCCCGGCGGGCGCCCGGTCGCCTCAGGATTCCGCGCGGAGTTGTCCCCCGCGCGGTGCCGCAACCCCTCGCGCGCCGGGCGCCCGCCGACGTGCCCGCCAGGGCGCCAAGGCGCGTTGGGGCACCGGGTCGCGTTGGAGCGCCGGGTCGCGTCGGAGCGCCGGGTCGCTCGCCGCAACTCGGCTCCGTGCCCGTGGAGCTTCCGCGCACCGATCAACCGCCGTCGCCGGCGGAACGCCCGGCCGCCTCGCCGGGCGCAGGCCCGAACCTCGGCTGGGCGCTCGCGTGCGCCGGGCTGCTGCTCGCGGCGGCCTGCCTCGGCGGCAAGCGCGACCGTACCCGCGCGGCGGCGGGCACTCGCCCTTCCCTGCGGGCGCTCCTGCGCCCGTTGACCGGCGGGAGGTGAGGGCCGCCCGCTGACCGGCGGGAGGAGAGGGCCGCCCGCGCGCCCGCGCCCGTTCGGTCGGAACCGCCCGCCAGTAGCATCGCAGCGGCGATGTCCTACTACGTCACGACCCCGATCTACTACGTGAACGGCGAGCCCCACCTCGGCCACGTCTACACGACGGTGGCGGCCGACGTGCTCGCCCGCCACATGCGCCAGCGCGAGGAGGATGTGTTCTTCCTCACCGGCACCGACGAGCACGGCGAGCCGATCGCCCAGGCGGCCGAGCGCGAGGGCGTCACCCCACGTGAGCTGGCCGATCGCCACGCAGCGCGCTTTCAGGAGGTGGCGGGGCGGGTGGACGCGACGAACGACTTCTTCATCCGGACGAGCGATCCCGAGCACCACGCGGTCGTCACGGACATCGTCAACCGGCTGAAGGAGAACGGGCATGTCTACGAGGGCACCTACGAGGGCTTCTACTGCCCGCGCTGCGCTGACTTCAAGACCGACGCGGAGCTGGCCGACGGCGACCGCTGCCCGATCCACCTGATCGAGTTGCGGCGCGAGCAGGAGGACAACTGGTTCTTCCGGCTCTCGAGCTTCCAGCAGCCGCTCGAGCGGCTCTACGCCGAGCGTCCCGGGTGGGTGCTGCCGCCGAACCGCTACAACGAGGCGCTCTCCTTCATCCGCGGCGGCCTGCGCGACTTCTCGCTCAGCCGGGCGCGCATCAGCTGGGGCGTCCCGGTGCCGTGGGATCCCGAGCAGGTCGTCTACGTCTGGGTCGACGCGCTGTTCAACTACTACTCGGCGCTCGGGTACGCGCGTCCGGGCGATGACCTCACCGAGCGCTTCTGGCCGGCCACCGTCCACCTGATCGCAAAGGACATCCTCAAGTTCCACGCGGTCTTCTGGCCGGCGCTGCTGATGGCAGCCGAGCTCGAGCTGCCGGAGCGCGTATTCATCCACGGCTACCTGCTGATGGACGACCACAAGATGTCGAAGTCGCTCGGCAACGTGCTCGACCCGTTCCGCGTGATGGACCTCTACGGCACCGACGCGCTGCGCTACTACCTCCTGCGCGAGGTGGCCTTCGGCCAGGACGGGTCGATCTCACCGCAGGGCTTCGAGACGCGTTACAACACCGAGCTCGCCAACGAGTACGGAAACCTCGCCGGGCGCGTGCTCACGATGGTCGTCCGTTACCGCGACGGGGTGGTGCCGGAGGCGGACGTGCCGGCCGAGCTGGTGGAGCAGTTCGCGGGCCTGCGCGAGAGCGTCTGCGCGCGCCTCGACCGCGTCGAGATCAGCGCGGCGCTCGACGAGATCTGGACGCGGGTGCGGCTGCTCAACCGTTTCCTGCAGGAGCGCGAGCCCTGGCAGCTCCACAAGGACCCGGCCCGCGCCGGTGAGCTCGACGAGGTGCTGCTCGGCGCGATCGAGGGCCTGCGAGTGGTCTCGGTGCTGCTGCACCCCTTCATCCCGACGACGGCCGCGAAGCTGCTCGCCGCGCTCGGGCGGGAGGACCTGTCGCTCGCGGGCGCCCACCTCGGCGCGGTCGGCGGGGGGGCGCGCGTCGCCGAGCCCGGGCAGCTCTTCCCGAAGGTCGAGGGCGCGGAGTCCTCGGCCGGGTAGGCCGCGCGGCGCGGTGGTCGACACCCACTGCCACCTGGACTCCTGCAAGCCCTGCGACGGGGAGCTGGTCGCGCGTGCGCGCCGGGCGGGCGTCGGCAGGCTCGCGACCGTCGGCATGGACCCCGACTCCAATCAGCGCGCGCTCGTCGCGGCGCGCGAGCACGAGGGGGTGGTCGCGATCGTCGGGCGCCACCCCCAGCACACGGAGGGCTTCGGCGAGGCGGACGTCGAGGAGATCGAGCGCGCTGCCGCCGACCCGCTCGCGCGGGCGGTCGGCGAGACGGGCCTCGACTACTACCGCGACCGCGCACCCCGCCCCGACCAGCGCCGCGCGTTCGAGGCGCAGCTCGAGCTGGCGCGCCGCGCCCGACTGCCGGTCGTGATCCACACCCGCGAGGCCGAGGAGGACACCTTCGCGATCCTTGCCGAGCACGCCGCGGGTCTGACAGTGATCCTGCACTGCTTCTCGGCCCCTGACCGCCTCGAGGAGGCGGTCGCGCGCGGATACCTGTGCTCGTTCGCCGGGAACGTCACCTACCGCAACGCCGAGGCGCTCCAGGAGGCCGCGCGCGCGGTGCCCGAGGAGCTGCTGCTGGTGGAGACCGACTCCCCCTACCTCGCCCCGGTCCCGGTGCGCGGCAAGCCCAACGAGCCCGCCAACGTCCAGCACACCGCGGAGTTCGTGGCGGACCTGCGCAGCGTCGGCTACGCAGAGCTGGACGCCGCCGTCGAGCGCAACGCGGCGCGGGTCTTCGGCTGGTGAGCGACCCGGCCGCCCCTCCGCTGCCGCGGCAGGCGAGCCTCAACCGGCTGCGGCGCTTCGACATCCGGCCCAACCGCGAGCTGGGGCAGAACTTCCTCATCGACGACAACATCCTCGGCGTGATCGGGCGCGCGGCCGAGCTCGGGCGCTCCGATGTCGTGTTGGAGGTCGGCGGCGGCCTCGGAGTGCTGTCCGAGTACCTCGCGGCGCGCGTCGGGCACCTGCACGTCGTCGAGATCGACGCGCGGCTCGAGCCCCCGCTGGCGGAAGCGCTGGCGCCCTTCGCGAACGTCCGGCTGCACCTCGCGGACGCGCTCGCGCTCGACTACGCGGCGCTCGATCCGCCGCCGTCGAAGGTGGTCGCGAACCTGCCCTACGGGGTGGCGGCGACCGTGCTGCTCGAATCGGTCGCCGAGCTGCCGGGCGCGTCGCTGATGGTCGCAATGGTGCAGCGAGAGGTCGCCGAGCGGCTCGCCGCCCAACCCGGGGGGAAGACCTACGGCGCCACCTCGGTGCTCGCCCAGCTCCCGTGCGAGGTGCGGACCGTCCGGCGGGTCGCGCGGACCGTCTTTCACCCGCAGCCGAACGTCGACTCGGCGCTCGTGCTGCTGCGCCGCCGGGCACCCTCCCCGCCGGGCGCCGTGACGGCGCTGGTGCATGCCGCGTTCGCGCACCGCCGCAAGGCGCTCGCGGGATCGCTGGCGCTCGCGGCGGGAGCGCGTGAGGACCTGCGCGCCCGCGCCCGCCTGGCGCTCGGGCAGATCGGCCGACCGCCAGACGCGCGCGCCGAGCAACTCGCCCCGGGTGACTTCGAGCGCCTCGCCGAACTGCTCGGCCACTCAGAGCTCGACGCACTGCTCCCGAGCGGAACGCCGCGATGAGGCTTTCAGAGCCCCGCCGGCGTGCCGGGCCCCGCCGGTCGCGGTGAAGCTCACCGAGCACGCGCACGCGAAGGTCAATCTCGTGCTGCGGGTCGCGCCGCCCCGCGCCGACGGCCTGCACCCGCTGTGCTCGATCTTCGCCTCGCTCCAGCTCGCGGACATCGTCACCGTCGAGCGGGCGAGGGAGGACTCGGTCGTCTGCGCGGGGGTCGATGGGCCGAACCTGGCGGCGGCGGCGGTGTCCGCGTTTCGCGCCGCCGTCCCGGCGCTGCAGCCGCTCGCTGTGGGGATCGAGAAGCGCATCCCCGTCGCTGCGGGCATGGGCGGCGGCAGCGCCGACGCCGCCGCGGTGCTGCGCGCCGCCAACAGGCTGAGCGGCGCGGGCCTCGGCGCGGGCGAGCTGCGCCGGATCGCCGCCGAGCTCGGCTCGGACGTCCCGAGCCAGGTGGAGCCGCGCCACGCGCTCGTGTCGGGGGTCGGGGAGCTGGTCTCGCCGCTCGCGCTCCCGCCGCTGGCGCTGGTGCTGCTCTCCCCCGACGAGGGCCTCCCGACGGCGAGCGTCTTCGCCGAGCTCGACCGTCTGCGCGCGCGGACGGACGCGCCGCCCGTCCCGGCGCTCGATCCCGAGCGGCTGCGGCGGCTCGTTCGAGCGCCGGTCGCCCAGCTCGCCACGGCGCTCGAGAACGACCTCGAGCGCGCCACGATCTCGCTGCGTCCCGAGCTCGTCGGGGAGCTCGAGCGCCTCCGCGGGGCGGGGGCGCTCGGGGCGCGGATCACCGGCTCGGGCCCCACCGCCTTCGGGCTCTTCGCCGACCGCGAGTCGGCCGAGACAGCGGCCGCGGCGCTCCCCGGCGCGATCGTCACCGAGGCGCGCGCATGTTGAAGCACCGCAAGGCGATCGCCGCCGGCGCCGCCGTCGCCGTGCTGGTCGCCCTCTACGCGGCGGGTGTCCTGCCCGAGCTGCCGGACGCCGAGAAGCTGATCGAGGACATCGCGTCAGGGCTGGGGGCCTGGACCTACGTGCTGGTGGGCCTGATGGCGTTCCTCGAGACCGGGGCCTTCGTCGGCCTCCTCGCCCCCGGCGAGACGGCCGTGATCGTCGGCGGCGTGATCGCCGGGCAGGGGGAGATCTCGCTCGTCCCGCTGGTCGGGCTGACCTGGCTCTGCTGCGTGCTCGGCGACAGCACGAGCTTCTTCATCGGCCGCCACCTCGGGCGCGACTTCATGCTCCGTCACGGACCGAAGATCAGGGTCGACGCCGAGCGGCTCGAGCAGGTCGAGTCCTACTTCGAGCGCCACGGCGGAAAGACGATCCTGATCGGCCGCTTCATCGGCCTCGTGCGCGCGGTCTCGCCGTTCGTCGCGGGGTCGACGGGTCTGCGATACCGGCGCTTCCTCCCCTTCAGCGTGATCGGCTGCGGGCTGTGGTCGACGCTCTTCTGCGTGCTCGGCTTCGTCTTCTACCGCTCCTTCGACAAGGTCAGCGCGGTGGCGGGCAGGGCGACGCTCGCCTTCGGCATCACGGTGGCGGTGGTCGTCGGGGGCATCTACGCCTACCGGCGGCTGCGGCACGCCGACGACCGCCGGGCGCTCGCCGCGTGGGCCCGGCGGCAGGGGCGCCGGCCGCTGCTGCGGCCGCTGGCCGCGCTGGCGGGGCCCGTCTGGCGGCGGGTGCTGGGCCCGGTCGCGCGGGCGCTCGCTCCGCGGCTCGAGTTCGTCCGCCACCGGCTGACCCCCGGCGACCTCGGCCTCGAGCTGACGAGCGCAGTCGCGGTCGCGGTCGTCGGGCTCTACGTCTTCTTCGCCTACGCGCTCGTGCTCTGGGGCGATCCGGGCACGACGCCCGCCGACCGCGAGCTGCTCGATGTCGCCGATCGTCTCCGTGTGGAGACGGCGGTGGACGTCGTCGGGGCGCTCACGGACCTCGGCTCGATCGTCACCGTGACGACCCTCGTCGTCGGCGTCGGCGTGCTGCTGCTCGCGCGCCGCGAGCTCGGGGAGCTCATCGGGCTGGTCGCGAGCGCCCTGCTGATCTACGCCGCGGTCAGGCTCGCGAAGGAGGGGATCGAGCGGCCACGCCCGCCGCGCCCGCTGGCCTCCGCGCAGGGATTCGGGTTTCCCAGCGGCCACGCCGCGTACTCGACGCTCTGGGTCGCGGCCGCCCTCGCGCTCGCGCGGGCGTTGCCCGGGATTGGTAGCCGCGCGGCGCTTACGCTCGGCGCGGTGGTGATCGCGATCGCCGTCGGGCTCTCGCGGATATACCTGCGTGTCCACTACTGGTCGGACGTCGCGGGCGGTTGGGCGCTCGGGGCGGGGATTCTCGGAACGTGCGCGGCTGCTGTGGTGGTCGTCTCCCACATCCGGCAGAATGAGGCCGAGCCCAACCCGGCCGAACGGACACCCGGATCCTCGACCTGACGACAACCGAGCTTGCGATCACCCTCGCCGCGGGGATCGTCGGGGCGGGCTACATCGCCTTCATCCTCGTTCCGGCCGTCTCCGTCTACGGCCGGATCTGGGAGAAGATCGGCGCGGGCATGCTGACGGTCTTCATCCTCGCGACGCTGCTCGGCCTCGGGGCGGTGCTCGGGCTCGCGATCGTCTGGTCGTACGACCGTTACGTGTGAAGCCCTCGCGCTCGCCGTAGGATTGGCGGATGGGCGGCTCACCGGAAAAGCACGCGAGCGTGGCCCCGACCTCCTTCCTCGAGGCCTTCGAGGGGATCGAGGCAGGTGCCGGGCTGCCCGCCGTCGCGCGGGCCGCCGCGACGGCCCTCGAAGCGAGCGTGGTCGTGCTCGACGCCTCGGGCGACGTCGTCGCCGATGCATGTCTCTCGCCGGAGGACAAGCGGGCGGTGCTCGCGGGGGAGGGCGGCAGCGAGCGATTCGGACTGCGGGTGGCCGAGCAGTTCGCCGGCGAGCTGAGGTTCAGGCCACGCGGGACGCCTCCCGCGGCAGGCCTGCTCCAGATGGTCGCAACGCTGATCGCGCTCGAGGCCGATCGGGTCGGCGCGCCCACCCGCGAGAGCGAGGCCGCCGTGCGCGACTTCCTCTCGGACGTCGTCTCACGCAAGCTGACCGACCGCGAGAACGTCCTCGCGCGGGCGGCCGAGCTGGGCTGCGACCTGGGCGCCGGTGCGAGCATGATCGTCGCGCGCGCCCGTCCCAACCACCCCGAGGAGGGCGATTGGCGGGCGCGGGTCAGGGGAGTGGCCGAGCGCGGGGCGCGCACCGTCGAGCGCACCACGATGACCGCCCGCGTCGCGCTGGGTCCCGCGCGGCCGGTCTCGGACGGCGCCGGGGAGCAGCGCCCGCCCCGCCCGCTGCGTGACCTCGTGCTGCTCGTTCCAGGGCACGGTCCCGAGCCCGGAAAGCGCGCGGCGGAGGTCGTGCGGCGCGAGCTCGAGCTCGGGCTCGAGGGCTTCACCGTCGTCATCGGAGTCAGTCGCCCGGCGGCCGACCCTGCGGACCTCCACCGGGCCGCCGCGGAGGCGCTGCTCGCGGCCAACGTTGCGGAGGCGCGCGGCCTGCCCGCGCTGGCATTCGAGGAGACCGGGGCCTACCGGCTGCTGCTACCGGCGATGAGCGAGGACTCGGCCGAGCTGCGACGCTTCCACGAGGAGACGGTCGCCCCGCTCGTGGCCTACGACGAGCAGTATGAGATGGAGCTCGTGCGAACGCTCGAGGCGTTCCTCGACGCCGACGGCAACGTCGCGAAGACGGCCGAGAGGCTCTTCACCCACCGCCACACGATCCGCTACCGGCTCGACCGGGTGCGCGACTTGAGCGGCCTCGACGTCGGCTCCAGCGACGGCCGCGAGCGCCTCAGCCTCGGGCTGAAGGCGATGCGGGTGCTCGGCATCGGGCCTCCGGGCGGGCCGGCGACCGAGCCGGGCGCCGAGGCGGGGCGTGTCCCGCGCGAGGGTAAGGACCGGGGTTAGCCGGCGCGGCCCGCGGTCGCGGGAGTCCCGGCCGACCGTCGTCCTGACTTTGCTCCCGTGTGGGGGGTCGGGGCAGGACAGCGGAGAAAGTCACGGCCCCCGGCGGTGCGCGCCTGATCTACGCTTGGCCGGTCGTCACCTTGGGGAGTGGTCTAATGGAAAGACGCCAGCCTTTGGAGCTGTATTGAGATCCCGGTTCGAATCCGGGCTCCCCAGTCGCAGGAGCGCGCCGGAGCGTGAATCACGCCGTCGCCGTCTGCCGCGGCATGTCGGTGAGCGTGAACGGCTCGAACACGCTCCCGTGCCGCTGGGATCTCGCCAGGTGGTGCGTCCACCGGCCGCGCGGGGGAGCGGGCGCGCAGGCCCGGGCGCCCGCCGGTAGCCTGAGCGCCTCATGTCCGAGCGGTTCACCGTGCTCGTGATGGCGGCCGGGCGCGGCACCCGCATGCGCTCCTCGCTGCCGAAGCCGCTGCACCCGATCTGCGGGCGGCCGATGGTCCTGTGGGTGCTCGCGGCGGCGCGCGCGGCGGGCGCCGCCGAGCTGATCTGCGTCACCCGGCCCGGGGATGGGGTTGCCGAAGGGCTGCCGGAGGGGGTGCGGGTGGCCGAGCAGCGCGAGGGCGAGGGCACCGCGGCGGCGGTGCTCGCCGCGCGCGAGGCACTCGGCGACGCGGGCTCGCTGCTCGTGCTCTCCGGCGACCACCCGCTGATCTCGGCCGAGCTGATCGTTGGGCTGATGGCCACCCACCGTGGGCAAAGCGCCGCCGCAACGATTCTCACCACGTGTGAGCTCGACCCCGCCGGCTACGGCCGCATCGTGCGCGGTCCAAACGGTCACGTCGAGCGGATAGTCGAGACCAAGCACCCCGCGGGCGTGAGCGCGGAGGTCCTCGCGGCTCCCGAGATCAACCTCGGGACCTACGCCTTCGACGCCGGCGCGCTCTGGGGGGCCCTCGACGATGTCGGCGACGAGCGCGGGGAGCGCTACCTCACGGCGGTCTTCGAGGTCCTGCGCTCACGCGGGGGCGTCGTGGCCGCGCACCGCACCAGCGACACGTCCTGCTCGGTGGGCGTCAACGACGGCGTCGGCCTGATGGCGGCGGAGCGGCTCGGCCAGCGCCGCATCCTCGAGCACCACGCCCGCGCCGGGGTGACGTTCCTCGCGCCGGACTCGGTGCGCGTAGAGGTCGGCGTCGAGATCGGAGCCGACACGACCGTCGGCCCCGGGGTGACGCTTGGCGGGGCCACGCGGGTGGGGGGCGGTTGCGAGATCGGTCCGGCGACCACGATCACCGACAGCACGCTGGGCGACCGCGTCACGGCACTGCACTCGTTCCTGACGCAGGCGGTCGTGGGAGACGGGGTCTCGCTCGGGCCCTTCGCCCACCTGCGGCCGGGGGCGCAGATCGGCGCGGGGGCGAAGATCGGGACCTTCGTCGAGGTGAAGAACTCCGACATCGGCCCCGGTGCCAAGGTTCCGCACCTCTCCTACCTCGGCGACACCGACGTGGGCGAGGGCGCGAACGTCGCGGCGGGCAACATCACCGCCAACTACGACGGCTTCGCCAAGCACCGCACCGTGATCGGGAAGGAGGCGAAGACGGGGGTGAACGCCTCCTACGTCGCTCCGGTTCGGATCGGCGAGGGCGCGTATATTGGCGCGGGGTCCGTGATCACCGAGGATGTTCCCGACGGGGCGCTCGGGATCTCCCGGCCCGATCAGAAGAACATCGATGGGTACGCCGAGCGCGTCGAGAGGGAGCGGGGATGAGCAGCTTGGAGGCCCAGGCCGCGGGTCAGGGTGGATCGGACGCGCCGCGCGCCGGCTCGTTCATCCCTGCGGCGTACGACAAGCGGCTGATGATCACAGCGGGCCGCGCGAGCCTCGACCTCGGCGCCAAGATCGCCGAGCGGCTCGAGGTGGGCCTGACCGAGGCGGGACTCAAGACCTTCTCCGACGGGGAGGTCTACTGCCGCTACAAGGACTCGATCCGCGGCGCCGACCTCTTCATCGTGCAGTCCACCTGCGGGTCGGACAGCGAGGGCCTGACCGTGAACGACGCGCTGATGGAGCTGATGGTGATGGTCCATGCCGCCAAGCACGCCTCGGCGCACCGGATCATCGCCGTCACCCCGTGGTACGGCTACTCGCGCCAGGACAAGAAGTCGGCCCCGCGAGAGCCGATCTCCGCGCGCCTGATGGCCGAGCTGCTGGAGACCGCCGGGATCGACCGGCTGGTCACGATGGACCTCCACGCCGGCCAGGTGCAGGGTTTCTTCTCACGCCCGGTCGACCACATGACGGCGATGCCGATCCTGACCCAGTACGTGCAGGACCACCTCGGCACCGAGAGCCTCGTGATCATCGCCCCGGACGCGGGGCGCGTGAAGCTCGTGCGTAAGTTCGCGCAGAAGGTCGGCTCCCCCTACGCGCTGCTGGAGAAGGAGCGCCCCGCCCACCAGGTCGCCCAGACCGGCTACGTGATCGGCGACGTGCAGGACAAGGTCGCGGTGATCGTGGACGACATCATCGACACCGGGGGCACGCTCAGCGCGGCGGCGCAGACGGTGATGGACGCCGGTGCGAAGGAGGTGCACGCGGTCGCGACGCACGGTGTGTTCTCGGGCCGCGCGTTCGAGACCCTGGGGGCCTCGCCGCTGGCGGGGATCGTCGTCACGGATACGGTGCCGCTGCGCGAGGGCGCCCCCGACAGGATCACCGTGCTCACCGGCGCGGACATCCTGACCGACTCGGTGCGCCGGATCTTCACCGACGACTCGGTGTCGGAGATCTTCCAGGGCGAGAACCAGCTCTTCTGAGCGTTCCGCTCTGCGAGTGGATCGCGAGCTGCACGACGCGCTTTGCTCCCAGAGCCGGCAGGCGAACGCCGCGCTTCGAGCGCCCTGGTACCGGGCCCCGACGAACGTCCCGCGTTGCGCGCTATCGCCCCCATTGCGGGACGTTCGCGCGCTTTCCTGCCAGCCGCTCGATGGTGAGGGCGACGCTCGCGGCGCAGCCGAGACCGACCAGCCAGGTGCCGAGGCGCCCGTGGCCCGTGGCGGCGGCGATCAGGCCTGCGGCGCGGACCGGCGTCGTCGCCCTCGCCGCGCGCGTGAACGCTGCCTCGGGCGCCCGCGCGCGGCCGAAGTAGACGAGCAGCGCGTAGGCGAGCCCCGTGGCCAGGCGGCCGAGCTCGGCCGTCGATGCCGCCCGCCCGATCGCGCCGCGCCGGCGCAGGCCGACGAGCGTGGCGCCCGCGAAGCAGAGGTCCGCGAGGCCCTCGAGGTCGCGTCCCGCGCGCGTCGGCTCGGCGAGCCGACGGGCGGCGATGCCGTCGAGTACGTCGGTCGTGAAGCCGGCCGTCAGGACGGCCGGCGTCGGCCGCTCGAGCGCCACCGGGGCGAGCCAGGCGCGCGCGAGCGTGAGCGCGTCGGCGGCACCGAGCGGGCGTGGACGGCCGTCGGCGGTCTCCACCATCCCGAGGTGCCAGTCGAGCATCAGCGCACACAGCGCCCACCAGCCGAGGCCCTCGCGGGCGTGCCCGCGAAACGGTTCCATCCCCGCCGCCGCGGGCGCCGCCCAGGCGAGCGCTCCCGCCCCGATCAGCGCTCGACTCTGGCGGCCGAGCTCGGGCCGGCGGCGGCGAACGTCGCCCGCCCGGCGCTGCGAGCTCACGAGGAAGTGGGCGATCGCCGGCGGGGAGAAGCGCGCGTCGAGCAGCAGGCGGAGCTGCTCCCGCGTCCACACCTCGCCCTCGGTCTGTGCAATCTCGCTCAGGGCACTCTCGCCGAGAAGCCGCGTACGCGCCGCTCGCCGCGGGACTCGAAGTACGCGCGCTCGGCGCGGCCCAGGTCGGTGGCCGGCTCGGCGGCAAACCACCACTCGCGCGCGATCGCACACCAGTTGCGCGTCGCGCCGAGCTGGCCGAGCACCGCGAGCAGGCCGACCTCCATGCGCCTTCCCATCAGCTCGTTGGCGGGCACGTTCTCGCGCCGGACGACGTCGAAGAACTCGGACCGCGGGTCTGAGACCGCAGCGATCGACTCCATCACGAGCTGCGAGTCGATCGTCACCTCGCGGTCCTGCATGTACCACCCGCCGACGGCGATCACGTGCGCCATCAGCCGCTCGGCGTCCACCTTGCGCGGGTTGCCGAGGAAGCCGAGATCGTGCAGCGCGACGCGCAGCCGCTCGGGATCGCCGTCGAAGACCGCCTCCAGCGCGGCGATCTCGAGCTCGATCTGCTCCTTGTCGACGTGCTTGGTCATGCCGAAGTCGAGGAACGCGACGCGGCCGTCGGCCATCAGCAGGTAGTTGCCCGGGTGCGCGTCGGCGTTGAAGTGCTGCAGGTGGTAGAGCGAGCCGAAGCAGAAGCGGAAGACGATCTCGCCGAAGCGGTCGCGCTCCGGCTGCGGCAGCTCTCGCACGCGGTCGAAGCCGACGCCCTCGACCCACTCGCTGACGAGGACCCGCCCGCGCGACAGCCGCGTGACCACGTCGGGGACGTGGATGAAGGGGTGGCCGCGGTAGCTGCGCGCGAACGCCCGCTGGTTCTGCGCCTCGTACTCGTAGTCGAGCTCCTCGAGCACGCGCTCCTTCAGTTCCGCCGCGGCGGCCTTGGCGTCGAGCCCGGGGGCGATCGCCTTCGCGAGGCGCATGATCATCGTCGCGTTCTGCATATCGGCGCGCAGTGCCTCGGCGACGCCCGGGTACTGGATCTTGACCGCCACGTCGCGACCGTCGGCGAGCTGCGCGCGGTGCACCTGTCCGATCGAGGCGGCGGCCGCGGCCTCGTGCTCGAACTGCTCGAAGAGCTCCTCCACCGGCTCGTCCCACTCCTCCTCGAGCACGTCCCTGACCCGCTCCCACGGCAGCGGCGGCGCCGAGGTGCGCAGCCGGGCGAGCTTGTCCTGGTAGAGGGCCCGGTACTCCTCGGGCAGGAAGTCCGTGTCGATGAACGAGGCGAGCTGGCCGAGCTTCATCGCCGCGCCCTTCATGTTCCCGAGCGTGTCGAGCATCCGCTCCGCGGCCTCGAGGTGGCGCTTCTCGATCTGCTCGGCGCCGCGCTCCTTCGAGCGGGCGACGTTCGCGGCGCGCGTGCCCGCATACCGGGCACCCTGGCTGCCCACAACCGACCCGAGCTGGGCCGTGCGGCGGACCCTGCCCTTCGGAATCGAGCGATCGTCGCTGTTCATGCCACGACAAGCGTAGAGAGCGCCGCTCGCTACACTGGCCGACCCCATGGCCGACGACGACCGCCCATCCCTGAACGTCGAGCAGCGCGAGGAGCGGGGCTCCCGTGCGACCCGTCGCCTGCGCCGCGCCGGGCTCGTGCCCGGCGTGCTCTACGGCGGCAGCCACGACGAGACGGTCGCCTTCAAGGTCGGCCACCGCGAGCTGCGCGGCGTCCTTCACGACGGCTCCGCGCTGATCGACGTGCAGATCGCGGGCGAGCGCTCCGTGCCGGCGATCCTCAAGGAGCAGCAGGTCCATCCCGTCCGCGGCGATCTGATGCACGTCGACTTCCTCGAGGTCCGCCTCGACCAGAAGATCCACGCGGTCGTCACGGTCGAGCTCGAGGGCGGCGAGGACGCGCCCGGGGTCAAGGAGGGCGGCGTGCTCGACCAGATCACGCGCGAGCTGAACATCGAGGCGCTGCCGACGGACATCCCCGAGCGCATCGTGGTCGACGTCTCGGGGCTCGAGATCGGCTCCACGCTGTCGCTCTCGGAGATGCAGGCCGCGGCCGGGGTCGAGTTCCTCGACGACCCGGAGGAGACCACGATCGCCACGGTCGTCCCACCGACGGTCGAGGAGGAGCCCGAGATCGAGGAGGAGACCGAGCTCGTCGGCGAGGAGGGCGCGCCGGCCGAAGGGGGCGACGCCGAGGGCGAGCCGGATTCCTCCGGCGACGAGTAGCACGCTTCCATGAGCCTGTTCCGCCGCGGCGGGACGGAGCCGGGGCGCGGCGGCGGCAAGGTCGACTGGCTGATCGTCGGGCTCGGCAACCCGGGCACCGAGTACGCCCGCACGCGCCACAACGTCGGCTTCGAGGTGGCGGCCCTGGCCGTCGAGCGATGGAGCCTGCCGCGGGCGAGGAAGCGCTACGGCGGCCTCTACTCGGATGCGAGAACCGGGCCGGGCGGGCCGCGTGTCGGGGTTCTGCTGCCGCAGACCTACATGAACGAGTCCGGGCGCTCCGCCGGCCCGGCGCGCGGCGCGCTCGGCGTCGACCTCGAACGGGTCGTCGCCCTGCACGACGAGATCGACCTCCCCTTCGGGCGCGTCGAGGCGCGCCTCGGCGGCGGGCTCGCCGGCCACAACGGCCTCAAGTCGCTCAAGCGCGAGCTCGGCGGCGCCGACTTCCACCGCGTCCGCGTCGGGGTGGGGCGGCCCGGGTCGAGCGACCCGGAGATCGTCTCCGCGCACGTTCTCGGCCGCTTCCGCGAGCCCGCCGAGGAGGTCCGTGCGCTCGTCGAGCGCGCCGCCGACGAGCTCGAGCGGCTGATCGGCGCCGCGCCGCCGCCTCCCTAGAATCCCCGCCGGGGCGCCGCGCGGCGGCGGCCCCGGGC
>JBPCKX010000095.1:0-13265 GCA_051003875.1 Thermoleophilaceae bacterium
CCCCGGGCCCGCCCAGCGCGCGCAGTCGCTGGGCCAGCCGCCCTTCACGGGGCCGGCGCGCACGCCCGTCGACGAGCAGCTCGCGCGTGCCCACGCCGCCCGCGGCGCGGACCACCTCCGTCACCGAGCGCACCACCCGCCGCCCGTCCGGCCCCCGCGCCTGGTGCACGACCACGTCGATCGCGCTCGCGACCTGCTCGCGCACGGCCGCGTGCGGCAGGCCGACGCCGGCCATCAGCGCGAGCGTCTCGACCCGTCGCAGGGCGTCCTCGGGAGAGTTGGCGTGGACGGTCGACAGCGAGCCGTCGTGCCCCGTGTTGAGCGCCTGCAGCAGGTCGAGCGCCTCGCCCCCGCGAACCTCCCCGACGATGATCCGGTCCGGCCGCATCCGCAGCGCGTTGCGCACGAGCTGGCGGATCGTCACCTCCCCACTCCCCTCCAGGTTCGCCGGGCGGGCCTCGAGCCGCACGACGTGGCGCTGGCGCAGCCTCAGCTCGGCGGCGTCCTCGATCGTCACGATCCGCTCCCCGGCCGGGATCGCGCCCGACAGCGCGTTGAGCGTCGTGGTCTTGCCCGAGCCCGTCCCTCCGCTCACGAGGATCGAGGCGCGCGCTGCGACGGCCGGCGCGAGCAGGTCGGCGCCCGCGGCCGGAAGCGTTCCGTTCTCGACCAGGTCGCGCAGCGAGAAGCCGGCACGCCGGAAGCGCCGGATCGTCAGGCAGGGCCCGCCGAGCGAGAGCGGCGGGATCACGACGTTGACGCGCGAGCCGTCCGGGAGCCGGGCGTCGCAGAGCGGCGAGGCCTCGTCCACGCGCCGGCCGAGCGGCGCGAGGATCCGCTCGACCGCGTGCATCAGCTCGGCCTCCGACCCGAAGCCGACATCCGTTCGCTCGACCCGCCCGCCGCGCTCGACGTACACGGCGCCGGGGCCGTTGACCATCACCTCGTCGACGGCGGGGTCTGCGAGCAGCGGCTCGAGCGGCCCGAGCCCGGTCGCCAGCAGGATCACGCGCTCGCACAGCTCGGCGCGCTCGGAGTCGGCCAGTGGCGCGGCCTCACGCTCGACGAGCGCGCGCACCTGCTCGGGCAGGGGCTCGGCCGACCCCTCGCCCGCGCGTGCCCGCTCGATCAGCCGCGCGCGCAGCGCGCCGGCCAGCTCCTCGATCGCCTCCATGGCCCGCCAAGCCCGCGCGGGTCGTTTCTCGCCCCCCGGGAGGGCTCAGCCGTCGCGTCCCCCCGCCCCCCTGCGAGGGCTCAGCCCTCGTCCCAGGCGCGCAACTGCGGGAGCGGATCGAACGGCTTGCCGCCCTCGTACCAGCCGGGGCTCGACCACAGCTCGAAGTGCAGATGGCAGCCACGGGCGTTTCCGGACTCGCCGACCTCGCCGATCTGCGTGCCGGCGGTGACCCTGGCGCGCGTCTTGAACAGCGGCGCCGAGCGCAGGTGCATGTAGACGTAGTCGACCTTCGGGGAGGAGCCCGCGATCACGATGTAGTGACCGGCGGCACTCTGGTAGCCGGCGTAGCGCACGCGTCCGTCGCGGGCCGCGACCAGCGGCGCGCCGCAGCGCGCGAAGACGTCCTGGCCCTGGTGGCTGTGCCCCGACCGGGGGCGACCGAAGCGCGCGCCGGAGCCGCCGTAGTCGTGGCGGCCGACGATCGGGAACGCCCCTTCGGGCCCGACGGGCGCGGACACCGACGCGGCGATCTTGATCCGCCGCCTGGGCGAGCGCGACCGCTCCTCGGTCCGGGCGCTGAAGGCACCGCTGCGGGCTCCGCGCGGGACGCGCATCAGGAAGCTCGAGAAGGTCTGGTCGCTGACCCGCGCGCGGCGGTTGTCGGACCGTCCCCTGCGACCGAGCAGGATCGCGGAGGACACGTCGGATAGCCGTACTCCGCGAACGCGCACGAGGCTCCCGGGACGGGCCCGCCGCCGCGGCGCGCAGCGCTTGACGCACCGCGTGCGGGAGACGACCGGGATCGGCGCGATCGAGATCGGGGTCGGAGTGGACACGCGACCGTCCCGCGCGCCGAGGATGAAGTTGCCACTCACGACCTCCCAGGGCAGCCTGACGCGGAGCCCTCCGCCGGACGCGGCGCGCGATCGCCCGCGCAGGCTCCGCAGGCCGCCCTCACCGCCCTTGAAGATCGCCCTGAAGACGTGATCCAGGTTGCGCCCGCGCAGAAGGACGAGGCTCCCGCCGCGCGGTCGGCCCTCCTTGGTGCACGCCCGCAGGCAGTCGATACCGCTCACCCGGGGTGCGCCGGCGGCACCCAGCGCGGCCGGGGCGGAGCCGAGCAGGGCCAAGCCCAGGCTCGCAATGATCGCGCCGCAAGTGGCGGCACGCGTGACACGCTTCAAACCGTTCCTCCATTGTCGGCCTACGGGGTTAGCTGACGGGCTCGCGCCTAGGCGCTACGCCGCGCTCCGGCGGCGATTCGCCCCCGGGGGCCGACCGGCGGCCGGTCCCCAATGGGTCCCCCGATCCTCACCATCCGGTGGTGAGGACTCGGCAGTTGCCAGCTCAGAACACACAAACGGGCGCAGAGGTGCGGTGTGCTGCGCGCGGAGGGTCAAGCGGGCGAGCGCAGGACCCGGTCAGCGGCGCCCGCAGGTCGGCCACGGCCCCGCGCCACGCGCGCGGTAGAGCCGCAGCGCGACGCGATCCTGATGTCTCTCCGAGGCACGCGCGGGGTCGCGGCCGCGGCCTCCCCAGCGCCTCCAGGTCGCTCGCAGGAACTGGTACTTGCCGCGGTAGCGCCCGCCTGCGGAGACCGCCTTGGGGTTGCCGCCCGACTCGCAGCGTGCGATCCGGCTCAGCGCCGCGGGAAGGTTCGAGAGCCCATCCCCGCTCGGCTCCTCGGCGTCAGGCCCGTCACGGTCGCGGCTACGCCGCGGATGGCGGACGCTGCCGGGCGGGAAGGGCTTCAACCGCAGGCGTCTGCGCGTCACCGGCCCGACGATGCCGTCGACGGTCAGGCGCTTGCGACGCTGGAAGCGCCGCACGGTCCTGTGGGTCATCGGCCCGAACACCCCGTCGGCGCTGAGCCGGAGCCGGCGCTGGACCTTTCTCACGGCCGGCCCGCGGTCACCCTTGCGCAGGGTCACCTCCGCCCTGGCGGCGCCGGCTGACAGATCGAGCTCGTCGGCGAGGGACACCGGCGCGCCGAGGACGCCCATCGCGATGGCGGCGACGGCGAGCGCCAGCGCGGTGGGACGCAACCGCGACCAGCGGTTTCGTCGCCATCCGGCGCTCATCCGTTCGGGCTGTTCGCGCCGCGGCCCAATCGGCCGCGACCCGTGCTCATCAGTGGACACCACGTAGGCTTCGACTCCTTTTTCCTGACGCCTACGGGGTGAGCTGACGGGCTCGCGCCGGAAAGTGCGCTACGCCGCGGACTGGCGGCGATTCGCCCCGGGGGACCGGTGTGTGCCGGCCCCCAGTGGTTCCCCCGCTCCCTGCCGCCATGGGCAACAGGAACTCGGCTGGTTACGAAATACGACGAGAATAGAAGCAGATCGTCCGGCGGACCGTCGCGGTCAACCGCCGCGGCGGCACCGGCGGGGTCGCCGCGGCGCCTACCGCCGCTGCTCGCCGGGGGGTGTTCCCTCCCCGGGCAGGTGCAGCAGGTTGCGGACCTCCTGCACCCCCTCCACTTCACGCGCCCTCCGCTCGAGCTCGGCGATCGTCTCGGCGTGCCGCGCCTCTCCTCTGAGAATCACCACGCCGGCGAGCACCTCCAGGTCGACCGTGCCGGGCAGGAGCCCCGGCTGCTCGGCGAGCCCCGCGCGGACGGCGCGAGCGAGCTCGCCGTCGTCGAGATTCGGCGCCGGGGGCGGCCCGGGCGCGACGGGCTCCGCGGCCGCCTCGGCCGGCGTGGCAGCGGCCGGCTCGGGCGTGGCAAGTTCGGGTGTGGCCCGTTCCGGTGTGGCCGGCTCCGGTGTGGCCGGCTCCGGTGTGGCCGAGTCCGCAGTCGCGGGCTCCGACTCCGCCTCGACCGGCTCCGGTATGGCGGACTCGGGTGTGAAGCGATCGGGGGCCGGCGGCTGCTCGGGGAAGCCGGGCGCGGGCTCCTCCGGGTGCGGGACGTCGGGCCCCGAGACCTCCCACGGCGGCGCGTCCGCGGACAGCTCGTCCGCCCGAGCCGCACCGGACCCGGTCGCGTCGGCGGGCTGTTGCGGGTCGGGCTCGCCCGGGCCGTCAACGACGGTGGCGTCCTGGATCCGCTCGGCCTCCGAGGCGGACGGGCCCGGCGCCAGCAGGTCGTCGACGATGTCAGTCACGGTCGGCGGCCGGTCGGGTTCGCCGGCGCCGCCGTCAGCCGGCTCGCGGACCTGCTCTTCCGAGATGGCCGGCACCTCCCTGGTGGGCGCGTCTTCGGTGGCCACCTCGGGCGCCGGGGGCTCGGTCGGCGGCTCCGGGCCAGGCTCGGGCTCCTGTGGCGCGGGGTCCGGGGTCGGCGGCTCGGGATCGGGCTCGGACAGCGGCGCGAGGTCCGCCGCCAACCGGTCCGGCTCAGGCTCGGGCTCGGGCTCGGGGTCGGGCTCGGGGGACACGTCGATCGGAGTCACGGGCGCTACGGCGAGATCGGGCCCGGGCACGGGGTCGGGCGCGGGAGGCTCGGGGTGGACGGACGGCGGCTCGAGCGCCTCCGCCTCTTGCATCGGGGGCGCGGGCGCGGTGGGCGGCTCCCAGGGCGGCGCCAGGGCCGCGCCGCCGCGCTGCTCCCGGCGCTGCTCCGCCAGGTGACGCGCGGCGGCGGCGCCCGCGCCGAGAACGATGAGCGGAATCGCTTTGCGAACTAGTCGGGACAGTCGCACCTGGACGAGAACATATAGCGCGCCGAGCCGCCCGGCTAGTCCCCTCGGCGATTCGGCTGGGACGGGCGTCGGGCGCAGCCGAGGATCGCGGCCCGCCGCGCGCCCGGGCAGGCGGCGTCCGAGCCTCCGACCTCGGAACCCCCCGCCCCCTACACCGCCCCGTTCACCGCCGGGGCCGGCGCGGGCTCGAGCGCCAGGTCGAGCACCTCGTCGATCGTCATCACCGGGTGAAAGCTCATCCGCTCGCGGACGTCCTCGGGCACGTCGTCGATGTCCCCGCGGTTGCGCTCGGGGAGGATCACGTCGGTGAGCCCGGCCGCGTGCGCTGCGAGCACCTTCTGCTTGACGCCGCCGATCGGGAGCACCCGGCCCTGCAACGTCACCTCGCCCGTCATCCCGACGGTGTGCCTCACCGGCCTGCCCGAGAGCAGCGACGCCAGCGCCGTCGTCATCGTGATCCCCGCGCTCGGGCCGTCCTTCGGGATCGCCCCGGCCGGGACGTGCATGTGGAACTGGCGCCCCTCGAACGCGTCCTCGTCGATCCCGACGCGGTGCGGATGCCCGCGCACGTAGGAAAGCGCGATCCGCGCGGACTCCTTCATCACGTCACCGAGCTGCCCGGTCAACACGAGCGGGTCGGCGTCGCCCCGGCCCTTCATGCCGGTCGCCTCGACGAACAGGACGTCGCCGCCGGCGCCCGTGACCGCGAGACCCGTCGCGACGCCGGGAACCGCCGTGCGCTCGGCCGCCTCCTGGAAGAAGCGCGGCCGACCGAGAGCGTCGCGGAGCGCCTCGAGGTCCAGCGCCACAGGGGCCTGCACGGTCCCCGAGGCGATCTTCGTGGCGGTCTTGCGCAGCAGCGTGCCGAGCTCGCGCTCGAGGTTGCGCACGCCCGCCTCACGCGTGTAGTCGGTCACGACGGTGCGCAGCAGCTCGTCGGAGCCGCCGACCTCGTCCTCCTCGAGCCCGTTGCGGGCACGCTGGCGCGGCCACAGATAGTCGCGCGCGATCGCCACCTTCTCCTCGGTTGTGTAGCCGTCGAAGCGCACCACCTCCATGCGGTCGAGCAGCGGCGCCGGGATCGTGTCCGCGACGTTCGCGGTCGCGATGAAGAGCACCTGCGACAGGTCGAGCTCGACATCGAGGTAATGGTCGCGGAAGGCGTGGTTCTGAGCCGGGTCGAGCACCTCCAGCAGCGCGGCGGACGGGTCCCCGCGCCAGTCGGCGCCGACCTTGTCGACCTCGTCGAGCAGGATCACCGGGTTGACCGTCCCCGCGTCGCGCAGCGCGCGCACGAGGCGGCCCGGGAGCGCGCCGATGTAGGTGCGCCGGTGGCCGCGGATCTCCGCCTCGTCGCGCACGCCGCCGAGCGACATGCGCACGAACTCGCGCCCCGTCGCACGCGCGATCGACTCGCCGATCGAGGTCTTGCCGGTCCCCGGAGGTCCGATCAGGGTGAGGATCGCCCCCGAGCGCTGCTCCTCCTCCATGCCGCGATCGCGGCGCAGCTTCATCACGCCGATGTGCTCGGTGATGCGGTCCTTCACGTCCTCGAGCCCGGCATGGTCTGCGTCGAGAACCTCGCGCGCGTGGACCGGGTCGAGCCGCTCCTCGCTGCGCTCGGACCAGGGGACGTCGACGAGCCAGTCGAGGTAGGTGCGCAGCATCCCGCTCTCGCCGGAGCCCTCGCCCATCCGCTCGAGCCGGCCGAGCTCCTTCTCCGCCTGCTCGCGCACCGCCTCGGGCATGCCGGCGGCGGCGATCTTCGCGCGGTACTCGTCGACCACCGATCCGTCGTCCTCGCCGAGCTCCTTGCGGATCGAGTCCATCTGCTTGCGCAGGAAGTACTCGCGCTGCTGGCGCTCGGCGCCTGACTGGACGTCGTCGCGGATGCGGCTGCGCACCTGCAGCTCGGCGAGCCGCTCGCGCTGCACGGTGAGCGCGGTCTCGAGGCGCTCTGGCACGTCGAGCGTCTCGAGCAGCGTCACCTTCTGCTCGTAGCTCAGGTCGGGCGAGTAGCCCGAGGTGTCGGCGAGCGCTCCAGGCTCGGTGATCGAGCGCACGAACGCGGCCACGCGGCCGTCGTCGCCGCGCAGCTCGAGGATCTCCTCGATCACCGCGCGGTACTCGCGCTCGAGCTCGCGCGTGGCGCCGTCGAGCGGCCGCTCGTCGGGGTGCGCGGTCACCTCGACGCGCAGGTTGCCCTCGGCGTCGGTGCTCGCGGCTCCCGCGACGCCCCGGTGGATGCCCTCGAGCGCCACCGCGCGGCCGCCGCCGGGCAGCCGCACGCGGTCGACGACCCGAGCCACGGTGCCGACGGCGGCGAAGGCGTCCTCCGCGCGCGGGACGAGCAGCACGCGCTCCTCCTCGTCGCCGACGTCGACCGTGAGGGTCACCGTCATCGTCGGGAAGACGACCGAGTCGTCCACGGGAATCAGCAGCAGCTTCTCCATAGCTTTCATCTCCATAGTTACTAATTGAAGGTAAGCACAGTCTAGCGGCTCCCCGCTCGCGCGGTCACCTCCCGTCCCAACCGCGCTTGGGGCGTAGATTGCTGCTGTGGGACTCTTCTCGCGCAAGGCCCGCGAACCGCGCGTGCACCTCGACGACCCGCGCTTCGACGGCTGGGTGACGGTCGAGCAGTACGAGGACGTGGCCACAGCGGCGGCGTTCGCGGACCGCCTCGACGAGCTCGCGATCCCGAACGCACTGACCGCCGACCACGCCCCGGGGCGCGGCGGTCGCGGCGCCGTCTACCTCCAGGTTCCCGGCGACCGCTACGACGACGCGGCGGTCGCCCTGGCGGGCTGGGACCTGTAGCCCGGTCTCTCCTCAGTCCGCGCCGCCGAGCACCCGGAAGGGTGAGCGCGCGGCGTGGCTGTCGTCGATCTGGAGCTCCCACACGTAGCCGCCCGCGGGCAGCGCGAGCTGGAAGGAGAGGACGAAGGGCGCGTCGAGGTTCGTGCCCGGCTTGATCCCCGCCGGGCGGCCGATCTCGAAGTCGCCGTTCGCCTCGACCGACTCCCCGTCGACCTCGACGGGGTCGCCGTCCTCGGTCAGCAGCAGGGCGCGCAGCGTGTGGGCCGCGTTGGTCTCATCCCACGGCACGGCGATCTTGATCGCCAGCGCCATCGCGGTCGGAGCGTCGGGGCGGTGAAGGAAGGACCAGCCGCCGCCGAGGATGTAGAGCTTGCCGCCCACCTCCTGGGCCGAGTCGCAGAGAAGCATCGTCACCTCCACCCGGCTTCACCCCCGCCCTGTTGCTCGATCCGGCGCCACGGCGGCTCGAAGCATAGGCGGCGACCGGGAAGCCGGCCCCGCACGCTCCCTGCGATGCTTGCGCCCGTGGCGATCTCCGGTGCCTACGAGTTCTCTCCCGGCCGCGCCGCGGCGGCCGCGGCCGCGGTCGAGCTGATGGAGCCCGAGATGACGATCGGCCTCGGCTCGGGCCGGGCGGTGTGGGCGGTGATCGAGGCGATCGGGGCGCGCTGGCCGGGCTCGCACCAGATCAGCGCCGTGGTCGCCTCGGAGGCGACCTTCGCGCTCGCGCACGCCGCGGGGATCGAGATCGTCCAGCTCGACGGGTCGCGCGAGCTCGACATCGCGATCGACGGCGCGGACGAGGTCGGCCCCGGCCTGCAGCTGCTGAAGGGGGGCGGCGGCGCGCTGCTGCGGGAGAAGATCGTCGCGGCAGCCGCGCGCCGGTTCGTCGTCGTGGCGGAGTCCACGAAGAAGGTCGAGCGGCTCGGGGAGACCTTTCGCCTGCCCGTCGAGATCGTCCGCTTCGGCTGGCGCGACACCGCCCGGCGGCTCGCCGACCTGCTCCCCGACAGTGAGCTGCGGGCCGTCGGCGACGAGCCCTACATGACCGATCAGCTCCACTACATCCTCGACTGCGCGATCCCCGAGGGGACCGATCCCGACGAGCTCGGGGAGGCGCTCCAGCACGTGCCGGGGGTCGTCGACCACGGGCTCTTCCTCGGGATCGCCGAGCGGGCGCTGCTCGGCACCCCGGTCGGCGGGGTCGAGGTGATCGAGCGCCCGTAGCGCGACCGGCTACCGGTACTCGGGCTGCTCGAAGTCGAAGCGGCAGCCGGCTTCCCACTCAGAGCGCTGGTTGCCGTGCACGGGGATGCCGCCGGCGTCCTTCAGCATCCGCGCGAGGTGCATCAGGTTCCACGTCATGAACGTGGTGTTGCGGTTGGTGAAGTCGTTCTCCGGCCCACCCGACCCCGGGTCAAGGTAGCTCGGCCCCGGTCCCGCCTCGCCGAGCCAGCCCGAGTCGGCCTGCGGCGGGATGACGTAGCCGAGGTGCTGCAGCGAGTAGAGGATGTTCATCGCGCAGTGCTTGGCGCCGTCCTCGTTGCCGGTGATCAGGCAGCCCGCGACGCCGCCGTAGTAGGCGTACTGGCCGTCCTCGTTGAGCATCGCGCTGTTGCCGTAGAGCCGCTCGATCACCCGCGTGCAGACAGAGGACTTCTCCCCCAGCCAGATCGGCGAGAGCAGCACGAGGATGTCCGCCGCCTGGACCTTCGTGAAGATCGCGGGCCAGTCGTCGCTCTCCCAGCCGTGCTCTGTCATGTCGGGCTGGACCCCGGTCGCGATGTCGTGGTCGACCGCGCGGACCACCTCGACCGAGACGCCGTTTCGCTCCATGATCCCGATCGAGATGTCGGCGAGGCCACGCGTGTTCGAGACCTCCGGCGAGCGCTTCAGGGTGCAGTTGATGAACAGCGCGCTCAGGTCCGAGAAGTCCCGGGCGGACGGGCTCGCGGGTGGCCCTTGCCTGTCCGCGGGGTCGGTCATCACGAGGCGTCGCGGCGGGTCTCACCGGCGTCGATGACCATCTCGCGAGCTTCGTCGACGGTCCGCCCGCAAGCCACGACCCCCGGCCGGTCAGCGAGCTGGGCGATCGTCCAGGCGCTTTCGTCCGGAGTAGCAACCGCCTTGAACGTGAGCTGATCGCCCATGTCGCGAAGTATGCACCCTCCTGCGGGGGCTGGTCATCGAGCCGGGCCGGCGGTGCGCTCCGGCCCATGCCCGACTGCATCGGCTGTCGTCCCGTTCCCGCCGCGGTTCAGCTTCCTCTCGCCTCGGTGGAGGTCGAGAGGTTGCCGCGAGATCCGCAAGTAATTGACGGACAGACCCTTGGGGCGGGTCGGCGACCAAGAGATCCAGTGCGTCGGTGACACGGCGCTGAAAGGGCGTGTCGAGCCGCCGAAAGTCGCGGCGGCCGCGCGCGGTGAGGATCGAGCGGTCGTCAGCGCTCAAGCATCTCGCGCTTGATCTGCCCGGCAGAGAACACCTCGCCGCGGGCGATCTGCTCGCGCGCCTCGCGGGCTCCCAGCGCGAGCTGACAGGCGATGACGCGGGAGCGTCGTCGTCCCGCTCGGGGTCGTGGCCGGCCTGCGCGAGAAGCTGTCCCGGGAGCGCTTCGAAGCCAGCGCCGCCGAGGGCGCGGAGCTCACGATCGAGGCGGCCGCGGCCGAGGCGGTCGAGGGCCGCAACGGCCACCGGGGGCGCCCGGCCACGGGCTGAACGAGCCTCACCCCGCGCGAGAACGAGGTCGCGACCCTGGCGGGCGAGGGGCTCACGAACCCGGAGATCGCAGCGCGGCTCGTGATCTCACTCGGGACCGTCAAGGAGCACCTGTCGAACATCTTCGTGAAGCTCGGCGTCACCCGGCGCAACGAGCTGATCCACGAGGTCTCGCGCAACACCCAGCAGCCGGTCGGCCTGAAGCTGCCGGAAGTGAGCCGAGCCGGACGACGGCCTTGACGGGACGAGCGAGACGGCGGCCGGGTGGCCGTGTGGAGTTGGTGGCGCTCGAGGGCATGTGCTTCGCCTTCGGATCAGAGCGCGCCCAGAAGCTGCAGATAGCCGCCGTCCCAACCTGCCGACGGCGGTCCGCGTTTCCAATGCCAGATCGCCCAGGGGTCACTCCGCGCGACGCCGAACGGGACGACCCGATCCGCTATGACGGAGAGCCGCGGCTATAGAGCTGGACTGGAGCCGGCTGCCGAAGGCGCGCGGGCCCCGCTTGCGGAGCCGCTGCTTGACGCTTCGACCGCAGCGCGACTCTTGTCGGTCTAAAGCGCACTCTTGAGACAGTTCGCACGTAATGGACATTGGCTCCAACGAGGGGCTTCGATCGGTCTGGGTGTGGTGTGGGGAAATCCCGCTAGGCTCTCACCGCGTGTCGCGAAACGGGATAATGGCGCTTGGCGTAGCGGTCGTGCTCGCCGTCGTCGTATTCGCTTTGAGCCGAGGCGGAGACAAACCCCTTACGCTCGAGGAGCGCGCGTCCAACCAGGCGCTTTCGAGCGCGACTGCTCTCGGCAGCGTCAAGGCGGAGAGCGAACTTGAGCGTCGCAGCGAGGCGCTTGAGGCGAAGGCGGAGCGCAAGCTGTTCAGTTCCGACCTGCGCGGTACCGAGGACAAGATCGACCGTATCGACGACCTCGGGTGGCGCGCGTTTGACGAGCAGTTCAGAAGGAGCCCCTTTGACAGAGGGATAGACAAGCTCCCGCTCCGCAAACCACCGTTGGATGTCGTTCAGTGGGTCACCGATAGCCCCCCCGACCCGCTGCGCACCAAGGCCCAGCGCGAGCGCTTCTATGGCATGTCCCAACGCGCTCGGGAGGCGGCGGTGAGGAAGTACTACCGCTCGGGGCCGCACAAGCTCTATGCCAGGGTCGACCGCAGGCGCTTCTTCGGCATGTCAAAGCGCGCGCGGGCGGCAGCCGTGAGGGCCTTCTACCGTGACGCACGGCCGTTTTTCAAGAAGGCGGGCATCAAGGACTTCGTGCTGGTGGTGACGCCCTGGTCCAAGACCACCGAGCACCTGCCCGCCTACGCGGTCGGCCGGGGCGGCTCCGCGACGCTCACTCCGCTGGGCCGGGGAGAAAGCGCCGGCGTCTAGCAGTCCTGTGGCGGGCGCTCGAAGCGGTCAGCCACGCCCACCCGAGCTCCTCCGCCTCGTTTCCACCGATGCATGAGGGCAGGTCTTAGCCTGCATCCACCGGAACTGGCGAGCGTTTCCGCGCCGGAGGCCGAGTCAGGTGGGGATCGGGCGAACATCACAAGGGTGAACCCTGTGATCGAGCCCGATCCCGGATCGCGACGGCATCCGGTGAGGAAACGCCGTCAGGATCGGTGGATTCAGGCTGAGCGCGCCGGAGCGAGGAGAGATCCGCGGGTCGCTTCCGACCCGCCGGTGGCAGGGCCTAGCCGCGTCGCCGCGAGGTGCGGTGTGCGAGCAGCGGCGAGCACGGTTCTGTGGGGTGCGTTTGCCTGTGGCGCGGTAGCGGTGGTTGGCGTTGTGGAAGCACTCGAACTCGAGCGCGCGGTGTGAGAGCCGGTCGCGGTCCTCGAAACGCTCTGATCCAAAGAAGCGCTTGTCGAAGGTGTCGTTGAACTGCTCGCAGGTGCCGTTTCGCCACGGCTCCCCCTGGGGGATGAAGACCGGCGTCGCCCACTGGTGCAGCGAGACCCGCACGATCTCCCCGAGGCTCGCCGACCCGAGCTGGAACGGCTTGCCGTTGTCGAGCTGGAGCCGGCGCGGCACCCCGAGAGATCGCCGACCCGGTCAGCCGGTGGTGCGGGGCCCGCCCCGGCTTGCGCCCGGCGGCCCACTCCTCCTCGGTCGGCTCGTAGCGGGCAACCCACTTCGCCACCCACCGCCGCGACCGGCCCAACGAACGCGCGATCCGCTCCGGCGACTCCCCCGCCAGGCGCCTCCGCACCGCCTCCATCCGCAGCTCCTCCTCGCCCCTGCCCATCCTCGATCTCCCTCGCTCGCCAACACGGCGAGCGAGCATCGAAGCCCGCTCGGACGCTCACCAGGGAACGCAACGCTGTCGCCCCACCAGCCGCCGCGGGGAACGGAACGCTGTCGGAAACCGGGGAACGGAACGCTGTCGTCTTCAGGTAGCCCTCCCTTCCGCCGGCGCGAGCGGGCTTCGCTGGTCGTTGTCTCTCAACCCGCCGCCCAACTCGGCTGAGCGCTCCGAGCAGCGCGCCATGCACCGCAGCGGGGGGCTTCGGAGGCCCGGGCGCTCGGCCCGCACGGCCCCGCTCACAGCTCCCCCGCCCCGACCTCAGCCCGCCCCGCCCGCCGGGAGTCACCGGGTGGGCGCGGCAGCAGGCGCAGCTCGCGGGCGAAGTTCTGCGCGGCGGTGAGGTAGACGGCCTGGCGCAGGGTCACGCGCAGGCGGGCGACGGCGGTCGCCTCCGACGGCGCGGCCGGCGCGGCGTCCTCCTCCGCGGCCGCGCCCGCACCGATCGCGCGCAGGCCGAGCAGCTCGACGTTCTCGAGCGCCAGGAAGGTGCGGCCGGGACTGGCATCGGGCTCGGTCGAGACGAGCACGTCGACACGCGCGCCCGGACCGGCGGGGTCGCCGCGACCGTCGGGGCCGGCCGCACCGGCGAGCGCCGCCGCCCCG
>JBPCKX010000096.1:0-10527 GCA_051003875.1 Thermoleophilaceae bacterium
CCGCCGGAGGCCGTCAGGACGAGCCTGTCGACCGCGCCGGGAGGCTGGCCCTCGATCAGTTGGAACAGCGCCGAGTGCTCGGAGTCGACCGGCAGGATCTGAGCGCCCGTCGCCTGCGCGAGCTCCATCACGAGCTCCCCGCCGACCACGAGACTCTCCTTGTTGGCGAGCGCCAGGTCGATGCCCTCCCCGAGCGCGGCTACCGTCGGTCCGAGCCCCGCCGAACCGACGAGCGCGTTGAGGACGAGGTCCGACTCGGTCTCTGTGATCAGCTCGACGAGGCCCTCCGCGCCGGAGAGCACCTCGCCGTCGGTCCATCCCTCGGCCGCGCGGGCCGCGGCGTCGGGGTCTGCGAGCGCGACGCGCTCGACGCGGTGGGCGCCCGCCTGCTCGAGCAGCAGCTCGGCATTCGAGTGCGCTGCGAGGCCGACGAGCTCGAGCGACTCGCTGCGCGAGATCACGTCGAGCGCCTGCGTTCCGATCGAGCCGGTCGACCCGACGATGAGGACCCTGCGCACCATGGCGTGGAGTGTAGGAGGCGGGCTGGGGCTCCCCGCGCGCGCACCCGCCGCGACACCGCGCGGCGCGTTCTGCCGGCTGTGGGAGCACAACGCGTCGCGCACCCGGCGGACGGGCGCCCCGTCACCTCCTCACGTCGCGGGCCACTCCTCCCCCACCCACGCCATCTCCCAGAAGGCGAGCTCGTAGCGGCTGCTGGTCACGAAGGCGCGCTCCATCCGCTCGAGCGCGGCCGCGCCCGCGCCATCGGCGACGCGATCCATCAGCCCCCGGCACCAGCGCGCGAGCTCGGCGAACTCGGGCGCTGAGTACATCTCGATCCACTTCGCGAGGTGCGCGTCGCCGGGGCCCGCACCCGCGGCGAGCCGTTCCCCGACCTCGCAGTAGCCCCACATGCAGGGCAGCAGCGCCGCCACCAACTCGGCGAAGTCGCCCTGGGCCGCGGTGCGGACGAGGAAGTCGGTGTAGCCCCGGGTCGTGGGGAGCATCGTCTCGGCCTCGAGCTCGTCGCCGGAGATGCCGAGCTCCGCGGCGTAGCCGCGGTGGAGCGACATCTCCTCCTCCAGGATCGTCCGCGCCAGCTCGGCGAGCCGCGCCATCGTCGCGACGTCGGGCGCCCGCGCGGCGCCGAGCGCGAGCAGGCGCGCGTACTCGATCAGGAACAGGTAGTCCTGGCGCACCCAGATGCCGAAGCGCTCCCTCGCGAGCGTGCCGTCGCCGATCCCGGTGACGAACGGATGGCGGTGCTGGGCCTCCCAGATGCCCGCCGCGCCGCGGCGCAGGTCCGCCGAGGCGCCCATCACCCGCGGTGCCGGCTCTCCGCGACGGCCATCACCCGTAGCCGAGCGCGACGCTCGCGTAGAAGGCGACCACGACGGTGAAGAGGACTGCGTCGAGGCGGTCCAGCGCGCCGCCGTGGGCGCCGAACAGGCGGCCCGCGTCCTTGACGTCCAGGTCGCGTTTGACGGCGGACTCGAACAGGTCCCCGACGGGCGCCGCGATCGCCACCAGGAAGCCGATCAGCAGCGCGTCGGCGCCCGTCAGCCAATCCTGGTAGAGGCCTGCGAACCAGAACGCCGCGGTGGCGCCGACGATGCCCGCCGCCAGCCCCTCGACGGTCTTCTTGGGAGAGAGGTCGGGTGCGAGGGGGCGGCGTCCCCAGAGGCGCCCGCCGAGGTAGGCGGCGGTGTCTCCGACGAAGGTGGCGACGAGCACGTCTGTCAGCAGCCCGTCGCCGTGGGGAAGCTCGCGCAGGAAGACGGCGTGCGCGAGCGGCAGGCCGATCCAGAAGACGCCGAACAGGGTCGCCGCGACTCCCCACGCGAGGTTGTCCAGGCGCGCCCTGGTGAGCGCGAGCGCGAAGACGAGCGGGAACGCCGCCACGAGGGCGATCAGGACATCGGCGCGCTCCTCGTAGAGCGCGAGCAGCACGATCCCGATCAGCGCCAGGTAGCCGGCCAGGTCGACCGGGCGCGCCCGGCGCATCATGGTGTAGAGCTCGCCGAGCGCCACCGCCCCCAGGACGATCGCGCCGAGGGCGAAGACGAGCCCACCCTGGACGACGATCACGACCGCGACGGGGATCGCCCACAGGGCCGTCAGGATGCGCGGACCGAGGTCCTTGCCCGGGCGTGAGCGCCGCCGCCCGCCCGCCCGCGCGCTCACTCAGCGCGCCCCGAACCGGCGCTGCCTGCGCGCGTACTGCTCGAGCGCGCTCTCGAACGCCTCGCGCGTGAAGTCGGGCCACAGCTCGTCCCTGAAGACGAGCTCCGAGTAGGCGCACTGCCACAGCAGGTAGTTCGAGATGCGCTGCTCGCCGCTGGTCCGTATGAGGAGGTCGGGGTCGTGCATCTCGGGTGCGTAGAGGTGGCGCCGAAAGTCCTCCTCGGTCCCGCCCGAGAAGGTCTTCGCCGCGTCGAGGATCTCCGCTCGGCCACCGTAGTTGAAGGCGACGTAGAGCGTGATGCGCGCGTTCTCGCGTGTCATCTCCTCGGCCCAGCGCATCCGGTCGGTCAGCTCGGCGGGCACCCGCTCGCGGCGCCCGAGGAAGCGCATCCGGACCCCCTCCGCGTGCAGCTCCGGCGTCTCGCGATCGATCCGCTCGCCGAACATCGACATCAGCCCCGCGACCTCCGCGGCCGGGCGCGTCCAGTTCTCGGTCGAGAACGAGTAGACGGTCAGCTCCTCGATCCCGAGGCGGGCGCAGTCGCGCAGGCGCTCCTTGACGACCTCGGCGCCGGCCCGGTGGCCGTCGAGGACCGGCAGACCCCGTCGCTGTGCCCAACGGCCGTTGCCGTCGGTGATGATCGCGACGTACCTCGGCCGCGCGGGCGAGCCCGTCACACCTGCAGGATCTCCTCTTCCTTCCCCGCCAGCAGAGCGTCGATCTCGGCGATGCGCGCATCGGTCAGCCGCTGTACCTCTGTCTCGGCGCGGTGCTCGTCGTCGGAGCCGATCTCGCCCTCCTTCTTGAGCTCGCGCAGATCGTTCATCACCTCACGCCGGACGTTGCGCACGGCCACCCGGCCGTGCTGCTCGGCGATGCCGTGCAGGACCTTGACGAGCTCGCGGCGGCGCTCCTCGGTGAGCTCGGGGATCGTCAGCCGGATCAGGTTGCCGTCGTTGGACGGGGTCAGGCCGACGTCGGACTCGAGGATCGCCTTCTCGATCGCCTTGATCGAGGCCTTGTCGTAGGGGGTGACGGTGAGCAGGCGCGCCTCGCTCGCCGAGATGCTCGCGAGCTGCTTGAGCGGCGTCGTGGCTCCGTAGTAGTCGACCTCGATCCGGTCGAGCAACTGGGGCGAGGCGCGGCCGGTGCGGATCGTCCCGAACTCCCCGCGGGCGGCCTCGACCGACTTCGCCATCCGGTCGCGCGCGTCGGAGAGGAACTCTGAGATCAGCTCGTTGTCCATCGATCCGCCCAACCAGCGTCGTCAATCATCGGTCGACACCACCGTTCCCACTCGCTCGCCGCACACTATGCGATCTATGTTGCGCTCGTCGTCCATGTTGAACACGTGGATCGGCAGGCGGTTGTCCATGCAAAGCGACAGCGCGGTCACGTCCATCACCTGGAGCCGGCGCTCGATCGCCTCGCGATGGGTGATCGCCGCGATGAACTCGGCGCCGGCGACCTTGGCCGGGTCCGCGGTGTAGACCCCCTCGACGCCGTTCTTCGCCATCAGGATCGCCTCGGCGTGGATCTCGAGCGCGCGCAGCGCGGCGGCGGTGTCGGTCGTGAAGAAGGGGTTCCCGGTGCCGGCCGCGAAGATCACGATCCGTCCGCGCTCCAGGTGGCGCATCGCCCGCCGGCGGATGTAGGGCTCGGCGACCTCCGAGATCTCGATCGCCGAGAGCACGCGGGTGATCGCGCCGAGCTTCTCGAGCGCGTCCTGCAGGGCGAGCGCGTTCAGGACGGTCGCGAGCATGCCCATGTAATCGCCCGTCGCCCGGTCCATGCCGGAGGCCGCGGCGGACAGGCCGCGGTAGATGTTCCCCCCGCCCACCACGACCGAGGTCTCGACCCCGCGCTCCGAGACGCGCTTCACCTGCGCGGCGACCGCCGCGATCCGGTCCGGGTCCGCGCCGTACTCCAGCGGGCCCATCAGCGCCTCGCCCGACAGCTTGAGCAGGACCCGCCGAAAAACCGCCTCCTCGTCCAGAGGTGGCTTCACCTGCTCGCCGGGCAAGGCTACTCGCCGATCTTGAAGCGGGCGAAGCGACGCACGACCACGTTCTCACCCGTGCTCGCGGACAGCGCCGCGCGCATCGCCTCGATCGTCTTGCCCCCGTGCCTGTCGGCGTTGACGTGCTCCTGGCGCAGCAGGACCGTCTCCTCGAGCCATTTGCGCAGACGCCCCTCGGCGATCTTCTCCTGCACGTCCTGCGGCTTGCCCTCGCCGGCGGCCTGCTCGCGCAGGACCCGCAGCTCGGCTTCACGATCCTGCTCGGGCACCTCCTCCTCTGACACGTAGCGCGGCGCCGTCGCGGCGACGTGGGCGGCGACCTCGCGCGCGAAGACCGCGAAGTCCTCGTTGCGCGCGACGAAGTCCGTCTCGCAGTTGACCTCGACGATCGCGCCCACCCTGCCGTTGTGGTGGACGTAGCTGACGACGAGGCCCTCGCTCGCGGCGCGCTCCCCGCGCTTGGCGGCCTTGGCCTGCCCCTTGACCCGCAGCAGCTCGATCGCCTTGTCCATCTCGCCGCCCGCCTCGGTCAGCGCAGCCTTGCAGTCCATCATCCCCGCTCCGGTGCGGTCGCGCAGCTCCTTGACGTCGCGCGCGGAGATCGCGTCGCTCATGCGGGGCTCTCCTCGTCGGGGTCGAAGGTGCGCTGCTCGGAGGGCGGCACCTCCACCGCCGGCCGCTCGGGAACCGGGGCCGGGGTGGCGCCCGCCTCCTCGGCCTCCTTGCGGGCGGCCTCCTCGGCCTCTCTGCGGGCGGCCTCCTCGGCCTCGCGCCGCTCGCGCTCCTCGGTGGCCTTGCGCGCCTGTTCGGCCGCCTCGCGGCGGGCCGCCTCCTCCTCGTCGCGAAAGCGAGTGTGGTGCTCGCCGACCACGCCGGCGATCGCCTCCACGATCACCTTGCAGGAGCGGATCGCGTCGTCGTTTCCGGGGATCAGGTAGCTGACCGGGTCGGGGTCGCAGTTGGTATCGACCAGGCCGATGATCGGGATGCGCAGGCGCTGCGCCTCGCGGATCGCGATCAGCTCCGTCTTCAGGTCGACGACGAACATCGCGTCCGGGGGCTTCTGCATGTCGCGCACCCCGCCGAGGTTGGTCTCGAGCTTCTCGCGCTCTTTGATCGCACCGATCCGCTCCCTCGTCGGGAGCAGCTCGAGCGTCCCGTCCTCGGTCCAGTCGGTCAGCTCGTGCAGGCGCTTGATCCGCTTCGAGATCGTCTGGAAGTTGGTCAGCAGGCCGCCGAGCCAGCGCTGATTTACGTAGGGCATCCCGGCGGCGGTGGCCGCCTCCGCGATCGTGTCCCGTGCCTGCTTCTTGGTGCCGACGAACAGCACCGTGCCGCCGCGCCCGGCGACGTTCGAGGCGAACTCCTGCGCGCGCGCAAGCAGGACCTCGGTCTTCTGGAGGTCGATTACGTGGTTGCCGCCGCGCTCGTCGAAGATGAACCGGCGCATCTTCGGATTCCAGCGGCGGGTCTGGTGGCCGAAATGCACTCCGGCCTCCAGCAACTCCTTCAGCGTTACCTGAGCCAAGCGGTGCTCCTTCATAGTCCTTTGGAATGGTGCTGTCTCCCACCGACGGTGCGCGGACCCGGGTCTCGTGACCGGCCCGGGCAGGGCCGCGTCGTCCCGGCGGGGATAGTTGGAAAGCGTTGGTGCGACGCGTAGCATACGGACTGGCAATGGGGAATCCGCGCCAGGCGCGCAGAAACGGCGCAAGGTTTCGCGGGCCTCTGCGTTTGAGGAAGTGTCGGGCCGGCCTCCCTTCCCCTACCTCCGGTGGTCCGGTCCGGCGAAAGCACGAATCGAGGCGGCCCGGATGGCCGCCTCGATTTCGTAGAGGGGGTCTGAAACGCAGAACGGGGCGACCCGAAGGTCGCCCCGCTCAACTCAGGTCTCCGTCTGGCCCGTCGGAGGCCTGATCCCGTCGGGCTGCACCGAGGGTGCGAAGCAGATCGACGGGTACTTCGGACTCGCATCTCACGGGTTCCCCGCTGAGCGGGTGCGTAAACATCAACCGGCGGCTGTGGAGAAACTGGCGCGTCAGCCCAAGCCTGCGCCCGCTCGCTCCGCCGCCATAGCGGGCGTCTGCGCAGACCGGGTGCCCGATCGCCGCGAGGTGGGCGCGGATCTGGTGGGTGCGCCCGGTTTCGAGCCAGACGGCCAGGAGCGTGGTGCGCGGCATGCGTTCGCGCAACTCGAAGTGGGTCACCGCCCGCCGTGGCCTGTCGGTCCTGGTGGAGATCGTGGTGCGGCGCTCCCGGTCGCGGCCGAGCGCCGCGTCGATCGTGCCGCTGCGTGCATCGGGCCGTCCCTCGACGAGCGCCAGGTACTCGCGCTCGATCCGGCGCTCGCGGATCATCTGCTGGAGCGCGGCGTGCACCGCCTCCGTCCGGGCGAGGACCATCAGGCCGGAGGTGTCGCGGTCGAGGCGGTGGACGATGCCCGCCCGCTCGGGATCGGGGCCTCCGGCGACCCGCCCGGCGAGCGCCTGCACCAGCGTGCCGTGCGCGTGGCCCGCACCGGGGTGGACGACGACCCCGGCGGGCTTGTCGACCACGAGCAGCGCGTCGTCCTCGTGGACGACCTCGAACGCTGCCGGGGCTGAGGCGCCCGGCTCGCTCCGTCCGGCCTCGGGCGGCGTGATCGCGACCGTCTCGCCGGCGGCGAGACGGTGGGAGGCCCGCCTGTGGCGCCCGTCGACCCGCACGCGGCCGGCTTCGATCAGCCTGCGTCCCTCGGCGCGCGAGCGCGTCGCACCGTGGCTCGCGAGCGCCGCGTCGAGCCGCGTCCCCGCGTCCGCCTCGCCGGCGACGAATCCGACGCCGCTCATGACCTGCCGGGCGCGGCCTCGAGCACGTAGAGCAGCAGCGCGACGCCGGTGACGATGGTGGCGTCCGCCACGTTGAAGGCCGGCCACGCGACCGGGTCGATGAAGTCGATCACCGCTCCCTCGCGCACCCGGTCGACGAGGTTGCCGGCGGCCCCGCCGAGCAGCATCCCGACCGGCAGCCACAGTCGCGCGCGGGTTGCGCGCCGCGCGAAGTAGGCCACCAGCGCCACCAGGACCGCACCGATCAGCACCGCGACGACCGTCCCGCTTCCGCCGAAGGCCCCGAAGGCCACCCCCGTGTTGCGGGTGTTCGTGAGCTCCAGGCCGCTGAACACGCCGACGCTCTCGCCGCGGCCGAGCGAGCTCGTCACGATCTGCTTGGTCGCCTGGTCGGCGGCGAGCACGACCCCCGCCGTGAGGAGTGCCCGCGCCCATCCGCCGGCGCGGGTCACCGGGGAGCCACCGGCAGTGCTACCCCCTGATCAGGTCCGCCGCGATCCCGGCCGCGATCAGGAGCACGAACGTCGCGACCATCGGCGACAGGTCGAGCGCGCCCGAACCGATCCGGACGGGCGGCAGGAAGCGACGGAACACGTTCAGGATCGGGTCGGTGACCTGGGTGACGAAGTTGAGAAACGCGGCGAGCCAGCGGTGGTACGGGATCCTGGGGACGAAGCTCATGATCACGCGGATGAAGATGAGCACGACGAAGACGATCGCGAGCGTGTAGACGTAGTCGGCGATGTCGCCGCGGCCGATTGCGAGCAGCGGGGTCACGCGCCCGCCTCCACGACGAGGTCCACGGCGGCGTCGAAGGATCGCCGCAACCCGCTCTCCTCGAGCACGCCGAGGCCCTTCTCGGTCAGCCCACCCGGAGTGGCGACGCGCGCGCGCAGGCCGGCGGCGTCCCCGTCGTTCGCGTCGAGGTAGGCGGCCGTGCCCGCCAGCGTCTCGGTCACCAGGCGGGCCGCCAGGCGAGGCTCGAGCCCGTGGCGCACGCCCGCGTCGGCGAGCGCTTCGGCGACGAGCGCCAGGAAGGCGGGCCCGCAGCTCATCAGCGCCATCGCCGGCTCGATCAGCGGCTCGTCGAGCGCGATCACGACACCGCAGCGGGCGAAGAGCTCCAGCAGCTCCTGCTCGGGTCCGGCGGCGGCCCGGCTGCCCGGGGCATAGCAGAAGACCCCGCGGCCGACCTCGACCGGAATGCTCGGGATGAACCGGTAGACCGGGGTCTCCGGGTAGGCCTGCTCGAGCCGCGCGACGGGTGTCGCGGCGACGATCGAGACGATCGCCCTCGCCCGCCCCACCAGCTCCGCCGCGACCTCGTCGAGCTGCGCCGGCTTGTGGCACAGGATCACGATGTCGGCGCGCTCCGCCAGCTCGGCGTTCGAGGCGGCGACCTCGCCGCCCAGTTCCGCGGCCAGGGCCGCGGCCCGCTCGCGGCGCACGTCTGAGACGAGCGCGGGCTCGCCCACCCCGCGCGCGAGCGCGGACGCCATGCTGCCCGCCCCGATGAACCCGATCCGCATCGCGCCGAGACTCTACCGGCCGCGTGGGCCGGGGCCCGACCAAGCCCGCCCCGCCGGCGACACGGTCCGCGCTCGCAACCTCAGGACTGGTTGAAGAAGCCCTTCTCGACCAGTCGCGCACGCTCCTCCGCGGAGACCTCGACGTTGCGCGGGGTCAGCAGGAAGACCTTGTCGGCGATGCGCTGCATCCCCCCGTCGAGCGCGTAGGTGAGCCCGGAGGAGAAGTCGATCAGGCGCTTGGAGAGGTCGGGATCGGTCTGCTGCAGGTTCAGGATCACCGGGACCGTGTCCTTGTAGCGGTCGGCGATCTGCTGCGCGTCGTTGAAGTTCTTGGGCACGACCAGGTGGACCTTGAGATCGCCCCCCGCGCCATTTCCCACCGAGCGCAGCACGCGCGTCTCCCGCGAGCGCTCGCGCGGCGGCTCGTCGTCGGCGAAGATGTCGTCGAACTCGTCACGGCGCCGGCGCTGGAGGCGCCTGACGTTCGGCCGCTCGCGGTAGCGGTCCTCGATCTCGGCCTCGGGCTCGACGTCGGCATCCTGGTCTGAGACCGGCTCGGGGTAGCGGTCATCCTCCTCGGCGAGACCGAAGTAGACGAGGGCGCGCCGCCATGTGTCGCTGATTGCCATCGCTGCCGGACTCTTTCGCGGGGTGATCGAAAAACCCTTGTGGAGACGTTAGCGCGCTTCAGGGCCCACCGGCACACCCGCGACGGGCACACCCGAGCCCGCGGCCGGGCAAACTGACTCGACGATGCCCGCTCCCACGCTCGCCACGCAGGACACCGCCACGCCCGCGCCGCAGGGTGCGGGCGCCGGACGGCCGATCGTGCTGCTGCACGGGCTGACGGCGACGCGGCGCTACGTGGTGCAGGGATCGCGGCACCTGCTCGGTCGCGGCTACCGGCTGGTCGCCTACGACGCCCGCGGCCACGGCGACTCCGGCGCCGCCGAGGACCCCGGCGGCTACTCCTACCGCGAGATGGTCGACGACCTCGGGCGGGTGCTCGCCGACACGGGGCTCGAGCGCGCCGTGCTGGTGGGCAGCTCGATGGGCGCCCATGTGGCGACGGCCTTCGCGCTCGCACACCCGGAGCGCGTCGCGGCGCTCGTGCAGATCACGCCCGCCTACATGGGACGCCCGCGCAGCGACCCGGAGGACCTCGGCTACTGGGATCGGCTGGCGGACAGCCTCGAGCGTGGCGACTTCGACTCCTTCATGGCTATCTCGGGCACCGGCGAGCTGCCGGAGCGCTGGCGCGAGACCGTCGAGCTCGGGATGCGCCAGCGGCTCGAGCGCCATCGCGACCCGCACGCCGTCGCGGCGGCGCTGAGGGTCGTACCGCGGTCGGACGCCTGGGAGGGCTGGGAGCCGCTCGAGCGGATCGAGCTGCCCACCCTCGTCGTCGCCAGCCGCGACGAGATCGACAGCGGCCACCCGCTCGCCGTCGCGGAGCGCTACGCACGGCTGCTGCCGCGTGGCGAGCTCCTCGTCGAGGACCCCGGCGCGCTGCCGCTCGCCTGGCAGGGCAACCGGCTCTCGCGGGCGATCGGCGACTTCCTCGAGCGCGTGTTGCCGGAGGCGGCCGGGCCGCGCTGGTGAGCGCCGCCCGGCGCGGCGAGGGCCTCCGCGCGTGCGGCATGGGCGCGCGTAAGCCGGCGGTCAGGTGAGATCGCGGCGCAGCAGGAGCGCCGCGCCGGCGGCGAGGGCCGTCCCGTCGAGTGGCGCCACTCTCCCGGAGGGGTCACGCCGCGATCTCAGGCGTACAGCGCCGACCCCACCCGGATGATCGTCGCGCCCTCGGCTGCTGCGATCGCATAGTCCTGGGTCGTCCCCATCGAGAGGCGCGTGAGACCGTGCTCGGCGGCGAGCTCCGCGAGCCGCGCGAAGTGCGGGCGGCTGCTCTCCGGCTGCTCGGTGAAGGGCGGCATCGTCATCAACCCCGAGACCGGGACCGGGCAGGCG
>JBPCKX010000097.1:0-27135 GCA_051003875.1 Thermoleophilaceae bacterium
CGGGCGGCGTCCGCTTCGTCAAGGGCGCCTACCGACGCCCCTGCAGCGCCGGCGGGTTCGAGCTCTCTGAGGGGGGCGGGCGTGTGAGCCGGCCCACCGCCCGGCCGCTGCTGGCGGCGTTCTACCCCGAGCTGGGAGCGGTCCGCCAGCCGCTCGCGGGTGAGGTCGCCGCGCCGCGCTCGCTGCTTGAGCGGCTCCCGTTCGCCACCGGGTATGCCGTCGAGATGGCGATGCTGCTCGACGTGCACGAGGCCGTGGGGGCGGCGGCGATCGCCCAGGTCGACATCGGCGAGCGGCGCAACTTCAACAGGCCGCTGGCCGCGCTCGAGCCGATGGCGGACACGGTCCTCGCCGTGGTCTGCGAGCGGCTGCGGCGCGAGGGACGGCTGGCGGGCGGGGCCGCGCCCGAGGCGCCCGCCGAGCGGCCGCCGTGGGTCTCGCTGGGGGCGCCGGCCTGATGGCGCTGCGCTGCGTCTACACCGACGTCGACGGGACGCTGCTGGGACCCGACGCCTCGCTCTTCCACGACGCCGGGGGCCGTTTCACGCTGCTTGCCGCGCGCGCGCTCGAGGCGTGTCACCGCGCCGGCTGCGAGGTGATGCTGATGTCAGGGCGACGGCGCGTCCAGGTGGCCGAGGACGCGCGGCTGATCGGTCACACCGCCTACTGCTTCGAGGTCGGCGGCGGGCTCGTGATCGACGGCGAGCAGAGCTGGCTCTGTGGTGAGCTCGACCCGCGCGACGGGCTCACCCCGTGGGAGCTGATCGAGCGCTCGGGCGCGCCCGCGCTGCTGCTCGAGGCCCACGCCGGCGAGCTCGAGCACCACGCGCCGTGGCACCGCGACCGCGAGGTCTCCCATCTCTTCCGCGGCCGGATCGACCTGGCACGGGCGCGCGCGCTGCTCGAGCGGGAGGGCCACGCGCTGAGGCTGGTCGACAACGGCGGGCTCCCGGACGGTCGGCGCGTCTACCATCTGCTGCCCGCCGCCGCCTCGAAGCACGCCGCGGTCGCCGCGCACATGCGCGCGCGCGGCTACGCGGCCGGCGAGTGCATCGCCGTCGGCGACTCGCGCGAGGACCTCGGGGTGGCGGAGCTCGTCGCCCGCTTCTTCCTCGTCGCGAACGCCGACGCGGACGATGCCGGCGCCACGCGGACCGAGGCGGGCCACGGCGACGGCTTCTACGAGGCCGTCGTGCGCTCGCTGACCGAGCTGCGCGGAGGCGCCTGAGAGCCGGGCAGCTGGGCGGCGCCTAGTAACGATTGCCACGAGTAGGGGTACCTCCAGATGTACGGGTCAAGCAAGAGTTGGCCCCGAACAAGGAGGTTTCGATGAGCCGTCACTCACACTCTGGAAGGACGGGCTCGGCGCCCGGGCCGGACCTGCGGGATGCTCACCACTTCCGCAAGACCGTCGCGGGCATCTGCATGGTCGCGGCCCCGCTGCTGCTGCTGCTCGCGCTCGTGGTCGAGTCGCGGATCGGCAAGAGCGAGGACTCCTACGTGATCGGCAGGGTCGGGAACCCGGACACCGGCTCGCTCGAGCAGATGCTGCTCGTGGGCGGGCTCGTGCTGATGGTCCCGGCTGTCCTCGGGCTGATGCACATGCTGCGTGAGCGCGAGTCGGAGTTCGGGCACCTGGGTGGAGCGATCGCCCTGGTCGGCCTGCTGGTGATCCCATTCGCCTGGATGGCCGGCCTCGCGCTGCTCGCGCTCGGGCTCTACCGGGCACACGCGGTACATGCGATGAGCGCGGTCGGGATCGCGCTCGCCGCGGCGCTGCTGGCCGCTGGCGGCGGCTTCGAGTCGGAGATCCTCGCGATCTTCGGTGCCGCCGTGCTGCTCGTCGGACTCGGCGGCCCCGGATGGACGGTGCTGCAGGAGTCGGACGAGGACTGGGAGCACACGCCCGAGCACGAGGGCTTCCGGCCGCTGGCCGGGATGCGGTGAGGGAAGGGCCCGGGGGGCCGAGCGAGGCCCCCCGGGGCTCCCCGGCGCGGCGCGCGGAATCGTCGGCGCTGCGCGGGTAATCGCCGGCGCGCCCCGCCCCGCCCCCCCCGCGCGCTACCGGCCCTCCGTGTAGCGGACGAGCGCCGCGCGGCCGCCGGGGCCGTCGGTGTGCATGCTCAGCAGCGGGCCGACGCCCGGGGCGTAGAACTTCAGCTCCTGCACGTGCGGCTCGGTCGGGACGAGGTCGCGCGTCATCAGGACGTCCTTGGCGAAGTAGCCGAATGGCACCTCGACCCGCTCCTCGCCGACCGTGATGACCGCCGCCCGGTCCTCGGCCTCGCCGGCGTAGTACTCCTGACGGTAGGACATTCCCGGCCGTGGGTTGGCGGGCATCGCGATCCCCGCCTGTGCTCCGTCGACGCCCGCCTCGAACGAGCCCTCCGTCGTCGTGGGCTTGCCGTTCTCGTACTCGGTCGTGCGCTCGCCGAGGTACCAGATGTTGCCCTCGCGGTCCTGCGCGTACCAGTCGTCGGTGATCTCGACCGGCACTCCCCCGTCCGTGACGGTGTCGCGCACGACGCGCGCCTCGACCCCGTTGGCGATCCGCTTCGTCCTGCGGGTCACCTCGACCACGACCTTCTCCCTGGTCCCCTCGGGATCCCCCTCCTTATAGACCCACCTGCTGCCCGGGGTCATCGGCCAGTAGGGATTGTCGATCTCCGTGGTGAAGTCCGCGGGGTCCAGCTTCACCGGCTCGCTCCCCTGCGGGAGCGAGCCGGTGCCCGGATCCGTCCCCGCCGCGTCGCCGCGCGCCGGCTCCCCGCCGCCGCCGCCGCACGCCGCGAGGGCGAGCCCCGCCGCGAGTCCCGCAACCGCGCTCGTGATCGGTCTGGTGCTGCTCATCTCGAAGCTCCTCTCTCGGTCCTCGCGGACCCGCCGGATCGTTCGAGCGGTTTCTACGCCCTCCGGATGAGACGGCGATGAGGAGCGGATGAGGGGCGGTCGCCTACATCGCCGGGAAGGTCTCGTAGACCTCGACGGTCGCGTCGCCGGCGAGCACCGGGCACCCCATCGCCAGCTCGCGGGCGGCAGCGAGGCTGTCCGCGGCGATGACGGAGTATCCGGTGAGCCCCGACGCTCCCTCCTCGGCGGTCGTGCCCGACGCGCTCAGCGTCAGCGAGGCGGCGAACGGGTTGCCGGGATCCACCACGGCCTCGCCGAGGTCCGTGAACCAGGCGCCCCAGGCCGCCATCACGGCCTCCCGCTCCGCTTCGGTGTCCGGCCTGCCCCCGCCCCTGTAGGCCAGCAGATAGTTGGTCATCGTCGTTCCTCCCTTTCGTGTGGTGGTCCGTGTTTCGTGTTCGAGACTCGCACCGGGCCAGCCCCTCGCACCGGGCGTCAGCCCCCGAGCACCCGCGCGGCCGCGAGGCTGTCGAGGCAGCCCTCCCAGCCGTGGCGGTGGCGCTCGGCCGACTCGGCCGAGGCGAGCCCGCCGTGCTCGAGCACGACCGTCGTGCGGTCGCCCTCGGGGCGGAAGGTGACGGTGACGACGCTCTCGTGACCGTCGCCCTCCTCCCAGCTCCAGCTATAGACGATCCGGTCGGGCCGGCTCACCTCGCGGTACTCGCCGCCCACCGCGTGCAGCGCGCCCGACTCGGGGTCCCCCATCGCGAGCCGGTAGCGGCCGCCGACGCGCAGGTCCACCTCGGCCGACGCGGGACGCCACGAGGGTGCCGCGGCCCACCAGCGCAGCAGCACGTCAGGGTTCGTCCACGCGTCGAAGACGGCCTCCGGGGACGCGTCGAAGGTACGTTCCAGCCTCAGCAGGCCGGTGTCGGTCGGGCTCATCTCTGCTCCTCCTCGCGTTGCTCTGACAGATACTCCTCGACGACATCGAACTTGCGCTCCCACAGCGCCCGTTGGCGCTCGAGCCAGCTCCGGGGCGCGTCGCTCGAGCCCTCGCGCAGGCGCAGGCGGTGGTGCCTGCCGTCGATCACGCGCACGATCGTGCCCGCCTCCTCGAGCACCTTCAGGTGGCGGGAGATGGCGGGCCCCGAGACCGGCAGGTCACCCGTGGCCTCCCCGACCGTCAGCTCACCCGCGGTGAGACGCTCGAGGATCTCGCGCCGCAGCGGATGGGAGTAGGCCGCGAAAGCTCGGTCGAGGACCGAACTGTTAACCATGTCGTAAAGTATACCCGGGTGCTGGGGAGCGGCGCGGCGTCAGGCGGACGCCCGGTCTCAGGCGGACGCGCGGCCCCGGGCGAGCGCGCGGCCGGCCCGCTCGAGCTCGGCGATCGTGGTCGCCTCGGTCACCGTCGAGAGGTCGAGGATGCGGGCCTCGAACGGCTCGAGGCCGTCGTGGCCGACGATCGCGTGGCAGGCGACGCCGCCCTGGCGGCAGCGGGTCGCGACCTCGCCGGCCGCCTTTCCCTGCAGCGTCTGGCGGTCGAGCGAGCCCTCGCCGGTGACGGCGAAGGCGGACTCGCGCATGCGCGCATCGAAGCCAATCGCGCCCAGCACGAACGCGGCACCCCCGACGAGCTCGGCGCCGTGGTGGGCCCAGAGCCCGCCCGCGAGCCCTCCGGCGGCTCCGGTCATCGCGCGGCCGCGCGGATCCCGGGGTGCCCGCTCGGCCATCCGCGCGAGCCGGCGAGCGAGCCGCCGCACCTGCTCTGGGTCCGCGCCCTTCTGCGGCCCGAAGGTCGCGGCGGCCTCCTCCCACGGCGTGCGGACATCGCAGAGCACCGTCAGCCGCGGGCGCGCATCCGCTTCGGCGAGCGCTGCCAGCGCTCCCGCGCCGCCGTCCACCGTCGCGGAGCCGCAGGCGGCGACGAGCACCCGCCCGGCGCCGCACCCCGCCGCCGCCGCGATCAGCTCGCCGGTGCCGTGGGTGGAAGCGGCGACAGGGTCGCGCTCGGGCTCGGGAACCAGCCCGAGCCCGCTCGCCTGCGCGACCTCGACGACCGCCGTCGCGCCGCCGTCGAGGAGCGCGAAGACCGCTCGCACGGGCCGGCCGAGGGGGTCTGGGACCGTCGCCTCGCGCAGCTCTCCCCCGAGCGCCCGGCACAGCACCTCGATCGTGCCCTCACCTCCGTCGGCGACCGGCAGCTCGATCGCCTCGCGGCCGCCGGCACGCAGCCCGCGGGCGATCGCGGCCGCCACCGCGGCCGCCCCGAAGGTGCCCTTGAAGCTGTCGGGAGCGACGAGCGCCGGCAGGCTCAAGCCGCCGCGTCCCGGAACGCCCGCACGGCCTCCCCGCCGTGCAGGGCGAAGACGATCCGCTCGAGCGACGCCGGCCGGTGCGCGCGCACGGCGGCCACCATGATCTGCGCCGCCCGCTCGAGCGGGAAGCCGCCCACCCCGGTCCCGAACGCGACCAGCGCGAGCGAGCGGCAGCCGAGCTCGTCCGCGCGCGCGAGCGTCGAGCGGGTCGAGCGCTCGATCACCTCGGCGGAGGTCGGCCCGCCCAGCTCCATCGTCGCCGCGTGGATCACCCAGCGCGCCGGCAGCTCGCCCGCGGTCGTCTCGACCGCCGCCCCCAGCGCGATCGGCGCCCGCTCGTCGGACTCGCGCTGGACCGCCGGCCCCCCGGCGCGGCTGATCGCCGCGGCGACCCCGCCGCCGTGCAGCAGGTCGGTGTTCGCGGCGTTGGCGATCGCGTCGACCTCGAGCGTCGTGACGTCGGCCTGCAGGACCTCGAGCCGTAATCCCGTCCCGCCGTCCACGGCTAGGCCCGGAGCTGGTCGAGCCTGCACTCGCGCGGCGGCTTGTCCTCGCGCCAGCGCAGCAGCTTCGCCCCGTGGCGGATGCGGTCGCCGGTGACGTGGTCGAAGGCGATCTCGCAGACCAGCTCGGGCCGCAGCCCCTCCCACGCGAGCTCCTCGTCGGACTTCCAGCGGCTCGGCTCGCCGGTGCCGCGCTCGTGCGTGCGGTAGGGCTCGAGCAATCCGACCAGCTCGCGCTTCTGGGCGGCCTTGAAGCCCGAGGTGTGGCCGACCACCCGCAGCTCGCCCGCCTCGTCGTAGAGCCCGAGGATCAGCGACCCGACCGTGTCCGGCTCCTTGCCGAGGCGGAACGCCGCAACGACGCAGTCCGCGGTGCGCACGCGCTTGATCTTCACCATCCCCTTGCGCTCGCCCGGGAGGTAGAGCGCGCCCGCCTGCTTGGCGACGACGCCCTCGGAGTTGCCGCTCAGCCACTGCGCGGCGCCGTGCGGATCGCCGGTCGTCGGGCTCAGCTCGACCGGCCCGAGCGCGAGCGCCGCGAGCCGCTCGCGACGCTCTGCGAAAGGGTGGCCGAGCAGGCTTTCGTCCCGCTCTGAGAGCAGGTCGAAGGCGACGAACGCGGCGGGCGTCTCGGCGGCGAGCTTCTCGACGCGGGAGGCGGCGGGGTGGATGCGCCGGCTCAGCAGGTCGAACTCCTGCGCGCCGTCGACGACGACGATCATCTCCCCGTCGAGCACGACGCGGTCGGCGGGCATCGCCAGCAGGAGCTCCGCGACGTCGGGGAAGTAGCGGTTCATCGGCTTGCCGCCGCGGCTCTGGAGCCGGACCTCGTCCCCTTCCTTGAAGGCGATCGTGCGGAAGCCGTCCCACTTCGGCTCGTAGCGCCACTCCTCGCCGAGTGGCAGCGCTCGCGCCGAGCGGGCGAGCTGCGGCTTGATCGGCGGCGCGAGTGGAAGCGTCACGAGCCGGCGCGTGCGGATGGCGCGGACCTCACGCCGGATAGCATGGCACCGGATGTCGCACGAGCAGGCCACGGTCGCCGAGGAGGAGTACCTCCAGATCATCTTCTGGCTCCAGGAGGCGGGGCTGCCGATGACGGGGGCGAACCTCGCGCGCGCGATGCAGGTGTCGGCCCCGACCGTGCACGAGATGATCGGCAGGCTCGAGGCAGACGGCTACGTCACCCGCGACGACGACAAGACGCTCGCCTTCACCGACACGGGGCTCGCCCACGCGGAGAGCATCGTGCGTCGTCACCGGCTGATCGAGCGCTTCCTGACCGATGTCTTCGACATCCCGTGGGACCAGGTCCACGAGGAGGCCGAGCGGCTCGAGCACTGGATGTCGCCCGTCGTCGAGGAGCGCATGCTGAAGGCGATCGGGGATTCCAAGACCTGCCCCCACGGCCATCCGATCTCACCCGGGCAGCGCGAGTCGGGCGTGCCGCTGGCCGACGTCGAGCTCGGCGCGCGCGTGCGCGTCGTGCGCTTCGAGAACGAGGCCGAGGACCTGCTGCACTACCTGATGGACGCGGGCCTCAGGCCGGGTCTCGAGGGCACGCTCGCGGAGTCGGGTGAAGACGAGGTCGCGATCGACGCCGCCGGCACCCGCTTCGCGGTCAGTCGCAGCGTGGCCGAGACGGTCACCGTGGCGGCTGATCCCTCCCCGCCCGCGCGCGTCGCCCTGCCCGACCAGCTCGTGCTCGCCAAGGAGCACTGGGGCCGCTAGCCGCCACCGGACCCGTGGCGCGGGTCGTCGTTCCGGCCGCTGTCCTGACTTTGCCCCCCCTCAGGCGTCAGGCCGGCCGGGAGGGTGCGCCGGGCGGTCGATCAGCCGGGAGCGCCGGCCAGCTCGCCGTAGGCGGCCGCCAGGCGCGAGACCCCCTCGTCGATCTGCTCGACCGGCACGCCCGAGTAGGCGAGCCGCAGCGAGCTCTCGCCGCCCTCGAGCAGGAAGTCGGCGCCCTTCACGAAGATCACGCCCCGCTCGCGGGCGAGCGCCTCGAGCTCCAGCACGTCGATGTGCTGCGGCAGGTCGACCCAGAGGAAGTAGCCGCCCTCGGGCACCGCGAAGCGCGCGTCGGGTAGCCGGCTCGCGAGCGCGGCGCAGAGGGCGTCGCGGCGCTCCTGGAGCGCGGCCTTGACGGTCGTGATCGAGTCGTTGATCGCGCCCGAGCGGCAGAACTCGGCCACGATCGCCTGCGAGACCATGCTCGGGGAGATGTAGGTGCCCGTCGCGAGGCGGCGGCAGTCGGCGATCGTCTGCGCCGGGCCCGCGAGGTAGCCGACGCGGATCCCGGGGCAGACCGTCTTCGAGAAGGACGAGGCGTAGACCACCCGGTCGGCCTCGTCTAGCTCGAGCATCGTCGGCAGCGGCTCGCCCTCGAAGCGCAGCTCCACGTACGGGTCGTCCTCGAACAGGACGAAGTCGTGCGCGGCCGCGAGCTCGACCAGCCGGCGGCGCTTCTCGAGCGAGAGCGTGCAGCCGGCCGGGTTGTGGAAGTTCGGGATCAGGTGCGCGAGCTTCGGTCGCGCGCCGCCCTCGAGCGCGTGCTCGAGGGCGTCGACGTCGATGCCGTCGGCCTCGAGCGGGATCGCGAGAATCTCGGCGCCGAGCCCGCGCAGCGACAGCAGCGTGCGGTCATACGTCGGCGCCTCGACGACCACGACGTCGCCCGGCTCGACCAGCAGCGAGAACAGGAACGCGTCGGCCTGCATCGAGCCGTTGGTCGCGATCACCCGGTCCGGGTCGATGCCGTGCTTGGCGGCGATCCAGGCGACGAGCGGCTTGTAGCCGGCAGAGGTGCCGTAGGAGAACGCGCCCGCGGGATCCTCGCTGAAGGCGCGCTCGGCGGCTGCGCGCAGGTCGTCGACGGCGACGATGTCGAGCGACGGCGCGCCCCTGGCGAACGAGATGTCGGTTGGCGGGGGCAAGCCGCGCCACGATATCGCGGCGGGCGCCGCGCCCGCGCCCAGGCATTACCTTTCCCCCTACCCGGCCGGAGAGCGCCAGATGAAGCGCAGTCAGATCGTGATCGCAGTCCTCGCCGTCGTCGCGGTGATCGCGGTGGCCGTCGGATCGGCGGGCGATGACGACGGGGGCTCCTCGGGCGGCGGGGATCCCACCGGCGCGCAGGCGCCCGAGGGCGCGCTGCGCGTCAGCTTCGCCTACTCGCCCGAGAAGGAGCGGCTGCTGAAGCCGCTGATCGCGCGCTTCAACGAGTCCGGCCGGGAGCTCGAGGGCAGGCCGATCTTCGTCAGCGGCGAGGTCGTCTCATCCGGCGAGGCGCAGACCCGCATCGCGAAGGGCTCGCTGAAGCCGACCGCCTGGTCGCCGGCGTCCTCGCTGTGGGGGCGGCTGCTCAACTTCGAGGCCGACCGCGCGCTCGCTCCCGACGACAGCCCCTCGATCGTCCGCACGCCGCTGGTGATCGCGATGTGGAAGCCCTTCGCCGAGGCGCTCGGCTATCCCGAGCGGAAGATCGGCTTCGACCGCCTGACCCGGCTCGCCGTCTCCGGCAAGGGATTCGCGAGCGTCGGCCGGCCCGAGTTCGGCAAGTTCAAGCTCGTCCACACCAACCCCGACTTCTCGACCTCGGGCCTGTCGGCCGTCGTCGCCGAGTACTACGCCGCGACCGGCAAGAAGGAGGGGCTCACCGAGGCGGACGTCACGCGCTCGGCGGCGCGCGGCCGCGTGAAGGACATCGAGCGCTCGATCGTCCACTACGGCGACACGACGCTCTTCATCGCCGAGCAGATGCGGCGCAACGGGCCCGGCTACGCGTCGGCCGTCGCGATGGAGGAGGTGACGCTGCTCGACTTCAACCGCCGCCGCGGCGGCCAGCCGCCGCTGGTCGCGCTCTACCCCCCGGAGGGCACGTTCTACTCGGACAACCCGTTCATCGTTCTCGACGCTCCCTACAACTCGAGCCGGGACAAGCAGGCCGCCGCGCAGTTCCAGCGGTTCCTCGCCGAGGAGATCGACGCCGAGCTGGCCGGCGGCGAGGGCTTTCGCCCGGCCGACCTGAACACCGAGCCGGCGGGCCGGGTGACGGCGGCGGCCGGCGCCGACCCGTCGCAGCCCGAGCGCGTGCTCGCGCTCCCCGAGCCGCGCGTGCTCGACCGCATCAGGCGCACCTGGCGCATGGATCGCAAGCCGGCGAACGTCCTGCTGGTGCTCGACACCTCCGGCTCGATGAACGACGAGAGCCGCCTCGAGCGCGCGAAGGAGGGCCTGCGGACCTTCCTGCGCGAAGTCTCCCCGAACGACCGCCTCGGGCTGACGATCTTCTCCGACCGGATCCAGTCGCTGGCGGCGATCGGGCAGCGCCGCCGCGAGCTGCCCGCGCTCGTCGACCGGCTGATCGCCGACGGCGGCACCGCGGTCTACGACGCCGCGGCGGAGGGGATCAGGGCCGTGCGCGGGCTGAAGGACCGTGAGCGGATCAACGCGGTCGTGCTGCTGACAGACGGAGAGGACACCGACTCCGGGCTCGACGCCGACGCCGTGGTCGAGCTGGCCGGCGCTCAGGGTGACTCCGAGGACCAGGTGCGCGTCTTCACGATCGCCTACAGCGCGGGGGCGCAGGGCGCGGCCGATGCGCTCGAGCGGATTGCGGAGGCCTCCGGCGGTCAGGCCTACACCGGCGACACCGATGACATCGAGACGGTGTACCGCAGCATCTCCAGCTTCTTCTGATGACGGGTCCCCGGCGGCCCTACAGCCGCGGCGATTTCAACCGGGCGCTGGTCGCCAACGCGCTGCTCGACCCGTTCGCGATCGTTCTGCTGACGGTGATGGCGATCGCCGGCATCGTCCTGTCCTCGCTGCCGGTCCTGCTCGGGGTCGGGCTGCTGCTCTACGGCGCCGCCGCGGCGCGCGTCTACCTCGACGAGGAGGTCGCCGGCAGGGTGCTCGACCGCGAGCGCGAGCGGCGCCGCAACGCGCTGCGCGGCGGCGAGCGCCGGGTCGACCCGGGCAGCCTCGCGCCGCCGATCCGCAGCCTGCTCGACGGTGCGCTCGAACGCGAGCGGCGCGTGCGCGACGCCGTCGGCGCGGCCCGGCTCCCGTATGCGGAGGTGCTCGACGAGGTCGACCGCTTCGTCGGGGCGATGGAGGGGACCGCCGGCCGCGCGCAGCTCCTCCACGACGCGCTCTCGGAGACCCCGCCCGCGGGCGTCGAGGCGCGGCTGGAGGAGCTGAGGACCGAGAACGACCCGGCGCGGCGGGACCTGGTCGAGGCGCTCGCGGGCCAGGTCGACGTGCTGCGCCGGATGGAGCGCCAGCTACAGGCCTTCTACGACCGGATGGAGCGGATCCTGGTCGAGCTCGACACCGTCCGCGGGCACCTCGTCTCCGCCTCGGCCTCGACCGACGCCGCCGACCAGCGGCAGCTCGCCGCCGAGGTCCGAGGCCTGCGCGAGCAGGTCGGGGCGCTCGCCGACGGGATGAGCGAGGCCTACGGGGAGCCAGGGGCGAGGGTCGGCGGCGGGTAGCCCGCGGGCCCGAGCCGGGCCCGCGGACGGCTTCAGCCGTCGTCGATCAGCCAGTTCTCCGCGCGCAGGCCCGGCACGCGCGCGAAGTGGCGCAGGTTCGCGGTGACGAGCGTCGCGTCGCGCGACAGCGCGATGGCGGCGATCCGAAGGTCCGGCTCCGCCAGACGCTGCCCGTCGTGCTCGAGCTGCGCGCGCAGGTGACCGTAGCGGCGCGCCGCGGGCTCGTCGAAGGGCAGCACGGCGCCGGCCGAAGCGATCAGGCCGTGGACACGCTCCGCGAGCTCGTCGCTGCCGCGTCGCGCGACTCCGTAGAGCAGCTCGGCGAGCGTGATCGCGGTGGTGCACTGCTCGGTCGGCGGAGTTCTTGCGAGGCGCCGGATCAGATGCAGCGGCGGGTCGCGTTTGATGACGGCGCTCAGCACATCCGTATCGAGGCAGAACACCCGGGGCCGGTGCTCAGTCGAGGGCAGGCGCGGGACGGTCCGCGGCCTGCGCGCGGGCCGCGTAGATGTCGCTCACCAGATCCTCGAGCGCCTCGCAATCCGCCAGCGCGCCCGCGATCGCCGCGTACCCGGTCGGAGCGCCGCGCGCGCCTTGCCCGCGATCTTCTCGAGCCGGGACGAGCGCGACCACGGGCCTGCCTCGCCGCGCGACCACGATGCGCTCGCCGGCATCGATGCGATCCAGCAGCTCCGAAAAGCGCCGCTTGGCCTCTGCGACTCCGAGTGGTCGCTCCGGTGAGGTCACTCTGTCATGGTAACACTTTATCCAGGAAGTGTCAGCGTGTTATCGCCTGGTTGCCCCGGTACGTGACCGGCCCGCCCAAGCTCCACCGCCCGGCGTCGAAGAGCCCGGGAGGGTCACCAGCGCCCGGCTCCTCTACTCTCACGCCCCATGCGCGTCGGCATTCTCACGGGGGGCGGCGACTGCCCCGGTCTCAACGCGGTGATCCGCGCGATCGTGCGCAAAGGGCTCGCGGACGGTCACACGCTCGTCGGCATCCCCAACGGCTGGGCGGGAGCGATCGAGGGCCACGCGGCCGAGCTCACCCATGCGGGCACCGCCGGGATCCTCCACCGCGGGGGCACGATCCTCGGCACTTCGCGCACCAACCCGTTCAAGTCGGACGGTGGTGCCGAGCGCGTCATGAAGACGCTCGAGGCGCAGGGCATCGAGGCGCTGATCCCGATCGGCGGCGAGGACACGCTCGGCGTCGCGGGCCGGCTCTGGACAGAGCACGACGTTCCCGTCGTCGGCGTTCCCAAGACGATCGACAACGACCTCGACAAGACCGACTTCACCTTCGGCTTCCAGACCGCGGTCCAGATCGCCACCGACGCGATCGACCGCCTCCACACCACCGCCGAGTCCCACAACCGGGTGATGGTGGTCGAGGTGATGGGCCGCCACGCGGGCTGGATCGCCGTCCACAGCGGCATGGCCGGCGGCGCCGACGCCGTGCTCGTGCCCGAGCGTCCGTTCGACATCGAGGAGGTGTGCGACCGCATCCGCCGCCGCCACGCGTCGGGTCGCACGTTCTCGATCGTGGTCGTCGCCGAGGGCGCCGTCAGGGCGGGCGGCGACGGGCCGAGCGCGGGCGGGGCCGACGTCGACCAGTTCGGCCACGCGCGCCTCGGCGGCATCGGCGTGGAGCTCGAGCACGAGATCGAGGAGCGCACCGGCTACGAGAGCCGGGTGACGATCCTCGGCCACGTCCAGCGCGGCGGCACGCCGACCGCCTACGACCGCGTGCTCGCCACCCGCTTCGGGGTCGCGGCGGTCGACGCCGTCAGCGCCGGCGACTTCGGCAAGATGGTGGCGCTGGCGGGCACCGAGATCCGGCAGGTGGCTCTCGAGGATGCCCTGCGCGAGCCGAAGCTGCTCGACCCCGCGCTCTACGAGACGGCCGAGGTCTTCTTCGGTTGAGTGGGGGCGAGGGTCGCCGGACCAAGATCGTCGCGACGATCGGTCCCGCCTCGGACGATGGCGAGACCCTCGCCAGGATGGTCGAGGCCGGTCTCGACGTGGCGCGGCTCAACTTCTCCCACGGGACCCCCGAGGAGCACGCGGCGACCGCCGAGCGCGTCCGTGACGCCGCCTCGCGGGCCGGGCGCCCGGTGGGCGTCCTGCAGGACCTGCCGGGGCCGAAGCTGCGCCTCGGGCCGCTGCGCGACGGGATCGCCGAGCTCAAGCCCGGGGACCGTCTGACGCTCGTCTGCGGCTCCTCCGAGGAGGGTGACGCCGAGCGGATGCCGGTCGCCTGGGCGGGCCTGGCGGCGGCGGTCGGCCCTCCGGACGTGGTCTACCTCGCCGACGGCTCGGTGCGGCTCGCCGTCGAGGAGGTGCGGACCGGATCGGGCGAGATCGACACGACGGTGGAGATCGGCGGCACGGTCTCCTCGCGTCAGGGGATCAACGTGCCGGGCGAGCTGGCCACGCTTCCCTCGATGCCCGAGGACGACCTCGAGCTGCTGCGCTTCGGCGAGCGGATCGGCGTCGACATGGTCGCGCTCTCCTTCGTGCGCCGGCCCGAGGACATCAGCGACGTGCGCGAGCACACCGAGACACCGCTGATCGCGAAGATCGAGAAGCGCGGCGCGGTCGAGCGGGCCGAGGCGATCGTCCGGGCGGCCGACTGCGTCATGGTCGCGCGCGGGGATCTGGGCATCGAGCTCCGGATCGAGGAGGTGCCGCTCGTACAGAAGCGGGTGATCGACCTCGCCGGGGCGCTCGCGCGGCCGGTGATCACCGCGACGCAGATGCTCGAGTCGATGGTCACCTCGCCGCGGCCGACGCGCGCCGAGGTGACAGACGTCGCCAACGCGATTCTCGACGGGACCGACGCGCTGATGCTCTCCCAGGAGACAGCGGTCGGAGCCCACCCCGTCAAGGCGGTCGCGATGATGGCCGCGATCGCCGAGCACACCGAGGCCGAGCTTCCGCACGAGCGCTGGAACCAGTGGCGCGTGCGCCGCGACGAGCGCGACCCCGCCTACACGGTCGCCCACAACGCGTGCGCGGCGGCGCGCGAGCTCGGGCTCGCGGCGCTGATCTGCCCGACCCGCTCGGGCCGCTCGGCGCGGCTGATCTCGGCCCATCGCCCCGTCGTCCCCGTCTACGCGCTCTGCCCCGAGGAGGAGGTCGTCAGGCGCTGTAGCGTGATGTGGGGGGTGCGGGCGGCGTTGATCGAGCACCACGAGGTCACCGAGGCGCTGATCGCCGACTGCGCGCGCCGGGTCGTCGAGCTCGGCTGGGTCGAGCGCGGCGAGCGCGTCGGGATCACCGCCGGGCTGCCGACCAAGAGCTCCGGGACCACCAGCCTGTTCCAGATCCAGGAGTGCTGAGCGGGCGGTCGGCCACCCGCCGGCCGATCGCCTCAGCCGAGCGTTCGCGCGACCTTGTCGCGGAAGCTGCCGGGGTCGATGGCGGGATAGCGGAAGAGCTCGGGTGTGATCTGCTCGAACAGCTCCCGCGCTCGGGCGGGCTCGACGAGCCCGCTCGCCAGCATCGCTGCCACATCGTCCAGATCGTGCGCAAAGCCCCGCTCGATCTTCGAGAGCGCTTGGGAGTACGGATCGAAATGGCGTACCTGTACCTTCCCCTCGCTGAAAGCGAACGGGCTCCGCTCGCGCCAGCCCGGGAGCTCGGGGATGAAGTCCGGTGGCGAGGCCAGCTCCACGTTGAGGTTGAGCTCCTCCTTCAGCAACGCGATCCGGCGCAGCAGGTGATCCGAATCGGGCTCCAGTCGAATGTCCACGTCGATCGTGGTCATACGCCAGCCCTCGAGGACTGCGGTTGCGCCGCCGGTCAGGTAGAGCGTCGTCTCCTCGCGTGCGACCCTGGCGAGCTCGCGCGCCAGGGCGCGAATTCGCTTCTCGTCAGCCCGCGCGCGCATGCTCGGCGGCGCGGGCAAAGCTGACGATGCGGCCGACGAGAGCGTTGTAGGCGCTGTGGGCGGACGCCTGATCGTCCCTGCAGAGGAGTTCGTAGAGCTGGTGCGAAGGTCGGGCGACGCCTGTCGGGGGCACCTCGATGCCCAGATCGCGCAGACGGGGGGCGGCCATGCTCAGGAGCAGCGCGGCTTGTGTCTCGCGGCCGGCGTGGAGGTCGGCGAGGCCGCGCTCGACGATCTCGGCGCCCGGGAGGCCTGCGACGGGGAGCGCGGCGTCTGTCGGCATGCACGGAATGGTATTGGTGGAGCTCAGCCTCCGAGCACCTCGACGGCGATGTCGGCGACGGCGGTCGGGGTGCGGGCGACGCGCACGCCGCACGCCTCGAGCGCGTCGGCCTTCGCCCTCGCGGTCCCCGATGTGCCGGACACGATCGCGCCCGCGTGACCCATCGTCTTGCCGGGCGGGGCGGTGAAGCCCGCGATGTAGGCGACGACCGGCTTCGACACGTGGGCGGCGACGTACTCCGCCGCGCGCTCCTCGGAGTCGCCGCCGATCTCCCCCGAGAGCACGATCAGCTCGGTCTCCGGGTCGGCCTCGAAGAGCTTGATCACGTCGATGAAGCTCGATCCCGGGACGGGGTCGCCGCCGATCCCGACGATCGTCGAGTTGCCGAACCCGCGCTGGGCCAGCTCGCTCCCGATCTGGTAGGTGAGCGTGCCCGAGCGTGACACCAGGCCGACGTTGCCGGGGCTGAAGAAGGACGCAGGGATGATCCCCACGTTCGCCTTTCCGGGCGAGAGCACGCCGGGGCAGTTGGGCCCGACGAGCCGGGTACCCCCGCGCCGGAGGTGGTTGAAGACGCGCAGCTCGTCGTGGGCGGGGATGCCCTCGGTGATCGCGACGACGAGCTCGATGCCCGCGTCCGCGGCCTCGAGGATCGAGTCCGCCGCGAAGCGCGGCGGGACGAACACCATCGCGACGTTCGGCTCGGTCTCCGCGACGGCCTGGTGGAAGGTGTCGAACACCGGCACGCCGTCGCAGTCCTCACCGCCCTTCCCGGGGGTGACCCCAGCGACCACCTGCGTGCCGTAGGCGCGGTTGTTCCGGGAGTGGAAGCTGCCCTCGCGACCGGTGATGCCCGAGACGCAGAGCCGCGTGTCCGCGTCGACCAGAACCGCCATCAGCCCGCGAGCTCCACGACCTTCTCGGCCGCGCCCTGCATCGTCACCTCGATGTGCAGGTTCGGCAGCTCCGCCGCGGCGAGCTGCGCGCGGCCCTCCTCGCCGTTTGTCCCGTCCAGCCGCACGACGAACGGCACGGTCGGCTCGATCTGCGCGAAGGCCTCGATCAGGCCGCGCGCGACCTCGTCGCAGCGGGTGATGCCGCCGAAAATGTTCAGCAGCAGCGCGGTCACGCGCTCGTTGGAGAGGATCACCTCGACCGCGCTCGTGATCGCCTCGGCCTTCGACCCGCCGGCGGCGTCGAGGAAGTTCGCGGGACTGCCGCCCGCGCGGGCGACGACGTCGAGCGTGGACATCACGAGCCCCGCTCCGTTGCCGAGGATGCCGATGTTGCCCTCGAGCGGCACGTAGGTGAGCCCGCGCTCCCGGGCGAGCCGCTCCTGGGGGTTCTCTCCGGCGAGGTCGCGCATCTCGGCGATGTCCGGGTGGCGGTAGAGCGCGTTGTCGTCGATCGTCACCTTCGCGTCGAGCGCGATCAGGCTGCGGTCGGTCGTCACGATCAGCGGGTTGACCTCGACGAGCGTCGCGTCCTCCTCGACGAAGGCCTCGTAGAGCCTGCCGAGCATCGCGCCGACGGGGCCGACCACGTCGGCGGGCAGCTCCGCCTCGAAGGCCAGCCGGCGGCCGTGGAAGTCCTGGAACCCGAGCAACGAGTCGACGTGCAGCTTCCGCATCGCCTCGGGGTCCTCGTCGACGATCGCCTCGACGTTCATCCCGCCCATCTTCGAGAGCATCGCGAGCGGCTGCTTTGCGGAGCGGTCGAAGACGAAGGCCGCGTAGTACTCATCCGCGATCTCGCTCGCCCGCTCGATCCAGAGCTGCCGCACGGGCAGGCCCTTGATCTCGAGCCCGAGGATCGCGCCCGCGTACCGCTCGGCCTCCCGGCGATCGCCTGCGAGCTTGATGCCGCCGGCCTTTCCGCGGCCCCCGGCCAGCACCTGGGCCTTGACGACGACCGGGTAGCCGAGCTCGTCGGCCGCGGCGGCGGCCTCCTGCACGGTGGTCGCCGGGCGCCCGGGGGAGACGTCCACCCCGTGCTTGGCGAAGAGCTGCTTGCCCTGGTATTCGAGTAGGTCCATACGGCGGTCCGCCAGCCTATTCAAGAGGCGCGCGGTGCAGCGGCGCGCCCGCTACATACAATGCTCGCCCGTGCCGCTCCCGAAAGAAGTCAAGTTCCTCACCTTCGACTGCTACGGCACCCTGATCGACTGGGAGGCGGGTGTGCACGCGGCTTTCCAGAGGGAGGCGGATCGGGACGGCTTCACGATCGACCGCGCCGCGCTGATCCCGCGCTTCCTCGAGATCCAGCACGAGATCCAGTCGGGCTCCTATGAGCTCTACGCCGAGGTGCTGCGACGGACCGCGGTCAGGGTCGCGGCGGAGCTCGGGTGGTCGCTGGAGTCCTCGCGCGCGCAGTTCCTGCCCGACAGCGTGCCGCGCTGGATGCCCTTCCGCGAGACGAACGCCCAGGTCGAGCGGCTCGCCAAGAAGTACGAGATCGGCATCCTCGCGAACGTCGACGACAAGCTGCTGGGCGCCACCCGTCGCCACCTGCGCACGGACCTCGACCTGGTCGTGACCGCCCAGCAGGTGCGCTCCTACAAGCCCGACCACGCTCACTTCAAGGAGTGCGCGCGCCGGATCGAGAAGCGCAAGAAGCACTGGGTCCACATCGCGAGCGGGTACGACACCGACGTCGAGCCCTGCCTGAAGCAGCGGATCCCGGTGATCTGGGTCAACCGCCACGGCACCGAGCTCGAGACCGGGCAGAAGGCCCCCACGGAGGAGGTCAAGAGCTTCCGTGACGCGGGCAAGCTGCTGAACGCCGTCTGAGGGTAGCCGTGCGCGCGGTATCCGTCCACCGTGACGTGATCGTCGTCACGAGCCTGCTGTGGCAGACGACCGCGACGGCGATCCGCTCAGGCGAGGAGGCGATGCTGATCGACTCGCCCTACTTCCCCGCGGAGCTGGAGCTGCTGCCGGCGGTGCTCGCCGAGGCCGACTTCGACCCGACGGCGCTGCTCGCCACCCACGGCGACTTCGACCACCTGCTCGGACCCCTCGCCTTTCCGGCGCTCTCGCTCGGCGTCGGCGAGGAGACGGCGCTGCGCCTGCGCGCCGAGCCGGGGGTCGCGCAGCGCGAGCTGCGCGACGCCGACGCCGATCACTACGTCGAGCGCGCCGGCCCGCTCGCGCTCGGCCAGGCGCAGGCGCTGCCGGTGCCGGGTCATCTGGGCCTCGGCGATCGTGAGCTTGAGCTTCACCCGGCCGAGGGTCACACGGCCGACGGCGCAGCGGTCTTCGCGCGCTGGTGCGGCGTGCTCGTCTGCGGCGACTACCTCTCGAACGTCGAGCTCCCGACGATCTCGGGGGGCGGGTCGCTCGCCGCCTACCGCGCGACCCTGGCACGCCTCGCGGCGCTGGTGGGGGACGCCGAGACGGTCGTGCCCGGGCACGGCTCCCCGCAGGGGAGAGATGCCGCGCTGCGGACGCTCGAGGCCGACCTCGGCTACCTCGACGCGCTCGAGCGCGGTGAGCGGCGCCCCGCCCTGCCCGCGGGCCGCGACAGCGTCCGCCAACGCATGGTGCACGCCGAGAACCTCGAGCGCGTCGGCGCCTGAGGCGCCCGTACGGCGTGCCGCCCCCGGTCCGCCGCCCGCGCGGCGGCGGACCTAGCGGATGACGGCGATCGTCTCGCCCGCCGAGATCGGCTTTCCCGCAGCGACGTTCAGCTCCACCAGCGTCCCCGCCGCCGGGGCCGTGATCTCGTTCTCCATCTTCATCGCCTCGATCACGCACACGAGCGCGCCCTGCTCGACCTCCGCCCCCTGCTCGACGGGGACCTTCAGCACGTTTCCCTGCAGCGGCGAGATGAGCGTCCCGGGGTCGCTCTCGCCGGGTGCCTCGGACCTGCGGCGGCGCCCACGGCGTTTCGGTGCGGTCGCCGCGCCCGGGTCGGGCGTCGCCGCGGGCAGGCCGAAGACCTTGACGTCGAAGCGCCGGCCGGACACCTCGACGGCGTACTCGCGCTCGACGGTGGCCGCCTCCGCGCCGTCCGGCTCGTCCTGCTCGGTCTGCCCGGCCGGGTCGGCGGCGAGCCCCGCGAGCCATTCGGGGTCCTCGACGAGGTCACGGCAGGTCTCCGCATCGCGCCACTGGTCGGTGGCGAGCAGCGCGGTGTGGAATCCGATCAGGGTGGGCAGCCCACCGATCTCGTACTCGGAGAGGGCGCGCAGCATCCGCCGCGTGGCCGCCTCGCGGTCGACGTCCCAGACGATCAGCTTCGCGATCATCGGGTCGTACAGCGGCAGCACCTCGAAGCCGGCGCGCGCGCCCGAGTCGACGCGCACCCCCGGGCCGCTCGGCTCGCTGTAGGTGGTGATCGTCCCGGGCGCTGGCGCGAAGCGCCGCGCGGCGTCCTCGGCGTTCACGCGGCACTCGATCGCGTGCCCCCGCAGCTCGACCTGCTCCTGGCTGAAGGAGAGTGGCTCGCCCGCGGCGATGCGCACCTGCTCGCGCACGATGTCGATGCCCGTGACCATCTCCGTCACGCAGTGCTCCACCTGCACGCGCGTGTTCATCTCGAGGAAGAAGTACTCCTCGCCGACGAGCAGTCCCTCGATCGTCCCCGCCGAGCGGTAGTCGACAGCGCGCGCCGCCTCGGTCGCGATCGCGCCGATCCGCTCGCGCAGCGCGGCGTCGACGGCCGGGGCCGGGCTCTCCTCGATCAGCTTCTGGTGACGGCGCTGGACCGAGCAGTCACGCTCGCCGAGGTGGACCACGTTGCCGTGGCCGTCGGCGAGCACCTGGACCTCGACGTGGCGCGGGTCGGGCAGGTAGCGCTCGACGTAGACGGTCGCGTCGGAGAAGAACCGCTCGCCCTCGCGCGCGGCCCCTTCGAAGGCATCCTCGAGCTCTGACTCGGAGAGCGCGACGCGGAAGCCCTTGCCGCCGCCGCCGCCGGCGGCCTTGATCGCGACCGGGTAGCCGAGCGAGGAGTCGACGATCTCGCGCGCGGCCTCCACGTCGTCCACCGGGTCGGTGGTGCCGGGCACGATCGGTACGCCGGCCTCCTCCATCAGCTCCCGCGCGCGGGTCTTCGAGCCCATCGCCTCGATCGCCGCGGCCGGCGGTCCGATGAAGACGATCCCGGCCTCCTCGCAGGCGCGCGCGAAGCCGGCGCTCTCGGCGAGGAAGCCGTAGCCGGGGTGGATCGCCTCGGCGCCCGACTCGGCGGCCACGGCGAGAATCCGCTCGAGCGCGAGGTAGCTCTCGGTCGCTGGGCCGGGGCCGAGCAGGTAGGCCTCGCCCGCGCGGCGCGCGTGGGGAGCGTCGCGGTCGGGCTCGGAGTAGACACCGACGGTCGCCACGCCCAGCTCCTCGAGCGTCCGCATCACCCGGATCGCGATCTCCCCGCGGTTGGCGACCAGGACCTTGGAGAACATGCGGCGCGAGGCTAGTGGACGGCGGCCCGCCGGTGCCGCTCGCCCCGGCACTACTCGCCTCGCCCTTCCCGCCGCCGGTTCCTCGCCATCACTCCCCCGACCAGCAGCGCCAGCACGACCGGGAACGCAGCCAGCACGGCCCCCGGGACGCCGACCCCGGCCTTGCCGAGCAGTCCCATTCCCGAGCCGAGCAGCACGACCGCGAGCGCGGTCCGCAGCGTCGAGGTCGGCACCCGCACCGACAGGCTGCTGCCGACCCAGACCCCGGGCACGGACCCGACCAGGATGTTGGCGGCGAGCGCAAAGTCGACGTTGCCCGCTACCAGATGGGCGGCGGTGGCGGCCCACAGCAGGATCGCCGCGTGGAAGACGTCCGTGCCGACGACGCGCGTGGGCACGAGGCGGAAGAGGAGGATCAGGCCGACGGCGATCAGCGCCCCGCTGCCGGCGGAGGTCACCCCGAGTACGAAGCCGACCAGGGCGCCGAGCGAGACCGCCGAGACCTTGGCGCGCGTGTCCATCTCGACGCTGTCGCGCTCGCGCCCGTGCAGGCGCTTGAGGAACAGCGCGCGCGCGAGCGTCATCAGCCCCGTGAAGAGCAGCGTGATCGCGAGCACCGTGATCAGCAGCTCGTCGAAGTCCTCGCCGTGGGCGCGCTCGAGGATGTCGAGCACGATGACGCCGCCGACGGCGGCGGGGACCGAGCCGAGCGCCATCCACGTCGAGAGCTTCATGTCGACGGTGCCCTGCCGCAGATGCCGCCAGCCGCCGACGGTCTTGGTCACCGCTCCGTAGGCGAGGTCGGTCCCCACGGCGGTGACGGGCTTGACGCCGAAGACGAGGATCAGCAGCGGGGTCATCAGCGACCCGCCGCCGATCCCGGTCATGCCGACCAGCACCCCGACGCCGAGGCCGAAGACGGCCAGCGCGGGGTCCATCTAGTGGCCCATCCTTGCCGGACGGACCACTAGTGGCCCAGCAGCGTGAGTAGGGCGGCGACCGCCTCCTCCACGCTCTGCTCGACGGGACGCAGCTCGAGCGCCGGCCGCTCCGGGGCCTCGTAGGGGTCGTCGATGCCGGTGAGCCCCGTCAGCTCGCCCGCGCGCGCCTTCGCGTACAGCCCCTTCGGGTCGCGGCGCTCGCACTCGTCCAGCGGGGTGTTGACGTAGACCTCGAGGAAGGGCAGGTCGTCCGTTTCATGCATCGCGCGCACGCGCGCGCGGGCGTCCGCGTAGGGCGAGACGAGCGAGACGAGCGCCACCAGCCCGGCGTCGGCGAACAGGCGCGCGACCTCGCCGGCACGGCGCACGCTCTCGCCCCGGTCGGCGACCGAGAAGCCGAGGTCGCCGTTGAGCCCGTGGCGCAGGTTGTCCCCGTCGAGCAGGTAGGCAGCCCGGCCGCGCTCGAGCAGCGCGTGCTCGAGCTCGGCCGCGATCGTCGACTTGCCCGAGGCGGGCAGGCCGGTGAGCCACACGGTCGCCCCCGAGCCGCGGTCGGAGTCGCTCCCCTCCCGCGTCACCGCAGACGAGTGCCACGTCACGTTCTCGCTGCGCTCGCCCACCGCGCGAGGGAGGCTAGTCGTCCACGCCGAGGATCATGCCCGCGCCGACCGTGTCGTTCGTGCCCTCCTCGATCAGGATGAAGCTGCCGGTGACGCGGTTGCGGCGGTACTCGTCGATCAGCAGCGGCGCCGACAGGCGCAGCCTGACGCGGCCGATCTCGTTCAGGACGAGCTCGTCCGCGTGCTCGTCGCTGTGGAGGGTGTTGACGTCCAGGCGGTAGCGCAGCTCGTCGACCTTCGCCAGGGCGGTGCGGGTGGTGTGCTTGATGCGGTAGCGGCTCGCGGGCCGCAACGGGCGCTCGGACATCCAGCAGACCATCGCCTCGAGCTCCCTGGCCTGGCGCGGATGGTTGTGCGCGCGGCAGATCATGTCGCCGCGCGAGACGTCGACATCGTCCTCGAGCCGCAGCGTCACCGACAGCGGCGGGAACGCCTCCTCGACCGGGCCGTCGTGGCTGTCGATGCCCGCCAGCCGCGTCTTCGCCCCTGAGGGCAGGACCACGACCTCGTCTCCGGGCTTGAAGGCGCCGGAGGCCACCCGGCCGGCGTAGCCGCGGTAGTCGTGGTGCTCGTCTGACATCGGGCGGATGACCCACTGCACCGGGAAGCGCGGGTCGATCAGGTTGCGGTCAGAGGCGACGTGCACGTGCTCGAGCGCGTAGAGCAGCGATGCGCCGTCGTACCAGGGCATGTTCTGCGAGCGATCGACGACGTTGTCGCCGCGCAGCGCGGACATCGGGATGAAGGTGATGTCCGACACGTCGAGGCGCGTGGCCCAGTGGGTGAACTCGGCGGTGATCCGCTCGTAGACCTCCTCATCCCACTCGACGAGGTCCATCTTGTTGACGCACACGACGAGGTGGGGGATGCGCAGCAGCGAGGCGATGAACGCATGGCGGCGCGACTGCTCGAGCACGCCCTTGCGCGCGTCGACCAGGATCAGCGCCAGGTCGGCGGTCGAGGCGCCGGTGACCATGTTGCGGGTGTACTGCTCGTGGCCCGGGGTGTCGGCGATGATGAACTTGCGCTTGGCGGTGTGGAAGTAGCGGTAGGCGACGTCGATCGTTATCCCCTGCTCGCGCTCGGCCCTGAGGCCGTCGGTGAGCAGGGCGAGGTTGACGTAGGTGTCGCCGCGATCGATCGATGCCCGCTCGACGTGCTCGAGTTGGTCGGCGAAGATCTGCTTGGAGTCGAACAGCAGCCGCCCGATCAGCGTCGACTTGCCGTCGTCGACCGAGCCGGCCGTCGCCAGCCGGACGAGCTCCGAGGGTCGCGCGTCGGCCGTGACGGCGCCGTTGGTGGCAGCGGACGCGGCCACCTAGAAGTACCCCTCGCGCTTGCGGTCCTCCATCGCCGCCTCCGAGGAACGGTCATCCGCGCGGGTCTCGCCGCGCTCTGTGATGCGCGTGGCGGCGATCTCGGCGACGACCTCGTCGAGCGTTGCCGCCTCCGAGCGCACCGCGCCGGTGCAGCTCATGTCGCCGACGGTCCGGTAGCGGACGGAGTCCTCGAAGGTGGTCTCGCCCGGCAGCAGCTCCACGAAGGGGGACACCGCGTAGAGCATCCCGTCGCGCGCGAACACCTCGCGCGTGTGGGCGAAGTACATCGCGGGGATCTCGAGCGCCTCCTCGCGGATGTACTGCCAGACGTCGAGCTCGGTCCAGTTCGAGAGCGGGAACACGCGCATGTGCTCGCCGCCGTTGATGTGGGCGTTGTAGAGGCTCCACAGCTCCGGGCGCTGCGCCTTGGGATCCCAGCCGCCGAAGTCGTCGCGGAAGGAGAGGATGCGCTCCTTCGCTCGCGCGCGCTCCTCGTCGCGCCGGGCGCCGCCGAACGCGGCCTTGAAGTCGTGCTCGGTGATCGCGTCGAGCAGGGCGACGGTCTGAAGCCGGTTGCGCGAGGCGCGCGCCCCGGTCTCCTCGACGACCCTGCCGGCGTCGATCGAGTCCTGCACGCTGGCGACGATCAGGCGCGCGTCGAGCTCGGTGATGCGGCGGTCGCGGAACTCGAGCACCTCGGGGAAGTTGTGCCCGGTGTCGACGTGCATCACCGCGAACGGGAAGCGCGCGGGGTGGAATGCCTTCTCCGCGAGCCGCAGCAACACGACGGAGTCCTTCCCGCCGGAGAAGAGCAGCACCGCGCGCCCGACCTCGGCGGCCACCTCGCGCATGACGTGGATCGCCTCGGACTCGAGCTCGCGCAGGTGGGAGACCTCGTAGTCCACGCCGGATAGAGTAGTGGCGCGGGCGGTGGTCAGTGCAGTCCGCACTCGACCATGCCCGTCTGCGCCCAGCGCCCTTCGCGGCCGTTGCCGGGCAATGTGCAGTGCGTGCAGCCGATCGAGGCGTAGCCGCGGTCGTGGAGGTCGTTGTAGGGGACGTCGTGCTCGGCGATGTAGCGCCACACGTCCTGCTCGCTCCAGTCGGCCAGCGGGTTCGCCTTCCAACGCTCGTTCTTCTCGTTCCAGGCTAGCTTCGGCGTCGCGGCGCGGGCGGGCGACTGGTCGCGCCGCAGCCCGGAGATCCAAGCGTCGACGTCTGTCAGCGCCTCGGTCAGCGGCTTGACCTTGCGCAGCTCGCAGCACTTGTCCGGCTCGCGCTTCCAGAGCTCGCCGCCGTAGAGGCTCGCCTGGCGCGCGAGGCTCGGCCCCTGGTGGACCTCGACGGTGACCCCGTAGCGCTGCTCGAGCCTGCGCCAGAGGTCGTAGGTCTCGGGGAAGAGCACGCCGGTGTCGAGCGTGAAGAAGCGCGCCCCGGGCTCGATCCTCAGCAGCATGTCCATGATCACCGAGCTCTCCTTCTGAAACGAGCAGGCGACGGCGAGCCGCGGGTGGAAACGCTCGACCATGTGCGCGAGCACCTCCTCGGCGCTCAGCCGCTCCACGTCCGGCGGGGCCGCGACGGCCATCAGTTGTAGCGGCGCAGCGACGACAGCAGCGCGGAATGCACCGAGGCTCTCATACCGCACATTCCCCCTCGCCCCGGACCACCTGGTAGATGTCGTCGCGGCTCCAGTCCATGAAGAAGCCCATGTTCTCGACGTTGAACTCGACCGGCAGCGAGAGGTCCTTCACAAGCTCGGTGAAGCGCTCGGGCCCGATTCGCTCGACGAACGCGGTGAACTCCTCGCCGTCGTTGCGCTCCGCCTCGTAGAAGCGCACCCAGCGCTCGACGGCGTCGGGCACGCGCTTTGAGGGAAGGCGCGACTTCAGGCGCGTGCCGTAGACGACCTCGCCGTTCTCGTGGCGCCCGCCGAGCAGCGGGATGTAGGCGGGGATCGTCTTGTCCCCGACCTTGATCGAGGCGCCCGTGAAGCCGATGTTGGCGATGTGGTGCTGTGAGCAGCCGTTCGGGCAGCCCGACATCTTCACGTGGATGCGCTTGGTCAGCTCGTCCTCGATCTGCATCGACTCGAGCCGCTCGGCGAGTGCCGCGTTGAGACCCATCGAGCTGGTGATCCCGAGCTTGCAGCTATCTGTCCCGGGGCAGCTCACGGTGTCGACGATCGTGCGCGGGCCGGCGTCTGAGAGCCCGAGCGTGGCGAGCGTGCGCCAGACCTCGTAGACCGCCTCGTCGCGCACCCAGCGCAGGACGAGGTTCTGCTGCACGGTCGTGCGCGCGTAGCCGCCCGAGTAATCGCGCATGATCTGCGCGAGCCCGCGGAACTGCGCGGGCGTGAGGTCGCCGCGGTAGACCTTGACCTCGACCGTCGAGAACCCCGCCTGGCGCTGGGGCTGCACGTTGTCGCGCCGGAAGCGCTCGAACTCGGAGACGTCGCCGTTGGGGCTCTGAAAGGCGCCGGCGGCGGGCGCGTTCGCCTCCTCGTCGTGGGCGAAGGCGATCTCGGTCGGGTCGAAGTCGCGCTCTGAGACCCAGTCGCCCGCGAGCTCCTCCTCGACCTGGTCGCGGAACGCGTCGATGCCGATCTTGTCGATCAGCACCTTGATCCGCGCGCGGGCGCGGTTTGCCCGCAGCCATTCCTGGCGGTCGAAGATGCGCAAGACCGCTTCGGTGACCCTGAGGTAGTCGCCGTTGTCCAGCTCGACGAACTCGTACAGCGTGGGGGCGACGCGCGGCATGATCGACGTGCCGCCGCCGACGCGCAGCTCCACGCCCCTGACGCCGTCGCGCAGGCGCGGGATGAAGCCGATGTCGTGGATGCCGGTGATCGCGCGGTCGGCGTCGGAGGCGGTGAACGCCGTCTTGATCTTGCGCGGCATCAGCTGCGTCGTGGGGTGGCGGACGAAGTAGCGCACGTAGGCGCCCGCGTAGGGGGTGACGTCGAAGGGCTCGTCGTCGCAGACGCCGGCCCACGGGTCGCCGGTGACGTTGCGGACGGTGTTGCCGCAGCCCTCGCGTGAGGACAGCCCCGAGTCCGAGATCTCGCGCAGCAGCTCGGTCATCGCCGGCAGCGGGATGTGGTGGATCTGAATGTTCTGGCGGGTGGTGACGTGGCCCTTGTTGAGCGGCACGTACTTCTCGATGACGTCGGCGAACGCGTCGAGCTGGTCGGGCGTGATGCCGCCGAAGGGCAGCTTCACCCGAATCATCTGCACGTCGGCCTGGCGCTGCCCGTAGACGCCCTGCTTGAGGCGGAAGCCGATGAACTCGTTCTCCGGCGTCTGGCCGTCGAGGAACTTGGTCGCCTCGGTGTCGAAGTCGTCGAACTCGTGCTCGAGGATCGGGATGATGTGTCCCGGGACGTCTTCGAGGACCTCGGGGTTCTCGAGCGAGCCGCGACGGCCGGTGGCGGTGGTGGGCTCCATGGGGGAAGGCTCCTCAGAAAAGGGGGTCAGGCCGGGGAGGGCTCCCCAATATACCTAATCC
>JBPCKX010000098.1:0-10898 GCA_051003875.1 Thermoleophilaceae bacterium
GACGGCACACGTTCCCGGGTGGCGCGCGCCGGCTGGCGCTCCCCGCGCTGGTGCGGGACGATCTGCGCCAGACGATGTTAGAGCTGGAGCGCGCAGCGTGGGGGAGCCCGCCAAGGGAGCGATCGGGCGGGCGACCGCGGTCGCCGAGGACGTCGCCGCCGGGGTCCGCCGGCGCCAGCGCGAGCGCGAGCCGCGGGTCGTTCTCTATGCTCGCCCCGGTGAGCCGCGCATCCTCGCACCGGGTGCCAAGGGCCAGGACCGGATCATCGAGCTGGCAGAGCGGATGACGGCCCTCGTCGACGAGGCGGACGGGGGTAGCCGTCGCGACCGCGCGCGCGCCCGCCGCGCGGCTCGGGACGAGGACTCCCAGCGATGACGATGGTCGATCCGGGGCTCGCGGCGCGCGTGCTCGAGCGCGCGCTGCGACGCGGCGGCGATATCGGCGAGCTCTACGTCGAGGACCGTCAGGGCTTTGCCGTCTCGCTCGACGACGGGCGCGTCGAGCGTCCCCGGGGTGGCTCCGAGCGGGGCGCCTCGGTGCGGGTCGTGCGCGGCGAGGCGAGCTACTTCGGCTACGTCGACGGGCTCGAGGAAGAGGGGCTGCTGCGGGTGGCCGGCTCGGTCGCCGACGCGGTGCGCGGCGATGCGCGCGTCCCGGAGCGGCTCGCGGCCCTGCGCGCGGCCGACGGGCATCCCGTCCTCGAGCGGCCCGAGGAGGTCGAGGCCGCGCGCAAGGCCGATCTGCTGCGCTCCTGCGATCAGCGCGCGCGCGCCGCCGGCGCCGAGGTGACGCAGGTGACCGTCGGCTACGCCGAGGGACGCCGGCGCGTGGAGATCTACAACTCCGACGGGTTGGCCGTCTCCGACGATCGCACCCGGACCCGCCTCTCGACCCAGGTCGTCGCCCGCCGCGCCGGGGTCCGCGACGGACCGCGGGTGGAGACGGGTGCCGACACCCGCGGGGGGCATGCGGGGTTCGAGCTGCTCGGGCGCGACGCGGAGGCCGTGGCGGACTCGGCCGCGCGCAAGGCGCTGACGCTGCTCGATGCCGTCGACGCTCCCACGGGGCGGCTGCCGGTGGTCGTCGGCAACGGCTTCGGCGGCGTGCTCCTGCACGAGGCGGTCGGCCACGGCCTCGAGTCGGACGCCGTCCAGAAGCGCGCGAGCGTCTACGCCGGGCGGCTCGGCGAGCGGCTCGCCCCGGCCGGCGTGACCGCCTACGACGACGGCCGCCGCGAGGGTGAGTGGGGCAGCGACGGCATCGACGACGAGGGGACCCCCACCCAGCGCACGACCGTGATCGAGGACGGGCGGCTCGTCTCCTTTCTCTACGACCTGATCCGCGCTGGTGTCGACGGGGTCGCCTCGACCGGGAACGGGCGCCGCGAGTCCTTCCGGCACCTGCCGATCCCGCGCATGACGAACACCTACTTCGCGCCCGGCGAGGCGACGCCCGAGGAGCTGATCGCCGGCGTGGACCGGGGGGTCTACGCGGTCTCCTTCGGTGGTGGGCAGGTCGAGCCCGCAACCGGCGACTTCGTCTTCGGGATCTCCGAGGGCTACCTGATCGAGGGCGGCGAGGTCACGGCGCCGTTGCGTGGGGCCACGCTCGTCGGCAACGGGGTCGAGGCGCTCGCGGCCCTCGACGGCATCGCGGGCGATCTGCGCATCGCGACCGGCTACTGCGGCAAGGGCGGCCAGCAGGTGCCCGCCGGAGTCGGCCAGCCGCACGTCCGCATCCGCGAGCTGACCGTCGGAGGCACGGCCTCGTGACGCTCGAGGAGCTCGCACGAGCAGGGGTCGAGGCGGCGCTCGCCGCCGGTGCGAGCGATGCCGAGGGATGGTGCGAGGAGTCGCTGAGCCGCGAGATCAAGGTCTACGAGGGCGCCGTCGAGAGCCTCAGCGACGCCGGCGAAAGCGGCATCGGGATCCGCGCGTTCCTCGACGGGCGCTCGGGCTACGCCTACGGCACGGACCTCTCGCAGCGCGGCATCGCGGCTCTCGGCGCCGCCGCCCACGCGTCGGCCGCGGTGTCCGACCCCGACGAGCACGGCGGGCTCCCGGCGGAGTTCGGGGCCACCCCGGTTCCGGGGCTCGAGTCCCCCGAGGCGGCGCGCTGGACGACCGAGCGCAAGATCGACCTGGCCCTGGCGGTCGAGCGCGCCGCGCGCTCGCGCTCCGGGGTCACCCAGGTCGAGGAGACCGCCTTCTCCGATGAGCACGGCAGCGCCGCGATCGCCAACTCGCGTGGGTTCTCGGCCTCCTACTCGGCGAGCGGGGCGTGGTCGTACGCGTCGGCGTTCGCCGGCGAGGGCGACGATCTGATGACCGGCGTCGGAATCGGGCTGGGGCGTCACCCGGGCGAGCTCGACCCGGAGGCGATCGGACTGGAGGCGGCCGACCGCGCGCTCGCCCTGCGCGGGGCGCGCCAGGCGCCGAGCAGCCGCTGCCCGGTGGTGCTCGACTCCTTCGTGGCTGCCTCCTTCGCGGGCTTCATCGGGTCGATGCTCTCGGCGGACGCGGTGCAGCGGGGTCGCTCGCTGTTCGCGGGGCGCGAGGGCGAGTCGGTGGCCGAGCCCGCCTTCGTGCTCGCCGACGACGGGCGCGACCCCGCTGGGCCCGCGAGCGCACCGTTCGACGGCGAGGGCTCGGCGACCCGTCGCACTGCTCTGATCGAGAGCGGCCGTCTCGCCGGCTACCTCTACGACGCCCGCACCGGGCGCAAGGACGGTCGTCCCTCCACCGCCAACGCCGGCCGCGGCTCCTACCGCGCCCCGCCCGTCGTTGGAACGACGAACCTGCTGATCGAGCCGGGGCGGGCGAGCCTCGAGGAGCTGGTCTCACAGGCCGGCGACGGTCTCTACGTGACCGACGTGGCGGGGCTGCACTCGGGCGTCAATCCCGTTTCGGGGACCTTCTCGGTCGGAGCGGTCGGGCGCCTGATCGAGAACGGGGAGCTCGCTGCGCCGGTCCGCGAGATGACGATCGCGAGCGACCTCGTCTCCATGCTCAGCGCGGTCGCCGCCGTGGGCTCCGAGAGCCGCTGGATGCCGCTGGCGGGCAGCGTGAGAGCCTCGCCGCTGCTGATCGGGGAGATGTCCGTCTCCGGCTCCTGAGGCGCGGGGCCGGACCGGCGTTGTCCGAGGGGCGGGGCGGGCCGGCGTTGGCCGCGGCGGCCCACCGTGCCTCCTGCCCGGGCCCCCCGGGAGCCGCCGGAACCTCGCAAATAGCGGCCTGCGCTCCCCGCGAGCTGCCCTCCGGCGCCCGCTTCACCCCGGTCGTCCGCGCTCGTTGTTAGGTTGCGGGGTCTGTTTCCCCATTCCAAGGAGGAGAAGGTGACGAAGTCCGAATTCGTCGATCAGGTGGCTGCGGAGTCGAAGCTCTCGAAGGGCGACGCCGGCGACGCCGTCGATGCGATGCTCCAGGTCATCGAGGAGACCCTCAAGCGGGGAGGGGAGATCAGCTTCACCGGCTTCGGCAAGTTCTCCGTCGCTGACCGCGGGGCCAGGCAGGGGGTCAATCCCCAGACTGGCGAGAAGATCCAGATCGCGGCCAGCCGCGTGCCGCGCTTCTCCGCCGGCTCCGCGCTGAAGAAAGCCGTCAAGAGCTAGTGGGCTAGGCCACCGAAGAAGCGGTGGCGATCGGGCGCGCGGCGCACTTCGCCGACCGGCTGGCGGCGCTCGTCGAGGAGCGCCGCAGCCGGGTCGTCCTGGGTCTCGACCCCGACCCCGCCGCACTCTGGCCGGTCGCGCTGGCGCAGAGCGACCATGGCGGGACCGTCGCCGAGCGCACGGCGCGCGCCGTGGCGCGCCACTGCTCCGCCGCGATCGAGGCGGCGGGCCCCGCCTGCGTCGCGGTCAAGCTTCAGCTCGCCTGCTTCGAGCGCCTCGGCGCGCCTGGCTGGCAGGCGCTCGCAGACGTTCGCGCGACCGTTCGGGAGCACGGCCTGCTCGCGATCGCCGACGGCAAGCGCGGCGATGTCCCCGTCACCGCCGCGGCCTACGCACAGGGCCTCGTCGGCTCGACGCCCGGCCCGTACGGCGCGGTCGACGGGCTCGCAGCCGACGCCTTCACCGCGAACCCGCTGCTCGGGCGCGACTCGCTCGAGCCGCTCGTCGCCGCCGCGTCGGCGGCCGGAGCGGGCTGCTTCGTGCTCGTGAGCACGTCGAACCCGGGCGCGTCGGACCTGCAGGATCTCGAGGCGGGGGGTGCGCCGCTGCACGAGCGGGTGGCGGCGCTCGTGGAGTCACTCGGCGCCGAGCTGACGGGAGCCTGCGGGCTCTCGCTCATCGGCGCGGTCGCCGGAGCCACCCGCCCGGAGCGCCTCGCGCGGTTGCGCGAGCTGATGCCCGCCGCGATCTTCCTGCTGCCCGGGGTCGGCGCTCAGGGCGCCGGCGGAGAGGGGCTCGACGCCGCGTTCGCCCCTCACCCGGCCGCGGGGCTCGTGACGGCGTCCAGGTCGCTGGTCGACGCGCACGCGCGGCGCGGCGGAGATCCTCCGGCCGCCGCGGCGCAGGCGGCGGAGGACCTGCGGGCGCTTACCTGGAGCGGGATGACCGGCCCGCCCCGGGGCGCGGGCCGCTGAGGCCTGCGGTCGTTCAGCGCCCGGCGAGGCCCCAGGCTCGGCTCAGCCCCGGCGATCAGTCCTCGGCATCGCGCCTCACCTGCCGCATCTCCGCCTCGGCGCGCTCCCGCTCGTGGCGGGCGTCGTCGGCCGCGGCGGCTGCATCGCGTGCCTCGGCGGTCGCCTTCTGTTCCTCCTCGGCGCGACGCCGTGCCTCCTTCTCCAGCTCGTCGGCCCTGGCCCGCGCCTCGGCCTGCGCCTCCAAGCGCTCCTGGCGGGCCTTGTGGCCCTCGAGCTGGTCGGGCTCCAGCCGCGCGAGCCGCTCATCGTGGGTCGTGAGCGTGTGGAGCTGCTCCCTGGTGGGTGGACCGCCGTCGGTGCTGACGATGGCATCCGGCCCGCACGCGAGCTGCACGCCGTCGCGGGCGACCGATGCGCCCTGGAGCGACGCGACGCTGTGCTTGCGGCCGGCGAGGCCGCTGCGGATGCCCGCCAGGAGCGCGTCCGACCCGTGAAAGTAGATGTCCTCGATCTTGCCGACCTTCTCGCCGGCGGCGTCGCGCGCCTCGGTGCCGATCCATGTCTCCATCTGGTGTGCCTCGATGGTCATCGATGCTCCTCGTCTCGCGGTGGGTGATTGGTGGGGCTCACGACGTCTCGTCGGCCTCTGCGGCGTCGGCCGAGCGTCGCCGTCGCGCGGCGCCTGCGGTCGGGCCTTGAAACGAGCAGGGACATCGAGCAGGAGGATAGCTGCGCGATCTCCCTGGGCCGGGTCCCCGATCGGTGGACCGGGTGGCGGCGGTATCTCTGCGGAGTAGTGCGCTTGGTGGGCCGGGCGACCATCTATTCTCCGCGGCGGATCCGAGCCACCGATGCCCCCGAACAGCGCCCGCAGCCCCACCCGCCTGCTCGCCCCCCTGGCGCTGCTCGTGGTCGCGCTGGCGGTCGCCCTGATCGTCCTCGGCTCGGGAGGCGCCGACGACGGCTCGGGCACCGCCGCCCCCGACGTCGGCCGGCGCGCCACACCCGAGCGGCCCGAGAGCCAGACGCGTTCGCCGGAGCGGCGCGCCCGCTACACCGTGAAGACCGGCGACACGCTCAGCAAGATCGCCGAGCAATCCGGCGTCGAGGTGGACGTCCTGCAGGAGCTGAACCCCGACATCGATCCGCAGGCGCTCGTGGCCGGGCAGAAGATCAAGCTGCGCGAGTGAGGGGCCGCCCGCTTGCCCTGAAGGTCGCTCTCGCCGCCGCTCTCGCGCTGCTCCCGGTCGCCGGCTCTCCGCAGGGCGCCTCCGGGCAGGGTGCGGTCGGGGGGGCGAGTCCCACCCGGGCGATCCCCGACCTGCAGGCGGCCTCGGCGATACTCATCGACGCTCGCGACGGCGCGGTGATCCTGCAGTCCGGGCCCGATCGGCGCAGGGCGATCGCGAGCACCACGAAGCTGATGACCGCCCTGCTCGTGCTCGAGCGCGCGAAGCCGGACGCCGTCTACACGGCCCCCGTCTACCGCGCGCTGGCGGTGGAGTCGAAGATCGACCTGAAGCCCGGGGAGCGGATGCGCGTCGACGACCTGCTCGAGGCGCTCCTGCTCGAGAGCGCCAACGACGCCGCGGTCACGATCGCCGAGGGCGTCTCCGGCTCGCGGGCCGCGTTCGTGCGCGCGATGAACGAGCGCGCGAAGAGGATCGGCCTGGCGGGGACGAGCTACGCCAACCCCGTCGGCCTCGACGACTCGGCGAACTACTCGACCGCGCGCGACCTCGCCCGCCTCGCGCGGCTGCTGCTCGGCAACGCGCGCTTCGCGAAGATCGTCGACTCCCCGTCGGCCGTGCTCGAGTCCGGCGCGCGCCCGCGGGTGGTCGACAACCGCAACGACCTGATCGCGCAGTATCCGTTCGTCGACGGCGTGAAGACGGGCTACACGCGCAACGCCGGCTACGTGCTCGTGGGGGCGGCGCGCGGGCCGCTCAAGCAGCAGGTCATCAGCGTCGTCCTGGGAGAGCCCAGCGAAGCCGCCCGGGACGCGGACACGCTCGCGCTGCTGCGCTACGGGCTGGGGCGCTTCCGGCGCGTGAAGGCGCTCGACTCGGGCAGGGCGCTCGCGACGGCGGACGTCGCGCACCGCGACGAGCGGGTCGAGCTCGTGCCGGCGCGGGACCTGCGCGTCGTCGCCCGGCGCGGCGTCCGTGTCGTGCGGCGGGTCGACGCGCCCGACGAGCTGGCAGGCGAGCTGCCGGCGGGCGCCCGCGTCGGACGCGTCACCGTCGTGCGCGGAAAGCGGACCGTGGCCCGCGTTCCGCTCGTCACGGCCGCCGAGGTGCCGGGCGCCGGCGCGCTGCGGATCGTGGTCGCCGATCTCGGATTGCCCTTGACGTTGCTGCTGCTTGCGGTCATCGTGTCCGTTGGCGTATTGGCGGCGGGGCGGCTGCAATCGCGGCGGCGTGCTCGTGACCGCGCGCAAGAACGCAGAGCGCGGGCACGAGCCGAAGCGAGTGCCGAGCGCCCGGACCCAACGACATGATCATCACCGTCACGCTCAACGCGGCGATCGACAAGACCCTCGCGGTGCCGAACTTTCGGCCCGGGCGGCGTCACCGCGCCGTGGAGCAGACCTCGATGGCCGGCGGCAAGGGGGTCAACGTGGCACGCGCGCTGAAGGCGCTCGACCAGCCCGTGATCGCCACCGGCGTCGCGGGCGGGCCCACCGGCACGCGCATCATCGAGCAGCTCACCGAAGAGGCGATCCTGAATGACTTCGTCCGCATCGGCGAGGAGTCGCGCATGTCGACCGCGGTCGTCGATCCGACCTCCGGCGAGCAGACCGAGATCAACGAGCGCGGGCCCTCGGTCTCCGAGGCCGAGCTGGAGCTGTTCGTCGAGAAGCTGCTCTACCTGGCGCAGGGCGCCGCGATGTGCGTCTTCTCGGGGAGCCTTCCCAGAGGCGTCGAGCCCGACCTCTACGCGCGTCTCGTGGAGGAGATGCGTCGGCTTGGGGTGACGACCGTGCTCGACTCCGAGGGCGAGCCGCTGCGGCTCGCGACGCGCGTCGCTCCGAGCGTCGTGACACCGAACGAGCGCGAGGCCGAGGAGCTCGTCGGTCACGAGTTCGCTGACGGCGAGGACCGTCGCACCGCGATCCGCGAGATGGTCGAGCTGGGCGCCGCGGAGGCGATCATGACCCTCGACGACGGCTGTCTCGCGCTCGTCGGGGACGACAACGACCCGGCGCGCCCGCGCCGCCTCTACCACGCGACGCTCGAGCCGCTCGAGCCGGTCTCCTCGGTCGGCTCCGGGGACGCCTTCCTCGCCGGCTACGTCGCCGCGCGATACGACGGCCGCTCCGAGGAGGAGTGCCTGCGCTTCGGCGTGGCCTGCGGCGCCGAGTCGACCCAGCACTTCGGTGCGGGAGTGCTCGATCCGCGCGCCGCCACGCGGCTCGAGGCCGAGGTCGACTGCACCGAGCAGCCGACGGTGGAATCAGGCTAAGCCTGTAAGGTCAGGTTTCGTCCGCCGCCGAACCTAGGATGCCGCAATGGAAGTTGAGATCGGTCGAGGCAAGAAGGGCCGTCGCGCCTACGGCTTCGATGACATCGCCATTCCGCCCTCGCGCCGCACGCGCGATCCGGACGACATCGACATCAGCTGGGAGCTCGGGCTGTACCAGTTCAAGCTGCCGCTGCTCGCCTCGGCGATGGACGGCGTCGTCTCGCCGCGCACGGCGGGGATCATCGGGGGGCTCGGGGGGCTCGCGGTGCTCAACCTCGAGGGCATCTTCTGCCGCTACGAGGACGCCGAGGAGCAGCTCCAGCGCATCGCCGGGCTCGACAAGGAGAGCGCCACCGCCGAGATGCAGCGGATCTACCTCGAGCCCGTCAAGCCGGAGCTGATCGCCCGGCGGATCCGCGAGATCAAGGACCAGGGCGTCGTCTGTGCGGCCTCGCTCACGCCCCAGCGCGTGCGCATGCACTACGAGACGGCGATCGAGGCGGGCCTCGACATCCTCGTCATCCAGGGCACGGTGATCTCCGCCGAGCACGTCTCGGCCGACGAGTCGAGGCCGCCGCTGAACCTGAAGGAGTTCACGCGTGAAGTGCCGGTGCACGTGGTGGTCGGTGGTTGCGCCTCCTATCCGAGCGGCCTGCACCTGATGCGAACCGGCGCCAACGCGGTGCTCGTCGGCGTCGGCCCCGGGGCCGCCTGCACCACCCGTGGCGTGCTCGGAATCGGCGTCCCGCAGGCGACGGCGATCGCGGACGTCGCGGCCGCGCGCTCGCAGCACATGCTCGAGACGGGTGAGTACGTGAAGGTGATCGCCGACGGCGGCATGCGCAACGGCGGCGACATCGCCAAGGCCTTCGTCTGCGGTGCCGACGCCGTGATGATCGGCTCGCCGCTCGCGCGCGCCTACGAGGCGCCCGGCCACGGCTACCACTGGGGGATGGCCACGTTCCACCCCGAACTCCCGCGCGGGGCGCGTGTGATGACGACCCAGAACGGGTCGCTCGAGCAGATCCTGCTCGGTCCCGCGCACGAGAACGACGGCACCTTCAACCTGATGGGGGCGCTGCGCACCGCGATGGCCACGACCGGCTATGAGGACATCCCCTCCTTCCACCGCGCGGAGCTGCTGGTGGCGCCCTCGCTGCAGACGGAGGGCAAGCAGCTCCAGCGCGATCAGGCGATCGGGATGGGATCCCAGTCGGCCGCGAGCGCGGCGCCCGCGTCCGACGGCGTGACCAACGGCTCCCACCCGCCCGCCGCCGATCCGCGGCTAGTGGAGTAGCGGTGGCCCGGGCGCTGGAGGTGCCCGATCCGCTCGCCGCGGCGGCGCGGACCATGGACGAGGTCCTGATCCTCGACTTCGGCGGCCAGTACTCGCAGCTGATCGCCCGCCGGGTACGCGAGTGCGGCGTCTTCAGCGAGCTGCTGCCCCACGACGCGAGTCTCGACGAGATCCGCGCGCGCGCGCCGCGCGGCCTGATCCTCTCCGGAGGGCCCGCGTCCGTCTACGGCGACGGCGCTCCGGCGCTTCGCTCGGAGCTGCTCGAGCTGGGCGTTCCCGTGCTCGGCATCTGTTACGGCATGCAGGCGATGGTGCTGCGGCTCGGCGGCCGCGTCGAGGAGGCGAAGGTCGGCGAGTTCGGCCGTTCCCGGCTCACCGTCTCCGAGCACGGCCGCCTGCTGGCCGGGCTGCCGGCCGAGCAGAGCTGCTGGATGAGCCACCGCGACACCGTCTTCGAGCCCCCGCCGGGTGCCACGGCGCTCGCCTCCTCGAGCGAGTCGCCGGTGGCGGCCTTCGAGGACGCGGCGCGCGGGCTGTACGGGATCCAGTTCCATCCCGAGGTCGTCCACACCCCCTACGGAACGCAGATCCTGACGCGCTTCCTGGAGGAGATCTGCGGCTGCGAGCGCTCCTGGGACGCCGCATCGGTTGCCGAGGAGCAGATCCGGTCGATCCGCGAGCAGGTCGGGGACGGGCGCGTCATCTGCGGCCTCTCGGGCGGCGTCGACTCGTCCGTCGCGGCGCTGCTCGTGCACCGTGCCGTGGGTGACCAGCTCACCTGCGTGTTCGTCGACCACGGCCTGATGCGAAAGAACGAGGGCGATCAGGTGATCGCGGCCTTTCGCGACAGCTTCAAGGTTCCGCTGATCGCGGTCGACGCCGAGCGCCGCTTCCTCGAGCGGCTCGCGGGGGTGAGCGAGCCGGAGGCCAAGCGCAAGGCGATCGGAGCGGAGTTCATCCGCGTCTTCGAGGAGGAGGCGCTCAAGCTCGGCAACCCGCGCTTTCTCGTGCAGGGCACGCTCTACTCGGACGTGATCGAGTCCGGCGGCGGCAGCGGCGCCGCCACGATCAAGTCCCACCACAACGTCGGCGGCCTGCCCGAGGACCTCGAGTTCGAGCTGGTCGAGCCGCTGCGCGCGCTCTTCAAGGACGAGGTCAGGCGGGTCGGGCTCGAGCTCGGGCTGCCCGAGCGGCTCGTGTGGCGCCAGCCCTTCCCGGGGCCGGGGCTCGGCATCCGGATCGTCGGGGGCGAGGTAACCAAGGAGCGGCTCGAGATCCTCCGCGACGCCGACCACGTGCTCCAGGACGAGATCCGCGGCGCGGGCATGTACCGCGAGCTGTGGCAGTCCTTCTGCGTCCTGCCGGGCGACCTGCGCACCGTCGGCGTCCAGGGCGACGAGCGGACCTACGGCTACGTCGTCGTCATCCGCGCGGTCACCAGCGACGACGCGATGACCGCCGACTGGGCGCGGCTGCCCCACGAGTTGCTCGAGCGGATCGCCTCCCGCATGATCAACGAGATCCGCCAGGTGAACCGCGTCGTGCTGGACA